>DATJRE010000151.1:0-9248 GCA_035505095.1 Bryobacteraceae bacterium | reverse complement strand
GCCACGCGCGTCACTTCCGCGGCAAACCCGTTCAATTGGTCCACCATCGTGTTGACCGTGTTTTTCAGTTCCAAAATTTCCCCTTTCACGTCCACCGTGATTTTGCGTGAGAGGTCGCCGCGCGCCACCGCCGTGGTCACTTGGGCGATGTTGCGGACCTGACCGGTCAGGTTGGACGCCATGGAGTTAACATTGTCCGTCAAATCCTTCCACGTTCCGGCCACGCCCGGCACAAACGCCTGGCCGCCCAGCTTGCCTTCCGTGCCGACTTCGCGCGCCACACGCGTCACTTCCGAAGCGAAAGCGTTCAACTGGTCCACCATGGTGTTGATGGTGTTCTTCAGCTCCAGAATCTCGCCGCGCACATCCACGGTGATCTTGCGGGAAAGGTCGCCATTGGCCACCGCGGTGGGCACTTCGGCGATGTTGCGGACTTGCGCCGTCAGGTTGCCAGCCATGGAATTGACCGAATCGGTCAGGTCTTTCCACACGCCAGCCACACCCTTCACTTCCGCCTGGCCGCCGAGTTCGCCCTCGGTGCCCACCTCGCGCGCCACGCGCGTCACTTCCGAAGCGAAGGAGCCGAGCTGATCGACCATCGTGTTGATGGTGTTCTTGAGCTCCAGGATTTCCCCGCGCACATCCACCGTAATCTTGCGGGAAAGGTCGCCATTAGCCACCGCGGTGGTCACTTCGGCGATGTTGCGGACCTGCGCGGTGAGGTTGCCGGCCATGGAATTGACCGAATCGGTCAGATCCTTCCACACGCCGCCCACGCCCTGCACCACCGCCTGCCCGCCCAATTTGCCCTCGGTGCCCACCTCGCGGGCCACGCGGGTCACTTCCGAAGCGAAGGAATTCAACTGCGCCACCATGGTGTTGACCACCCGGGCGGTGTGCAGGAACTCGCCTTTGAGCGAGCGGCCGTCCACTTCCAGGGCCATTGTCTGCGAAAGGTCGCCCTTGGCCACCGCGCCGATCACGCGGGCCACTTCGGTGGAGGGCTGCACCAGGTCGCCAATCAGCCCGTTGACCGATTCCAGGCACTCCGCCCAGCGCCCCGATGCCGCCCCCAGGCTGGCCCGCTGGTTAATCTTGCCCTCCTTGCCCACGGCGCCGGAGATGCGCGCAAATTCGCTGGCCATGCGCTCATTGAGCTTAAAGATGTCGTTCAGGGTGTCGGCAATCTTGCCCGCTATGCCCGTGCGGTCCACCGGCAGCCGAGCCGAAAAGTCGCCATCCCGGAAGGCGATCAGGGTTTTGAGCAAGGTGCTGGTATCCAGAGTGTCCGTAAGGGATTGAGCTTCCACGACAGGCTCCTCAAGCTTTTTCGCTTTCATCGTCAGACTGTCCTAGAACTTCTTTGAAGACCGCTCCCAGGCTTAAAAACTGGTCCAGATTGGAGGGCTTGCGCAGATAGCGGGCGGCGCCAAGCTGGCTGGCGACAATGCGGTCGCGCGGCGAATCGGATGAGGTCAGGATGACCACCGGGATGGCCGCGAGCTGGTCCGACTGGCGCAGCCGCTGCAGGATCTCGATGCCATCGTGGCGCGGCAGGTTCAGGTCCAGAATGATGAGCCGCAACTGGCTGGCGGGGAGCGCCTGCTCTTCGTGCAGGATCTGCAAAACTTCGCGTCCGTCGGAAACCACCTGCAGAGGGGCGTCTACCCCGTGCTCCTCAAGCGCCGTGCGAATCAGAAAGACATCTGCGGGGTTGTCTTCCGCGAGCAGGATTTCAGACATTGGGCGCACCCCCGCGGCCGCGGCGGCCGGCGCCTCGAAAAAGTGCGCACCGTGCAACATTTGCACCCGCCACCGTGCAATACCTGATATTCGTAAGGGGTCCCATTTCCCGCTCCGTTCTTAAGTCTTCTTGGAGCACAGCGTCATTGAATTTCTCGCAAACCGACACATCCGCCGGGAAGTTGCCCAAAGGCGAGCCTGCGGGCGGTCGCAACCCGGTGGGAGAATGCATGAACCGATGACGCTGGCTCCAACTTCTCCAGCCGTACGAAAAATACCGAATTACAGGAGGGTGTTGCACGCCGGAGACCACTCGCCCCTCACTCCGCAAGGCGTATTCCCGGAACATGGTATCGAATCTGGGCCGGGTTCCGACAGAGAACTTTGGGAACCAACTGTTCGAAGCATCACAACCGCGGTCCGAAGCCTTCTTAACCGCCGCTTCCCTCGAAACGGTGCTTGGGTTGCTGTTTTCGCAGAACGGAAATGCCACAGACCGGCGTGTGGAAGGTGCTAATCGTAGAGGACGAGCGGGTAGACAGGGAGATTTATAAGCGGTTCCTGCAGAAGCCGGCGGCGTTCCGGTTCGAGTGCGCCGAAGCCGATTCGGCCGACCGGGGGATCGAAATGTGCCGGTCGTGGGCGCCGGACTGCCTGTTACTCGATTTCAACCTGCCCGATATGGACGGCTTGGAGGTGCTGCGCCGGCTCGGCGGCGAGGATGCGCGCCTGCCCTGCGCCGTGATCATGCTGACGGCGTTCGGCGGGGAGGAACTGGCAGTCAACGCCTTGAAGAGCGGCGCCATGGACTACCTGCCCAAGGGACAGGTGGTGGGCGATGTCTTGCCGCGCTCGGTGGCCAACGCCATCGAGCGCTTTCAAATGCAGCAGCACATCGACGAGCAAAGAGCCGCTCTGGAGAAAAGCATCGAGCGGTACCAGACCCTGTTGGAGGCCATTCCGCAAATGGTTTGGGTGGCCGACAGCAGCGGCCGCGTGGAGTACGCCAATTGCCAGTGGCTGGAATACGGCGGCCTGAGCCTGCAGCAGGGCGGCCTTCTGGGGTTGAACGGCCTGGTGCATCCCGATGACCGGGAGCGCACCCGGGCTGCCTGGAACAAGGCCCTGGAATCCGGCTCGGTGTTTGAAATCGAGCACCGGCTGAAACGCGCCTCCGATGGCGCCTACCTCTGGCACCTGGCGCGGGCGGTGCCCTTCCGCGGCGCCCATCGGGAGATCGTCAATTGGTTTGGGACCTGCACCGAAATCGAGAATCAGAAGCAGGCCGAAACGGTCAATCTACAGAAGGAGAAGCACCTTGGAATCGGCCAGCTCGCGGCGGGCGTGGCGCACGATTTCAACAACCTGCTGGTGGCGATTCTGGGCGGCGCGAGCCTGGTGATGGAGAGCCTGGGGCCGGACCATCCGGCGCAGGAAATGCTGGAAGGCGTGGTGCGGGCCGCCGAGCGGGCCGCCGAGCTGACCGGCAAGATGCTGGCCTACGCGGGCAAGGGCAGCATGTGCATCGAAGTCACCGACCTCAACCAGCTTGTCCGCGAGACCTGCGATTCGGTGCGGCCCTCCATCCCCAGGAACGTCCGGCTGCGCGTGCGCCCCGGGCGGGATTTGCCCATGCTGCCCACCGACTCGCGGCGCCTGCGGCAGGCGCTGGTGGACTTGGTATTGAACGCGGTGGAAGCCATCCGCGAAGGCACCGCCGGCACCATCTGGGTACGCACGGGAACCGTGGAAGTGGACGAGCAATCGCAGAGAATCCCGGCCGGCCGGTATGTGGTGCTGGAAGTGCGGGATACCGGATGCGGCATGAGCGAGGAGACCCAAAAGAAGATTTTCGATCCGTTCTTCAGCACCAAATTCCCGGGCCGCGGGCTGGGCCTGGCGGCGGTGGATGGATTCGTGCGGTCGAGCGGCGGCGATGTGCGGGTGGCGAGCCGGCCCGGGAAGGGTGCGCGCTTCCGCATCCTGCTGCCGGCAATGCCGGAGGAAACCCGGGCGCGTGGCGTGGCGTGATGAGGGTAGCCAATATGCAACAATCAACCAAAGCATCCAACGGGCTGCGGATTCCGCCGCTTCGTCCGGCCGGAGGCAACACGCCGGCGGAGGAGTGCACCATCTCGCTGAACAGCGATTCCCTGCACGACCTGGTTGGGCCGATGAACCAGATGCGGTCCATGACGGACCTGATCCTGAAGAACCATCGCGCCCGGCAGGACGGCGAGAACGAGGTCCTGTTCGGATTCCTGCAGGCGTCTTCGGACAAAGTGGAGAACCTGTTGAACGGGGTTCGGACCTACATGCGGGTAGTCGGCCAACCGATGCCCTTCCGGCGGTTCGACGCCAACGCGGCGCTGGCCGGCGCCCTGGCGACTATCCAGGAGAGCATCGACCAGAGCCAGGCGTGCGTGACCCACGACCGGCTGCCCGAGTTGTACGGGGACCCGAACCAGATCGGCTACCTGTTCGCGGGCCTCGTCGAAAACGCCATCAAGTTCCACGGCGAGGGCCGGCCGGAGATCCACATTGCCGCCGCCGAAGCGGAGAACGGCTGGGTGTTTTCGGTGGGCGATAACGGCATCGGCATCGATCCGAAATACCGCGAGCGCATTTTCGGAGTCTTCAAACGCATTCATAACGATACCTATCCGGGTGCCGGCGTGGGCCTCGCCATTGCCCGCCGGGTTGTGGAGCGCCACGGCGGCAGAATCTGGGTGGAATCCGAGACCGGAAAAGGCGCCACTTTTTTCATTGCCCTGCCGGACGGCGGGACGGGCCGGACGGGCAATGCGGATTCGTGAAGGGTGGAAAAAGGCCCCAGGTTGCGATCCCCATGCTAGAGCCACTTCCACTCCTGACCGGCGAGACCAAGGAATGCTTACAAACCCCAGGAAATATTCATGAGCCGCAGGACTGTTCTGATTGTGGATGACGAGGCAGCCCAGCGGGACCTGATGCGGGGCATCCTGCAACAGGAATCCTGGAGCGTCCTGGAAGCTTCGGATTACCAGGAGGCGCTGGCGGTGCAGCAGCAGCACCCCGGTGAAATCGCCGTTCTGGTGATCGACCTGCGCCTGCCGGGCGGAAACGGCTTCGACCTGTCCAAATCTCTGCTGGCTCGCGAGCCGCACTTGAAGGTGCTGTTTGTGTCCGGCCAGGCGGGAGCCGAACTGCGCAGATTTTTAGACGTGACGGTGCCGGAAGTGCATTTCCTGCAGAAGCCGTTTCAGCCGCCGGAATTGCTGGAGCATGTGAAGGCCGTGCTGGAATCCGCCGGCCCATTCGTCGATACAGCGCGGGAGGGCTGACCATGGTTGAAAAGCCCTGCCGTGGAAGTAACTGGAGGAAGCCGCCATCCGCTGCCACGGTACTCTTGCCTCCGAACAAGAGATTCCGGCCTCTAACGGGTCTAATCGCATGGACGGCCCTGCGCCTGGCTCCCTCCGTCGAAATGAACGCAGCAATCCCGGTGCCAGCGTGAGGATGCCCCCCGAGTGAAGATAGCGGGCTGCACCAGTGCCATTCGATGCACCTGCCAGGGCCATAGTGAGTTCCAGCACAGTGCGGGCAGTCACGTTGTCGCGGTAGAATTTGAGTCTGGGTGTGGAGGGAAAAGTTTGTGCGGGATCATATTCTAATCGTCGATGACGATGCCGGGCAGCGGTCGGATTTGGCTGCCATTGTGACTTCGCTCGGGTACCAGGTAACCACGGCGGGGGACGGGCGCGAGGCGCTCAGCCAGTTGGCGAGCCTGCCCGCCAGCGCCATTCTCACCGACCTGGTGATGCCGCGGATGGATGGCGTGGCGCTGCTGAAGGAGTTGGCGGTTCGCGGTGACCGTACCCCTGCGGTGGTGTTGACGGCCTTTGGAAGCGTCGACCAGGCGCTCTCTTTTGTGCATGAATTGGGGGCCTTCTGGTTCCTGGAAAAGCCGGTGCAACCGGGAGTAGTGCGGACTCTGCTGGAGCGCGCAGTGCAGCAGAATCAACTGCTGAAGGAAGCCGAGCGGCTGCACTCCCAACTCAGCTACCACGGAGTCTTGTGCGACCTGATTGGCGATTCCCCGGTGATCAAGGAAGTCTTCTCGCTCATCCGCCAGGTGGCTCCCACCACCGCATCGGTGCTGATCAGCGGCGAGAGCGGCACCGGCAAAGAGCTGGTGGCCCGCGCCATCCACAGTTTAAGCCCGCGCAGTGCCGGACCGTTTGTGGCGGTGAATTGCGCGGCCCTGCCGGAAAGCCTCATGGAAAGCGAGCTGTTCGGGCATGAGAAAGGGGCCTTCACGGGCGCGGCGGAGCGGAGGGCGGGGTGCTTCGAACAGGCCCAGAACGGCACCTTGCTGCTGGACGAGATCGGTGAGATGCCCATCGGCACACAGGCCAAGCTACTGCGGGTGATCGAAGAATCGAAGGTCCGCCGCCTGGGCGGGACCAGCGACATTCCCATCTCCGTGCGGGTGCTGGCGGCCACCAACCGGGCGCCCGAAAAAGCGGTGCAGAACAAGCAGCTCCGCGAGGACCTGTACTACCGGCTGAACGTGTTTCACGTGCTGCTGCCGCCGCTGCGGGACCGCAAGGAAGACATTCCGCCGATTGCCACGGCGCTGCTGCGCGATCTGAACAAGAAGCACGGCTGCCGGGTGACCCATGTGAGCCCCGACGTGCTGGCCTGGTTTGCCACGCGCTCCTGGCCTGGCAATGTCCGCGAGCTGCGCAACGTGATTGAGCGCGCGGTGATTGTGGCGGGCCAGGGCGAAATCCAGCTTCAGCACCTGCCCGGCGCCACGCTGGCGCCTCCGCCCGTGGCCGCACCGGCTGCGCCGGACGACGTCCTGCAGGTGCCCGTAGGGTCGCGCATGGTGGATGTGGAAGAGGCCTACGTGCGGTTGACCCTGAAACACACCAAGAACAACAAGAAGCGCGCCGCCGAGCTCTTGGGCCTGTGCCTGCGAACTTTGCACAACAAACTGCGGACCTACGAAACCGGCAAAGTGCGCGCGGCCGGCGTGGGCGATAGCGGAATCGACGGCTGAGCCGCGCCGAATTGGCAACCGCCGCCACGGCGCCTACCTTACCGGTAGGGTGAAGGAAAACGTCGCGCCTTTGCCCGGTTGCGATTCGGCCCAGATGCGCCCGCCGTGGCGCTCCATGACGACGCGGCATATGGCCAAGCCCAAACCGGCGCCCGGCGTCTGGGGGCCTGCGAGGCGTTCGAAGGGCGCGAAAATGCTCTCCAGGAAGTCGGCTTCCACGCCCGGTCCGTCATCGTGGACCGCCAACAGCCAGTGGTCGCCCTGCTTTTCCGCGCTGATGTGGATGCGCGGCGCTGCCGTGCCGCGGTGCACCAGGGCGTTGCGGATGAGGTTTTCAAACACCTGCATGAGCCGGTCGGGATTGCCGGTGACCTCCGGCAGCTCGCCGTAAGTCACCTCGGCGCCGGCGGCTTTCACCTCCCGCTCAAGCTGCGCCAGGGCGAACCGCAGCAGGACATCCATGCGGGCGGACTGGAAGGATTCCGGGTCGGTCTGGAGGGCCAGCGAATATTGCACCATTCCCTCCAGCAGCCGGTCGATGGTCCGGGAGCCTTCGATGATGAAGCCGAGGCGCGGATCAACCGGCGCACCGGGCGCTTTGGCGGCGTCCTTCAGGAACAGCTCGGAATACGTGCGGACGGCGCGCGCGGCCGATCGCAGGTCGTGGCAGGCGCGTAGCAGAAACTCCGAGATCTCCCGATCCGATTTCGAGGGCGCCATGACCAGAATTAAGGTATCACACGCCCGGAGCCGGCTGCCCATGGGGCTCGGGCAGGCAGGCCACTCCGGGCAGCCGCCCGCCGTGACGCTAAAATGGCGGTTGATGGGACGCCTCTTCGGTTCCCGCATGCTGCTGGCGATCTGCGGGGCGCTGGCCCTGCTGCTTGCGGCCGTGGCGGTGGTGCAATACCGCTGGTCCACGCGCGTGGCGGCGGCCGACGCGCAGCGCGAAAGAGAGCACCTGCAATCGGCGGCCTTTCTGTTTGCCAACCAGTTCGATGCGGTTGCGGGCCAGGCCGTGGACTTCCTGCAGAATACTGCCTGGCCGGCTCTCCAGGCGGGCCAACCGCTTTCGGATGTGCCCAAGCTGATCGGCGAGCTTTACTACCTGGATAAGACCCCCGGCGCTACCGGCGTGCGGCGCCTCACCAGCGGCGGGCGGTTCGAAGCCTCTGCGTTGCCGGGATGGGCGGCCATCCCACGGTGCGCGCCGGGGGCGCTCGAACAGCCGCCGGCGCTGGTGGTGCCGGTGTATAACCCGACTGTCCCGGAAAACCGTGCCGAAGGCGGCATGCACCTGCTGAGAGCCTTCAGCCCGGGGCCGGAGCGGTGCTTCCTGGCGCGCCTCGACCTGGCTTACCTGCGCGGCACCCTGCTGCCTCAGCTCATCCGCCAGAGTTTCGGCGCAACCGAATCCCAGGACTACGATTTCGCGGTGGTTCCGCACGGCCCGCCGGGCCCGGCGGTGTATGGAACTCCCATGCGGAGCGATCTGCGGAGGCGATTCTTCTCCATCGATCCGGGCCACCTGGCGATGGCCATGCCGCCGTTTCCCCGGGGCCCGCGTCCGCGAGGAACGCCGGTGATCGTGCAACACCGCGAGACCTTCGTTTCCCCGGGCATGGCCGACCTGTTTGGGCCGGGAATTTGGGAATTGCTGGTGGCGCACCGCGGCCTGCCATTGAACGCGGCCTTCGAACGGGTGCGCCGCCGCGACGTGCTGTTCAGCCTGGGGGTGGAGGCGCTGCTGGCGGCGGCCATGGTTTTCCTGGTGATTGGGGCGCAGCGGATGGCGCGCCTGGCGGACCAGAAAATGCAGTTCATCGCCGGCGTTTCGCATGAGCTGCGCTCGCCGGTTTCGGCCATCGCCATGCTTTCGCGCAACCAGGCGGATGGGCTGGTGGCGGGCGCGGACAAGGTCAGGCAGTACGGCGAATTGATCCACCAGCAAAGCCGGCGGCTCAACGAAATG
The DNA here is from genome assembly GCA_035505095.1 of Bryobacteraceae bacterium. Taxonomy (GTDB): domain Bacteria; phylum Acidobacteriota; class Terriglobia; order Bryobacterales; family Bryobacteraceae; genus JOPF133. Next base: position 486 of record DATJRE010000151.1, on the reverse strand, counting down.
GTGGAGCAGACCTTGCAGTATGCCGGCATCCATTCGGGATTGCGCCGTCCGTCGAAGAATGAGGTCGACCTGGCCGCGCTGATCCGCGAGGGCGTGGAGGCGCGCAGAGAGGAACTGGCGCGCAGCGGGTTCGCCGTGGAAGTGGCGGTCGGCTCCGATCTGCCGCCCGTCGTGGGCGATGCCAAGCTGCTCCGCACGGCCTTCGACAACCTGCTGAGCAACGCGCAGAAATATGCCGGCGGCGCGCGCTGGATCCGCGTAAGCGCCGGCTACGCGGCGGCCGAGAAGGAGGTGCGCATCAGCGTGGAAGACCACGGCGTGGGCATCGAGCCGGCCGACCAAGCTGAGATCTTCGAGCCATTCAGCCGCGGCCGGGCCGCCCTGGAGGCGCAGATTCCTGGGTCGGGGCTGGGATTGAGCCTGGTGCGCAGCGCCGCCGAAGCCCACCACGGCAGCGTCTCGCTGGTGAGCCAGCCGGGCCGCGGC
>DATJRE010000150.1:0-26384 GCA_035505095.1 Bryobacteraceae bacterium | reverse complement strand
CAACCGGGCCTGATACTCATTGAGCGTACTCAGAACTTTCAGCCAGCGGCTCTCTTCCGGCGTCGGTCGTTTGGATCTGATCATCCATCCTACGGTACCCGAAGTCGCCTGATTTGTCCAGCTTGTTTATCCGTCTACCCTAACCTGGCTCGTTACCCAGACCATCGCCCGCGACTCCCCCTCCTTCTCCCAATATGAAATCGCCACCAGCGCCCTGGGCTACAGCCCCGATTACGACCCGGCGTCCGATTCGCGCGTGCGCACGGAAATGCGGCGATTGCGGGAGCGACTGGGCGCCTATTACGAGACCGAGGGCAGACTGAACCGATTTCATATAGCGATCGCGGACGGGCATTATGAACCGCGGCTCCTGCCGTCCGGGGCCATCCTCCGCGGCCCCCGGCCTGGACCCGGCTCCATGCCCGGCCTTTCGGATAAGCCCGCGGTGCTCGTGCTGCCGTTTAAGCCCATCGGATTTCGGGACCGGGGTTGTTTTTGCGACGCGGTCACGCTCAACCTGATGCGCGCCCTCGCCGCCGGCGGCCAGGCCCGCGTGGTCCCGTGGACGACGGCGCGCTGGCTCGTCGAGAAGACCGGCGACAAGCACGAATACTACCAAATCACGGGCGTCGACGCGATTCTCGAAGGCCTCGTGGAAGAAACGGCGGGTAACCGAAAGCGGGTCACGGTGCAGTGGATTGACGGCCCCACGGCGCTTTGCGATTCGTTTTACGAAGCGCGCGGCGGACTTCGCGACGATTTGGATCTGGCGAGCGATCTCGCCATCCGCCTGGCCCGCCGGCTGTGCATCATCTACGACGAAAGAAGCCGCCTGCAATTGACCCTCCGGCACTCGCGGGATCTCGCCGCCGCGACGTTCTACCTCAAGGCCCGCGAGGGCGCGCTCAGCATGACGCCCCACGGCGTGCGGCGCGCGCTGGCGCTGCTCGATCATTCGCTCAAGCGCGATCCGTATTTCGCGGCCGCGCACGCGCTGCTGGCCGAGACGCACCTGGCGGTCGCCGATTCGGGAATCGCCCCGGCGACGCGGCATGCTCCCCTGGCGCGGGATGCGGCGCACGCCGCCCTGTCGCTTGCGCCCGAGCTGGGAGACGCCCTGGCCGCCCGCGGAGCCGTGGAACTCACCTACGACTGGGATTTCCGGCGCGCCGAGGAAACCCTGCGCCTGGCCGGCGCCGACGCCCTCGCGGAGAGCGCGCCGCACTGGCCTCCGATCCTCGAAGTCTCGCGCGGAAACCTGGAGAAAGGCGCTAGCGCCTTCGAGAGCTGGGCACGGCTCGATCCCGGCTCCGCCGGCAAGGCCATGCTCGCCTGCGAAATGTGGTACTACGCCCGGCAGTTCGATCTCGCCGTCCATTGGGGATTGCGCGCCCTAGAGCTCGACCCGGCCAACATTCGCGCGACCGTTCTGCTTTCCACCACCTACATGGAAGCCGGAAAGCGCGAGGAAAGCCTAAGAATCGGCCGCGGGCTGTGCGAGGCGGCCCCCGATCTCTGCGAGCCCTATCTCGTGCTCGTCGGGCTGCTCGCGCAGGCCGGCCGGCGGGCCGACGCGCTGGCGGTCATGCAGCTGTGGAACCGGCGCAAGGGCAACCGGTACGAGCCGCCGTTCTTTCGGGCGACCGCCAACACGTGGCTCGGCGAGCCGGCCGCCGCGCTCGACGCGCTGCGCGAGGTGGTGAAAGGCAGGCAGACGGCGTGCCTGTTTGCACGGTTCGCGCCTTATTTCGCGCCGCTTCGGCACCTCCCCGAGTTCGACCGCATCCTGTCCGAGGCGGGATTGCCCGAACCCGTTAAGGATACACCCGACCTGGATTGAGTCTGTCTCAACTCGGGCCCCCCGCACGCTTCCCACGCGAGCCTGGCGTCGTCGCCGAGGGTGACCGCCGCCCATTCGCGCACCGGAGTCTCTTAACACCATTCGGCCCGCCGCCAGAGGCCCGTCAACCAGAGGCAAGCTATCGCCCGCCCGCAATACTCAACGCAATCGCAGGCAACCGGATGTACTTGGATGAAGCCGTCAATCGGGATCAGACTGGTTCCAGAAAACGACGGAAAGCGCCGCGGCGATTCCGCCCAAGAACACCCGATTAAGGAGCATCGAACATGAAACGACTGATCATCATCGCCCTTGCGGCAATGCCGGCGATTCCGGCCGCCCCGGCGCAGCAAGCCGGCGGCGGCTATCAATTCAGGCCCCTCGTCGTGACCGGCGCCATGATCGGCGGCCACACGCTCGACCGCGGCGCCGTCATCGACGGCGTCGCCCTCAACGATTCCGGCGATTTCGCCTTCGTCGCGCGCTGGTCCGAAGACGGCATGGAGCGGACCGCCGTCTTCACCTCCAAACGCTTCGTGGCGGGCGACGGCGACGTGATCGACGGCAAGCGCATCGACCGCATCCTCGGGACGTCGTTGTCGCTTAACACCGGCGGGACGGTCGCCTACGAAGCCGTTTACGGAGGCACTCCCCGCATCACGGCGATTTTCGTGGAGCGCAAGCACAAGGCGGATCTGAGCCAATCGGGTTCTCCCTACGACTTCGCGCTGCAGGATAACGGCGAAATCGTCCTCAAGGCCGCCGCCCAGGCGCCCGCGGCGCCCCGTCAACCCACGACCCTCCAGACGGCCCAGAATACGGGCGCACTGGCAATCTTCAGAAGCCTCGAAGGCAGGCTTCATTCGCCCATTCCTCTTCCCGACCCCAGCGTCGGCATGTCCAATCCACGTCCCAAGTCGAAGACCTCGGCGGGAAAGGCCGCCGTCCCCACGGCGCGCCCCTGCCCCGCTCCCGCCTTCCCCTATCCCGGCTCCTGGAACTTCGGCGACGAGATGACCGGCCCGATCTCCTCGCACCTTTACGAAGAGGCCCCGAAGACCAAGCCTTATGAATCACGCTATCTCGGCCGTCTTTCCGCGACGTCGCGCATTACGCAGTTCAACCAGGAATGCAAGCCGCTGCTCATCACGATAGCCGACACGTCGCAGCCCGACCGCTTTGAAATCCGGACGCCCAACGGCCTTCTGACGAACACCCGCGCCGACGGCTTCCTCGATCTGAACGGCTATGCCGGAAAGGCGCTCCCGGACCGGCTCGCCCGCGTCGAAACGCCGATGCGCGTCAACCGCAGCGGAGCGGTCCTGATCCCCGTAAGGATCGCGCCCGAACGTTTCGCCATACTGCTTGGCACGCCGCCAAGCGGACTGCGCTAGAAGCGATTCGGGGCGCGCTTGGCTCTTTGGGGCCGCGCGCCCCTCTCTCGCGGAGACACACCCATGCCATCGCGTAACGACATGCTCGACCGACTCGTCCTCGCGCTTTCCACCAGCGACTATCTGGACACCCGGGCGCTTTGCGAGGGATGCCTCATCACCGGCGCTCCAGGCTCCGGGAAGACAAGCACGAGCGGAAAGCAGCTCGCCTACGGCCTGCTCAGTATTCCGGATTCCGGCGGCCTCATCCTCACGGCCAAGGCCGAGGAAACCCACAACTGGATTCAGTACGCGAGAGCCTGCGGCCGTGAACGGGACCTTCTCGTCTTCAACGCCGAATCGGGCCACTGCTTCGATCCGCTCCACTACGAATACTCCCTGCGCAAGGACCGGGGCGCCGGCGACATGGAGAGCACCATCGATTTCTTCTCGACGCTGGTGTCCATCGGAAAGAAAGAGGTAGGCCACGCGCACGACCCTTTTGGGAGCGCGGCAACGAGCAACTCATGCGCAACTGCATAAAATTGCTGGATCTGGCGCGCGAGCGCGTCTCGATCGCGAGCATCGACCGCGTCATCAAATCCCTGCCCACGCGACCCGACGAGCACGAAGACCCCGCCTGGCAGGAGCAATCCTATTGCGCCCAGCTCATCGCCGCCATCAAGGACAGGAAGGAAACGCTTAGCGAAGATCAGTGGAGCGATCTCGAATTCGCCACGCAATACATCTTCAACAAATGGCCGAATTTCGACGAGCGTCCGCGCAGCTCGCTTGAGATGACCTGGTCGGGAATGGCGGATAAGTTTCTATTCAATCCGTTTTACCGACTGTTTTGCAGCGGCAAGTGCAGCTTCACGCCGGAGGACACGACCCATCGCGGCAAGATCATCGTCTGCGATTTCCCGCTCCTCGAATACGGGCACGAAACGGGCCGCACCATCAACGTGATTCTCAAGCTGATATTCCAGAGGGCGTGGCTGCGCAGAAGGCTCTCCGAGTCCCCCAACCCCGTATTTCTCTGGCAGGACGAGTTTCAGTACTTCGTCACGCGCCGCGATAACTTCTTCCAGCAGACCTGCCGCGGCAGCCGCGTCGCCGTCGTCTGCCTGACGCAGAATATCCTCAATCTCTCGGAGGAGCTGGGCGAAACCGAGCCGGGATCGAAGACGAAAAGCTTCCTCGGCAACCTCGCCGTCAAGATTTTTCACCAGCAGAACGATATCGTCACCTGCACTTACGCCGCCGATCAAATCGGCAGCGACTACGGCTATCTGGACAGTTATCACGCAAGCGACACGCAGGCCCAGGCCCACGCAAGCATCGGCGGCACGCGGCATTTAAAGCACATCGTCGAGCCGATTGAATTCACGCGGCTGGTCAAGCCCAATGCGGCCAATCCCTACTCCCAGGCCATCGTCTATCTGTCGGGGAAGGCCTTCAACGCCACGAAAAGCCCGCGCAACCCGAAGGGCTGCAACTACCTTCTGGTCCATTTCTCGCGCGAATAAAGGAGACTCCCATGTTAGGTCCGCAAAACAGTGCACCCATGTCCATCGAGCAATACCAGAACGCCGCCATCAACATCACGGCCGCCATCTGCGCCATCCTCACCCGCCCCGTCGAGCTGATCCTGAGGCCCTGGCACGGATCGCGCTATTTCCCGCCGGCCGTGGTGTTTTTCTCAACCCTGCTCATGCTCTTTCTGGCGGCCATGTCGTCCATATCGAGCCGGGCCATGCACTTTCTTCCCCCGGCCGGCCCTCAGCTGCCGGAGGGACTTATCGGCCTTGACTCCTTCGTCAAACTCTATTTCCTGCTGTCATTCGTCCACGGCGTCCGCATATGGCGGCTGATGATCGATATTTCGCGGGAGCCCCTGATGAGCACTTTCGAGGGCCCGCCCCTGCCCCCGCTCATGCTGCTTCCGGGGAGCCTCTCCTTCTGGAAGCAACGTATCCTTCTTGAGCCCCTGGTTCTGTTCGTACTCGCCGTGATTCTCAAGCGCATTTTCATCTTTCGGTCCGACCTCGCCCTGTTTCTCCAGGTCTCGGCCTTCGCGCTCGCCATCAAGGGGTGGATCCTCTGGTACAGCGGATGGCAGTTCCTGCGCGACCTCGCCGACTCCCGGTTCGAGGGAACCATCCTCGCCAGGATGTTCGAGGACCGCGCAAGCGACGACGACCTGGGTGCAATCCATTTCCCCGGCTTCCCGAAGAACACGCCTCCCGACATGCGCCAGGCGATGCTCATTAATATCGCCCGGGCGTATTCGCCCGAAGGGGAACAGCCGCCCGAGCCCGAGAGGGAAGCCCCGGTCGCGTGAGATGTCTTGAGCGGGAGGAATTCATGACGATCACGCCGCAACAGAAAAAGACCGCCGGGGCAATCGCCGCCCTGACGATAGTCTATTACGCCCCCTCCATCGCTTCCGTGGCGATGCGCCTCGCGCAACAGCAAAACTCGCGGCAGCCGTCCATGGCATTCGCGAAGACTTCCCAGGCCGCCGCGGCCCCGATCGCCGCCGCTCAGCCGTTCCGCCCCTACGTTGGAACCTATGCCGGAAGAGCCCAGCTCGATGGGCGCGCGCTTCTTTGCGCGATGAAGTTCGAGCTTCGGCCCAAGCCCCAGGCGTCGCCCGGCACATTCGCGGGTTTCGCAACGCTCAACTGCATGCCCCTCGCGCCCCTGACGCGCCGGCCCCCGGCCGCGACCGGCCCCAGGACCGCGTCGGCCATCTTAAGCGGCGTTGCGGAGAACGGCGCCATCCGCTTCCAGGCCGACGACGTGACCGGCGCCATCGAAGGATGCATCCCCACGGGTTTCACGCTCAAGCCCTTCGGCCTGCGTCAGATCCTCGTCGAGTGGCGCGACTGCAAGCCAGCGGCCATGATCCTGAGCCGGGCCGGGCGCTAAAGGAGCTTCCCATGACGGACGTGATTCTTGTCGACATCAACGAGCTCTCCAAGCGTCTCAGCGTTTCCAAAGGAACCCTGTACAACTGGGTCTACCTGCGGCGGATTCCGTTTATCAAGGCGGGCCGGTCCCTGCGATTCGATCCGCAGGAGGTGATCCAATCCCTCCCCCACTGTCCTACAATGGATCTGGCTGGCCAGAGGTGGAAAGGTCATTAACATGGCACTCTACCGACGAGGCCAAATCTGGTATGCGGATTTTTTTAACGGCACGGCGCGGGTGCAGGTCAGCACCGGCACTGCGAACCGACGCGAGGCGGAGAAGTTCCTGGCCTTGCGTATATCCGAAGTTGCGCGGGGCGAATACGTCAAGCCGGCCCGGATAACCCTTGCCGAACTGGGGAAGTTGTACATGGACTACGCCAAGGCCAACAAGCGCTCGTGGCTGCGGGATCAGCAAATCCTGACGCACCTTAACGCCGCCCTGGGCACCATGCCGCTTCCCAATATCACGGCGCTCCCGATTGAGCGGTACAAGCTCGATCGATTGCAATCGGTGACGCCGGCCACGGTCAATCGCGAACTTGCCGGCTTGAAGCGCATGTTCAATCTCGCGGAGCAGTGGGGACTGTTCCGCGGAAGAAATCCGGTCAAGGGGGTGAAATTTCTCGACGAAAACAACCTCAAACTGCGCACGCTGTCCGACGAGGAGGAGGCGGCATTACTGTCTCACTGCCCGCCGTGCATTCACGACCTGGTGACATTCGCCGTCAACACCGGTCTTCGCCTCGGAGACATTTTCGCCCTCCAATGGAGGGAGGTGGATCTGGAAAAGGGCATGCTCAAAATGGTGGTTCGCAAGAACCGCCGCATTCTGGAGATGCCGCTAAACGACAACGCCATGGCCGTCGTAACGGGATGGCACGGCATAAGAAAATACGACTACGTCTTTTACAATCCCGAAACCGGCGCCCCATGGAAAGACCTTTGGCCGGCTCTGAAGAGAGCGAGCCGCAAGGCCGGGCTTCAAGACGTCACCTGGCACACCCTGCGCCATACATTCGCTTCACGCCTCAACACCAACGGGGCCGACCTGGTGACGGTAAAGGAGCTTCTCGGCCACGCGGACATCAAAACGACGATGCGTTACGCCCATACGAATCTGGAAACCAAAAGGAGCGCCGTGCGGCGACTCACCTGTGACAAAGTTGTGACAGTTGGCCGCGCCGGCCGAAAAACAGAAGAAACGGTATAGTGACAGTGCCTGCAAGTTGTGGGAAAATCAGTGTAGTCCGATACGGTGAGGTGCGAGAGCGGTTGAATCGGGCGGTCTCGAAAACCGTTGAACCTTTGCGGGTTCCGTGGGTTCGAATCCCACCCTCACCGCCAGCATAGAATCAATCACTTACAGCCAATTCCGCTCTGCCGGAAGCAATGGGCTGTAGTACACTGTGCACACTCGCATAGCCCAGGGGTCCCCGCGCTATGGCTGGAAGAAGTGCAACTGCCTGATCTACGCTTCGGGCACTCTCGCGTATGGATTCAGGCGCAGGAACACTGGGCGGCTGGGAGTGGCCCGACGTAAAACCGGCAGTAGCGGCCTGGGAGCGGGGCCGGCCGTCGTCCGCCGTGTCGCCGCGGTTCCGCCGGCTTAAGCTGCCCAAGGGCGTCAGCCTCCGCTACCTGCGCCACGCCCCGAATCGCAACTCCTGGACGACGGCCTGCATGAGGGACGGCCTGCATGAGGAGTGATGCGGATGTCGCAGGCTGTCGCCGGATTCTCCGTCATCGCGCCTTTTGGACCCATTTCGGGATCATCCCGCTCTAGAAACAAATCCCGCGTTGAGGCTCATTCCGCATTGGACCATTCGCCGACTTGCGCACTACTGTGACCCTGCGATAGCTTTGCAAGTGTCTGCAAAAACCGCCTGTGCAAATGACGAACGAATTGGATGAACATGAAAACGAGATTCAAATTTGTGGTTATGCTCGGACTGGCGCTCGCGTTGATTGGCGCCGCATTAACGCTGGCCCAACAGGCCGGGGCGGGACCCAATATTCCTCCACGCAGGCCGAAAGGCCCATGCGATATCTACGCTGCCGCAGGTGACCCCTGCGTGGCCGCCCACAGCACCACGCGGGCGCTGTACGCTTCCTACAACGGCCCGCTCTACCAGGTGCTGCGCCAGTCGGATGGCAAGACCTTGAACATCGGCGTCGTCCAGCCTGCCGCATCGCCGGTCCCGGATGCCGGCGGATACGCCGACGCGGCCGCACAGGATGGGTTCTGCGCCAACACCTACTGCTGGATCACCACCATCTACGACCAATCGCCCAAGCACAACGACCTCACCCAGGCGCCCCGTGGCGGATTCAGCGGCCCGGCCATGGGTGGGTTCAACAACCTCCCGCTCGCCGATATGGCGCCGATTACGATCATGGGCCACAAGGCATATGGCGTCTTCATCGAGCCGGGCATGGGCCTCCGCCATAACGACGCGAAGGGTACCGCAGTGGACGATCAAGCTGAGGGGCAGTACTGGGTAATCAACGGCCACCACTACAACTCGGGCTGCTGCTTCGATTACGGCAACGCCGAGATCGACAGCCGCGACGACGACAACGGCACCATGGAAACCACCTACTTCGGCAGCGCCGGCGCCTGGTACCATGGGCCTGCCCCGGGTCCGTGGGTTATGACCGACCAGGAGAACAACCTGGTCGGTTGCGTCAACCCGGAAGGAGCCAGTAAAGGATGCCCCAACTTGCCCAACATCACGTGGCGATTCGTGACCGGGGTCGCCAAGGGCGAAGCGCACCACTGGACCTCTATGGGCGGGGACGCGCAGAAGGGCGACCTCGCGGTGATGTTTGATGGGCCGCGCGTCGACGCCACCTACGACCCGATGCGTAAGCAGGGGGCCATCCTGCTGGGCAACGGCGGCGACAACAGCAACAGCTCGCAGGGCACGTTCTACGAAGGCGCAATGACGGCCGCACGCACATTCCCGTCGAACGGCACCGACCAACTGGTGCACGCCAATATTGTGGCCGCCAGGTATGACGCGCCGCGGCTGACCCTGGCGCCGTTCTCCGCAAAGGCCACGCCGCCGGGACTCCAGACGTTCTCACCGGGATCCTCGCAGGACACCACCGTGACGTTCACGAATACCACGGGGGCGCCGGCAGTGGGCCTCGAGTTGGGCATTACCGTGCCCAGGGGATGGACCGCCTCGGCCTATTCGGCGACGTTCCCTAAGCCGGTCGCGCCGGGCGCCAGCGTGAGCGGGACCTTCAAGATCACCTCAGGGCCGGCGGCCTTCAACGGCGACCTGGTCGCCAACGCCCGGTGGACCAACCAGACCAGCGGCAGGAAGCAATCCGAGACAACCGCGGAGAAGGTACGGAACGTCAGCCCGATCAAGGTCAACGAGTTCCGCATCAGTTCCCCCACCAACTCGACGGATTCGTTCATCGAACTCTACAACGCCGGAACCGGCGCCGTCGATCTCTCCAACTGGACCCTCACCGAGCATCCCACCCAGCAGGCCATCTTCTCGGCGATAAAGATCCCGGCCGGGACGAAGCTCGCGGCTCGCGGCTTCTACCTGCTCGGCCTCGCTACCTCCGGGCTGGCGGCCGCCGTGCGCAAAGGCGACGCCACCATCTACGTCAGGAGCACGACGGGCATGAACGTCGGCGACACCATCAGCATCGACACCGGAGCCGGGACGGAGAGCCGCAAAATCGCAAGCATCGGGACAGCGGCCGGCAGCCATACGACGCTGTGGCAACCCCTCCCCGAAGGTCCGGTCATTACCATCCCGGCTGGATCGGCCAGCGTGCCTGTCACGAGCGTCGCCGGCTTCGCAGCGGGCGAGAAGATCGCCCTCGGCTACGGCGCCGCCTACCCCGCCGTCGCAAGAACGATCGAGCGGTACGAGGTGGCCACGGTCAGCGCGGTCGGCAAGCCGGGCACGCAAGCCTTCCTTGGGGCGGACGCGCACCGCGGCGAGACCAACCTCCAGGTGACGTCCGTCGCCAACATTTCGGCCGGTGACAAGATCAGGTTGGACATCGCGAGCGTCGGGCATGGAATCGAGACCGTCACAGTCAAGAAAGTCGGGACGCAGGCGAGCCGCGGTGCGCTAGCGGTGAATGCGAGCGCCGGCGCAACCAGAATCAGAGTCGGGGGACGGGGCGGGGTCAGTTTCGCTGTGGGCGATAAGCTGACCATTGGCACGCCAGCGAACCAGGAAACGGTCACCATCACCGCTGTCGAGACCTCGACTCCGGGCGGCGCGAGCGTCGACTTTAGGCCAGCTCTCACCCACGCGCATATCATCCGCGAGGGCGTGGTAGATCCGGGCACGGGCCTCGACCTGGCCGCCCCGCTCAAGTTCAACCATGCGGCCAACCTTCCCTTCAGCGATCGTGGTACGGGGATCAGCATCAAGCCCGCGACCGCGTTTGCCCACTCAAGCAACGAGCCCGTCCAACCGCTCGGCACGGGCATCACGCTCGACAGCCCGCTGGCGAAGGACCACCCGATCGACGCGGTGGTGCGCGATGCCGCGGTCACGACCGCGGGCTATCCGGATACGCCGATGCCCAACCAGTGGTTCGGGGGCCCCGCGCTTTCACCTATGGCTGGCAGCATGGTGTTGCGTGACGCCGCCGGCCTGGTGGTGGACAGCCTCAACTACGGTCTCCTCGTCGACCCATGGGCCGCCGAGGGTTACCAGGCCACCTCGGGATCGGGGGAGAGTGGCTGCCGCGTGCCTTCACCCGGGCCGGGCCGCGGTGGTTTCGGCCAGCCCGCTCCGGGCGCAGGCGGACCCAATCGGAGCGCGGGCCGCTTCCCCGACGGTGTCGATACCGATAGCAACTGCACCGATTTCCTGTTGCAGCCCACGACGACCTTGTCGGCCGCTTCGGCCGCCGCCGCGACCAATGTCAAAGTCGCCAGTGTGGCAGACTTTGCCGCCGGCCAGACGATCACGATCGATACGGGCGCGAATCTCGAGACCGCCGTGATCGCGACGGTTGGCACGGCAGGCGCCACTACGGTGGGCGCCGCCACTGGTGTGGGCGCGACCTTGATCCCTGTCGCCAGCGCGTTTGGTTTTAGCACCGGCCAGACCATCACCATCGATAGTGGCGCGAAACATGAGACGGCGGTAATCGCAGCCACTACCGGCGGCAGAGGCGGCAGAGGCGGCGCCACAATCACCGTCGCCGCGCCGCTGGCTTTTGCGCACGAGGCCGGCCCACAAGTGTCCGGCACTGGCATCACCGTGACCGCCCCATTGAAGAAGGCCCATGATCGCGGGGCGCAGATCGCCGCCGGCCGTCCGACGCCGGGCGCGCCCAATGAATATTACACGGGGCATTGAGGGCGCCGCTAATCTAAGCGATCATCGCTGACCGATCCTGCGCAGCATCTCGTTCGCTGCGGCCTGGGTATTCGGATCGCGATCGCGCGCCGCAATACGGAAGTCTCCCTCGCGCCCGCGTGCGGCGGACTCGGTTTCAGATCGAGCGCCAGCGCTGCCTTAGCCTTCTGTTCCGCGCCGCCGATATCATTCGTACTGGCGAGCATTCGCGCATAGTGCAGACGCGTTGCAATCGCGACCCGCACCGCCCGGAGCATGACCCGATTGGTCGATCGGTCCGCCAGTCCGCGACTCCGGGTTCAATTGCAAGAGCCGCGCGGAACTCCTTTTCGGCGCCCGGGTCCCCAATTCCCCGCAGAAGTGAAGCCAGATCGTTGTGTGCGCGCGTAATCCGCGGCGACCGCAATGGCCTTTTTAGAGATCGGCCCTTCGTAGTTTGCTCCGCCGCGTGGAGGAATATGGCCTGTCCGACCGTCAGCCGACGATGCGAGTGACCGTGCCGACCGCTTTCCTCATTTCGGAGGGGCCTTGCGGTATCGGGGCGCAGATTCAACTCGCGCATCAAACATCGCGCCTGGCAACCGCGATTCTGGCCTCAGGCCTGCGAGTCGACTGGTCGCGCCTCCACCGCCCGCGCTACTTCACCCAGTTCCACAATCGCCTCGATGGCTTCAATTTCGAATGCGGGCACCACGGCCAGTCCCCCACCCGGATTTCCGCCCCGCACTTCGGGCACACCGGAACCTTTGGTTCTTCCCGCTTGTGTTCTTGCAATGGCGCACGCGCCATGCGGCCTCCTCATTTCAAATTTTGCGGGCCCGCCGCCGTCTCGCCGGCTCGGCGCGCCCGCCCGATTGCACTTTCTAAACACTCACTACCGGACAAGCAGCCTCGTGTACCAATCGGTACGACGCGCTGTGTACCCGTCCGATTGCATTGCCCGGGGAACTGCGGCCGATCACCAGTAAGTCGGACGCTATGTTCTTCGAAGCCCTATAAACCGCTTGGCCCAACTCGCCGTCCGCCAGAAGCACTTCCCCCCGTTTGCCCAGCCTCTCCCGGATGTGCGCCACTTCCTCACGTTGTGCCCTCAGCAGTGTGTCCTCCCTCGCTGGCTGCCCATCGCCATCCGGAGATACGTGAATCACGTCGCACCTGGCTTGGAACGCGTCTGCAAATTCAAGCGCCCATACGAGCGTCTTCTCATGCGGATCCGCCAGCGCCAGCCCACACAGAATCCTCTGGAAAAGAGGTGCCGGCCCCTTCTGGCAATGCACCGATACCCACACCGGGCACTTGGCCATGCTCAACACTTCTGCCGTCACCGAACCGAAGGCGAAGCTCTCAAAGGCACTCCGGTTGTGGCTTGCCATAACAATCAGATCCGCTCCGCATGCCTCGGCCTGTTCCATAATGGTCTCCGCCGGATCCCCGGTCTCCACCACGTAATCGATCGGCTCGTCCCGGTATTCCCGGTCGAAATACGCCCGCAACTCTTCCACCGAGGATCCTCCGGGCTCGAATTGCAGCCCCGTCCTCCGGTCCGCTTCCATCACATTCAGCATGATCAGCCGGGAGTGGAAATGCTTCGCCAGGGCCTTCGCCTCCCGCGCCGCTTCCAGCGACCGCTCGGAAAAGTCCACCGGTAACAGAAACGTCTTCATCTGCAACATGGGATACCTTCCTCCCCACTAAACATCGCATCGCATTCGCGCTCGACGTTCGTCCCTAAGGGCGTGCAGCCGCGTCCTCAGTCCTGCCTCCGCCAGAATCCGCTCGGCAAGCGCCACTTCGCCTTCGACACCGGGACGCCGATCCCCATCGGAATCACACACAAATTCGCTTGACCGTCGCCGATTTAGCTTACTCGCTCGAACTGTTCTGCCGCCGTCGAGCACACCGGGCATCGCAGGCCGTTCGCCTGTGCGGTCGTGAAGCCGCACACCGGGCAGACGTAATACACAACCGCCTCGCCCCGCAATCTCTCCAATTGCTCCAACGCCTCGGTGAACAAAGCGGCATGTTCGGTCTCCGCCTTCTGCGCCAGATGAAACGTGCGCGCCGCTGCCCGGTTTCCTTCCACTCGCGCCTGGTGCACAAATGTCGGATACATCTCGTCCCGCTCGTACACCTCGCCCTGGATGGCGGCTTCCAGGTTTGCCCGAGCGGACTTCACCACCGGCGTCTCCAGTTGGGGCTTCGGCTCCTCCCCCAGGCCCCGGATCGCCTCGGCATGGTTATTGGCGTGAATCTGTTCGGATCGGGCGGCGGCCCGAAACAGCGAAGCCACCGGCGCGTATCCTTCCTCATCGGCCTCCTTGGCGAACTCCAGGTAGCGCGTATGCGCGTTCATTTCTCCGCTGTACGCCGTTTGCAGATTCGCCGGCGTGACCGGCTCCTCCGCCGCCGTCCCGGCACTTGCTGGTTTCGCTGGCTCTGGAACCGCGGGCGCCGTACTTACCGCTTTAATCTGCTCTTGAACCACCGGCGTAGTCAGCCCTTTCGCCGCTTCTTGAACCACCGGCGCGGCACTCACTACTTTCGCCGGTGCTGCCGCCGCCGCTGCTCCGTTGTGCCGCATCTTCGTATGCTTTCTCATCGTGTCCTTCTCCTTGTCAAGAATTCGCGAATCCACCTTCAAAACAATCTTGCCGCGGGCGTGCCCAGTCATACTTAATTCCTGCGCTTGCAGCGCCTCCGCCAGCGGATAAATCGTTTCCACAGTAGACCGGATCTTCCCGCTCTCCAGCAGTCGTGCAATCCCGCTCAACAGCGCCCCATCCGCCTTCAAAACCAAAAAAGCCTGCCGCGCCTTCGCCGATTCCGCCAGTTCCACCGACGGTTGGCTGACAATCGACACCAGAATCCCGTACGGCTTAACCACCTTCCACGAGCGCTCCTGCACCTCTCCGCCCAGGGTGTCCAGCACCGCGTCCACGTGCTTCATGTGCGTGAAGTCGGCCTGCCGGTAATCGATTACCTCGTCCGCACACTTGCGCGCCCTTCCACTTCGCCAGTTGCACCGCGAAGCTTCCCACGCCCCCCGCGCCCGCATGAATCAGCACCCGCTGCTTGCGCCGCACCTGCGCCGCTTCGAAAAGCGCTTGCCACGCCGTCATGGCCGCCAACGGCACCCCAGCCGCGTGAGTGTGGTTCAGATTCCGCGGCTTCTTCGCCAGCAGCGATTCCTCCACTACGATGTACTCGGCGTAGGCTCCGTTCCGCGCCATATCCGGCCGGCTGAAGACTTCATCGCCGCACCGGAATTGCGTCACTCCAGCTCCGGTTTCTTGCACCACTCCGGAAAGGTCCCATCCCGGAATGAACGGCAGTTCCAGTCGCAGCCTGTCTTTCAGATAGCCTTCGCGAATCTTCCAATCCATCGGATTCACGCCGGCCGCGCATACTCGCACCAGGACCTCACTCGCGCCCGTCGCCGGCCGGGGCGCCTCTTCGTACCTCAGAACTTCCGGTCCGCGATACGAATGAACGCGCACTGCCTTCATCGTCGTCGTATTCTCCACTCCGACCGCCTCCAAAGCCCCGGAACCTCTGCCGGCTTCCTTCGGGGCTGCAATCATTGGCCCAATCGTTGGCCCAGCCCACCGCGGCGAACCCGCGCGCTCCCGCGCCCTGCTGCGCGCTTTCGAAAGCTCCCATACAAGAAACCGCCTCCACCAAAAGCCAACCCCCGCCCGCTTTCAACCTGCCTGGAATATGGTCAGGCACTCGAACACGCAAACCGCCCGAGTCTTGTTCACCCGTGCGCTCACGCGGCGCCACCCCCGCCGCGGCCTGTCAAAGTGAACAGCTCTTCAAAAAGCTGATTTTGTGCCCCTCTCCACGGAGATCTTATATAGATTGAGATGCTTACCAATCCCGCATTGATCGGAGGCTTGGTCTAGTCCGGGCGCTCGCGTCACTGCTCCGCCAACCGCTCTCCCGGCGCCTGTGCCGGCGGCTGCGCCCGCCGTTCCGCTCCTCTCGCGGACTGACCGGAATATGGTCAGGCTGTTCAACATTCGAACAACCCGCATCTACTGCTCTTACGCCAATGGCCTGTGCACCGATGTCACCGAGGTAGCCGCTCGCAACGAACAGCACTGGTGCCCCATCAGGCACGCCCGCCCGATTCGCTCGCCCCATCGACCTGCCGCCCTGCCGTGGCACTCCGCATGCATCAGTTCCCCTGAGCCGTCCTTCCGGCAGCTCGTAAGTTCCCCAAGCGGGAACCAACCGGATCACACCATGCCCGATATTCAGGTCGTCGCCTTCAACGGAAGTGCCCGAAGAGGCGGTAACACCGCCATCCTTCTCAGCCACGTGCTCAGCAAACTTGAGGAGCACGGCGTTCACACCGAACTGATCGAGTTGAGCGGTTCCCACATCCATGGCTGCCTCGCCTGCCGCAAGTGCTCCATTCGTAAGGACGGCCACTGCGCCCAGACCGGCGATATCGGCAACGCCTGTATCGACAAGATGGCCGCCGCCGATGGCATCCTCTTGGGATCGCCCACCTACGTCGCCGATATTTCCCCCGAAATCAAAGCCCTGATCGACCGTGCCTGCCTCGTCTCAGGCGCCAACGGCGGCATGTTCCGCCATAAAGTCGGTGCCGCAGTCGTCGCCGTACGCCGCGCCGGCGCCATTCACGCCTTCGATGCCCTGAATCACTTCTTCCTCATCAGCGAAATGATCGTCCCCGGTTCCTCCTACTGGAACATCGGCATCGGCCGCGAACCCGGCGACGTCGAAAAAGATGAAGAGGCCCTTCGCACCATGCAGGTCCTCGGCCGCAACATGGCGTGGCTTCTCCAAAAACTCAAGTCCTAAGTTGCATCGCCGGCGTCGTTCCGGCGTTGAACCACCCGCCTTACCACTTTGTCTTTCTCCGCCTTCTCTGTCTCGCTGCGGTGAATATTAGGAACGGACAGCTTTGGATCGAGGACGGACGGCCCATCCGGATGCATCGCGCGGACGGATATGTGGAGATGCTTTGCTTATCCCTGCGTCCGCCATGAGCACGACCCACGCCCGGTCTTTCTCGCCGCGCACGTTTAGCAGAGTCGGGTTCTCAGCGCCCTTCAGCCGGACGTGATCCCCTCGGCGCACGTCGATCCGGCTGGGTGCGGGAGCGCTTCGCTATACTTCTGAGAGAAACGGGAGGCAGACGGCGTGCTCACAGGTCCATCGTTTGGAATGCGTTTTTGGTGTCCGGTGTTTTGTATCCTTGCCGGCAATTCGTTCCTGTTGGCACAGGAGGCGGCCGCCTCGTTGCCGCTGGTTCCGTTGCCCCGAGAGATACGGTCCGGCCCCATCTTGCGGTTGGGCCAGGGGATTGCGATCTCGGCGCCCGACGGGGACTCCGCAGATCGATTTGCCGCCGACGATCTGATGGCCACCCTGAAGAGCCGCGGAATTGCGGCCCGCAACGGAACCACCGGCGCGGTAAGGATCGTGCTGCTGCGGGACACCAACAAGCTCGCGGCCGCGGTTCTCTCGTCCAGGCGCCTGGCGCTCTCCCCGGAAATGCGCAACGAGGGTTACGTACTGATCACAGACGGCGCGATCACTTATGACATCGGCTCTTCCGCCGCCGGCGTTTATTACGGCGCGCAGACGCTCAAGCAACTGATTTCCGTGACTGCGACGGGCGCCATATTCCAAACTGCCGAAATCCGCGACTGGCCGGCGATGGCTTTTCGCGGCATCTCGCACGATATCTCGCGCGGTCCGATCTCGACGCTCGAATTTCAAAAACACATCATTCAGGTGCTTTCCGAATACAAAATCAATATCTATTCGCCATACATGGAAAACTCGCTGGAATACCGGAGCGATCCTCTTCCAGCACAGCCCGGCGGATCGATGACTCGTTCCGATGTGGAGGAACTGGTGCGCTATGCCCGCCAGTTTCATGTGACCATCGTGCCCGAGCAGGAAGCCTTCGGCCATATGCATCACACTCTGATGTTCGAACAGTATCTGCCCTTGGGGGAGACGCCCCACGGCAGCGCGCTCGCTCCCGGGCAGCCGGGATCGATCGACCTGGTGCGCCGATGGATCACCGAACTGGCCGGCATGTTCCCGGGACCGTTCCTCCACGTCGGGGCGGACGAGGTGAACGAGTTGGGGACCGGTCAAAGCCAACCCGCCGTGGCGGAGAAGGGCGCCGCCAAGGTCTACATGGATTTTCTGAAGCAGATCTATGGAATCGTCCAGCCGCTCCACAAGCGGATGCTTTTCTGGGGCGACATTGCGATGAACAACCCGGAGTTGGTGAAGACCTTGCCGAAAGATGTGATCGCGGTGGCCTGGGAGTACGGACCGCGCCCCGAGGGCTTTGAAAAGTGGCTGCGGCCTTATGTGGACGCCGGGATAGAAACCTGGGTGTCCCCGGGTTTGAATAACTGGGATCGCGTTTACCCGAATTATTACGAGGCGCTGCTCAATATCCAGCGTTTCGTGCGCGACGGGCAGCGGCTGGGAGCCACCGGGGTGTTGAACACCGTCTGGAACTCGGATGATGGAAGCCTCTTCAACGCCAACTGGTATGGGCTGCTGTTCGGGGCGGCGGCAGGCTGGCAGCCGGGCGAGAGCAGCATATCGAATTTCGAAAACAGCTTCGGGCAGGTGTTTCACGGGGACCTTACCGGCAAGATTAATGAGGCCCAGAAGGAGCTGTCGGCGGCGCAGGTATCCTTCAGCCGGGCCGGCTCCACACACGGGGCCATGGCGGATCTGTTTTGGATGGATCCGTGGTCGCGGCAGGGGCAGGAGACATCCGCCCGGCTACTGCCCCTGGGGCACGAAATTCGCCTGCACGCCGAACGCGCCATTACCCTCATCAAAGAGGCGGAAGCGGCTGGCCCGTTGCGCGAAACAGACGCACTTGGGGCGATGGAACTGGGTGCCCGCCGCATGGATTTTATCGTCTACAAGTTTCAAGCGGCGCAACAGATCGCCGATCAGTATGCCATGGCCGATCGCCAGCATAACGGGGGGCGGCACGCGGGAGATCCGCTCTTTCACCAGGATTATTACTATCAGGACCTCGTCTACGGCTACGGACTTCTGCACGATCTTTACGAACAGGCATGGAGGCGGGAGAACCGGCCGTATGCGCTTCACAACATCCTGGTGCGGTATGACTGGAAGGTGCAATTGTGGCAGCAGCGTTCCGGCTGCCGGCTGGAGTTTACGCCGACCGCCGCGTCGCCGGGCGCAGTTCCGTCCGCCGGTCCATCGGATTGCAGAGAGCCGATGTCCTATAGCCAATGGCGCACTCTGTTTCTGGGAGGATCGAGGCCGTGATCGAAGGGCTGGCCGGAAAGATCGCGGTCGTGACTGGCGGGGCAAACGGCATCGGTGCGGCCAGCGTCCGGCTGCTCGCGGGCAAGGGGGCTTCGGTGTGGGTGTTCGATCGCGAACCGCCGCCGGAGAACAACGGCGCCCAGTACTGCGCAGTCGATGTGACCAGCCGTGCTTCGATCGAAGCCGGTTTAGCCGCCTCCGGAGTGCCCGACATCCTGATGGTCAACGCCGGCATCGCGGAGGAAGAAGATTTCCTGGACCATGCGGCGGAACGCTGGGAGCGGATTCTGGCCATCAACCTGACCGGCGCGTTCCACACCATCCAGGCGGCGGCGCGGCTGATGAAGCCGAAGGGTCACGGCGCCATAGTGATCACGGCCTCCACCAATTCGTACGACGGCGAGGCGCGGCTGGCTGCTTACAACGCCAGCAAGGCGGGTCTGCTCGGATTGGTTCATACGGCGGCCAACGAACTTGGACCGTACGGCATCCGTGTGAACGCAGTTTGCCCCGGGCTGATTCGCACGCGTTTGACCGAGCGTCATTTCTCCGACCCGGAAGTTCTGCGCAACTATTTCCGGCACATTCCGTTGGGTCGCGGCGGCTCGCCTGAGGAGGTGGCGCAGGCCTGCGTGTTCCTGGCTTCCGAGGCGGCATCTTATATTACCGGCGCGACGCTGTTCGTGGATGGCGGCCAGATGGCATCCAAGTTTGGCGTATGGAACGAGGATATGGCGGACTTTACCGCCGGGCGATGGCGGCTTCGCTGAGCCATTCCTGGAGTAACGGCGTTTGGAGATTGGGTGCCCCGATAAAGGCTAAAATCTCCCGTACACTACGCCGGTGAGCGCGACGCCCCGCCCGCTTTCTCCGAGCCAGATCGCCGAGGTTACCGACCCGAACGCCGGGCTGGTAATGCTGGTATTCAGCCCGCTCCACTGGCGGGTGATGGAAGGGGTCGCAAAACTCCAGTCCCACGGGCCCTATTTCTTCTTGGACCCGCCCGCCTGCCGCGGTTCGCTCGAAGGCGGCACGATGCCCTTCAGCCGCATGTAGGTCACCAGGTTGCCGTAATGTTCCATGGTGTGGGCGGTGTTAAAATCCATGGCGCCCAGCTTGGTGATCCGCATTCCCATGAAGTTCACCATCTCCGCGGCATTGGCGTCGGTCATCTTGGCGTAGGCTGCGTCGCAAAACGCGAAGGCTTCTTGCAGCGCTGGCAGAATCTGCGCCTTAGTCTTGTCCGTCTTCTCAATCCCCTTGGAGACGCTGTGCCCCTCCGCGGCCACGCCGCAGAATTCGTATTGGCCGTCGGCGACGTGCGCGAACAATTGCCCGATGGTGCGAACCTCCGGGGTCGGCTGGAAAGACCACAGGCTTTCGGGAATCTTCTCCGCGGAACGCAGAATGTCGTTCTTGGCGATGCCATAAACGTTTTTCGAAACGGTGACGAGCGGATTGGCCGGGGTCTCCTGCGCGGAGGCCACAGCGGTCACGAGCAACGCGGCGGTGAGTAATTTCATAAATGTCCTTGTGGAGTGATGTGGACTATTATGGCATTTCGCCCGGTTGGCCGCTCTGGGCGCCGCAGCGGCACCGGGCCTGGCAGGCGCGGCAATAGACCCTGCCGCAGCGCGCGCACGGCGCCTGGCAGGCTTTGCACAGAAAGTGGACCCGCTCGTCGCACAGAAACACCGGGTGCGCCGGGGCACGGCAAGCCTCGCACCACGGAAATTCCAGCGCTCCCAGCACCGGATTCCAATGCAGCCGGGCCACCCGCTCAGCCTTCTTGCGAATCACCCGCACTTGGATCTCGCGCACGGGCAGGGTCACCGCCAGAACATCGCCGGGCTCGATGCGAATCTTCAGCGAATACCGTCGCGCCAGGTCGTCCAGCTTGGCCGCGCGGTCCAGCTCAGTGGCCGCCGCGCGGCTGCGCTCCTTTTCGGCCGCCGGCGGATCGCCGCTGTGGCGGGCGATGCGCTTCGCAATCTGGCGCTGCAAATCGCCGTAGTAGGTGTTGATGCGGTCGCTGTCGCGCGCCAGGCGGCGGTTGGCGTTTTGTTCCATGGCCGCCGCGGCCAGGCGCACTTCCGGCCGTGCCATCGCCAGCGCCACGCCGAACATTCCGGCCAGCTCCTCGCGCGGAATGGCCCCATCCGGGTCGTCCTCCAGATCCTCGCTCAGCGTATTCAGCAGCAGCTCCGCCCGCGGCGCCACCGAGTGCGCGGTGGCATTCAGGCAGGTGGTCCACTGGCCCAGGCTGGTCTCGTCCGATTCGATGGTGTATTGGAAACTGAGGAAGTAGTAGCGCGCGGTGGATTGGGATTCCTCCGGCAGCCGGTAGATGCCGTTTTGGAGCACCAGCTCGCGGTCCAGCACCGCCGCCGCGTCAATCGACCGCAGCATCTTCGGAAAGCGCAGGCGCGCGGCGCTGGTGCGGGACTCGGGCGGCAGCAGGCGGCCCAACCGCTCCAGCCAATCTCCTTCATCGTCCGATCCCGCCCCCGCCCCGAAGCGCAGCGACAGCCAGTCGCTCGCGCCCAGCGTGGTGGCCACGCCGTCGGGCAGCATGGCCCGCAGCGCTCCGGCCTCTTCGGCTTCCACCAGCGCTCCGCGGCTCACCAGCAGGTCCTTGGCCCAATCCAGAATCCCGGCCATCTATACCTCGAAATCGTGGGCGAACAGCGACTCGTCCAGCTCCTGCACCGCCACGTGTACCTTCTTGGCCTCCAGCAGCCGGCGCGCCAACTCTTCGAAATTCCGGTCCACCTGGCCGGATTCCTGGCCCGAGATCCACAGGTCCATCACGATCTCGGCGAAATCGCGCGAATCGTCCAGCGACCCCAGGATGGCATCCATCTCGCCCACCACCAGTTCGAACATGTTGATCTTATCGTGCAGCACGCGCAGAAGCTGCTCTTCCACCGTGCCTTCCTGGCAGAAATTGAAGACGAACACGTCGCGCGTCTGGCCGATGCGGTGGACCCGGCCCACCCGCTGCTCAATGCGCATGGGGTTCCACGGCAGGTCGAAGTTGATCACTGTATCGGCGAATTGCAAATTGCGCCCTTCGCCGCCGGCGCCGGTGGAAAGCAGCGCGCGGCTGTGATCGCGAAAGCGCGCGATGGCCGCGTCCTTCTCCGCACGCGCCATGTCGCCGCTGAACAGCGCATACGATATGCCGCCCGCTTCGCACACGCGCCGCAAGTAGTCCAGCGTGGGCAGGAACTCCGTGAAGACCACGGCCTTGCCGCCATGCGTCGCCAGCATATGGCCCAACCTCGCGGCCTTGCCGCTCTCGCCCACGCCCGCGGCCACTTCCAGGATGGCCTCCAGTTCCTGCCGGTCGCCGGCCCGCACCCAGGTCTTCTCGCCCAGCGCCCGGGCCACCGAATGGCGCAGCGCCATGGGACTGCTCCCGGCCTGCCGCTGCATCAGGTCGAGCACCATGCCCGGCGTGCGATTCGCGTGCGTCTGCCGGTACCGCTCGCCTACAAACTTCGACACCATCCGGTACACCTCCGCCTCGGCCTCCGAAGGCGGCACGGTTACGGTGGCGGCAATGCGATGCGGAAGCTGCACGTCCGCCGCGGCGCGCGTATTGCGGATCATCACCTCGCCCAGCATGGCGCGCAACTGGGAGGCGTTCCGCGGCGTTTTCGGTTTGGCCGCGGTCATATAGGTCTTGCGAAAATCGGCTTCCGTAGCCAGCAGCCCGGGCTTCAACAAGGTGATCAGGTTGTACAACTCCACCAGGTTGTTCTCCACCGGCGTGGCGGTGAGCATCAGGATGAACTTCTTTTGCAGCGAATCCACCAGCCGCCAGTTGGCGCTGGTGCGGTTTTTCAGGTTGTGAGCTTCGTCCACGATCACCATGTCCCAGGACACCACCGCGATGTGCGGCGCGTGCGCTTCCATGCGGCCCATGGCGATGGAGGCCACCACCAGCGCTTCGTCCTTCCAGAACTGCGCCGGATCCTGCCGGAATGCGGGCGTATCGGGCGACACCGGAGCCAGGCCGAATTTCTCCACCAGTTCACCCTTCCATTGCGATACCAGCGAGGGCGGCGTCAGCACCAGCGCCTTGCGTACCAGCCCGCGCATCCAGTATTCCTTCAGCACCATGCAGGCTTCGATGGTTTTGCCCAGGCCCACTTCATCGGCCAGCAGCGCCCGTCCCTTGAACTGGCGCAGCACTTTGCGCACGGTTTCCTGCTGGTAGACGTAGGCATCCACGCCTTCGAGCGAAGGCAGGCACAGCAGGTCCTCGAAATTCTGCTCCAGTCGCAGGGCGATCCACCGCCGCCGCAGAAAATAATCCGCCAGCGAGCCGCGGCTCTCGAAGGCCGGCGTAGGGGCGGGAAGAAAGCGCAGGCCGACGCGCGGCGCCGCGGGAGGATTCTCCGCTTGCGGCACAGCCGCCGGGCCGGCAGTGGGAGGCGATGCGGCCTCAGCCGAAGGCGGCACGGCGGCCGGCGGCGGTTGCGGCGCCGCAGGCTTCATCCGGCTGACTGCCACTTGCGTCTGGGCCAATTCCCGCAGACGTTTCACCTTGGGGCTGCTCGCGGACTTCGTCTCCTCCAGAAACTCGCTCAGGGCCTTGACGGCATTCTCGGGCTGTTCCAGGTCGCGGTATAGAACGCCCACATTGTACAGGGCGAAGGGGTTGCCGCTGACTTTGTACAGGCGCTGCCAATAGCCGATGGCTTCGCCCATGTGGCCCGCCTCGGTATGAATGCCGGCCAGCAGCAGGAGCGCCTTTTCATGGTCCGGGTTAAGGTGCAACGCTTTCTGCAGAAAGCGCGCCGCGGCGGGCAGGTCGCCCTGGCGATGCGCGTTGTGGGCATCGCCATAGAACAGGTTCGCCTCGCGCAGGTCGGAGCTTCGCTGCTCTTCGGCGCGCCTCTGTTTGAGTACCTGCTTGCGATGTTCCTCGCGGCTGGGCATGACCCTACTCCGGCCGCCGCTCCATGGGGAAGCGGAAGACCGGCACCGGCGGCCGCACGCCCAGCCCGCATTCCGCATGCACGGCTTGCACCGCCTTCTCCAGGCCGCTTCGCCGCACCACTACTGCGATGGTCAGCTCGCTGGACCCCTGCGCGATGGCAATAATGTTTACCTGCACGCGCGAAATCGCGGTGAAGATGCGCGCCGCCAGGCCCGGTTTGCCCTGCATTCCCTCTCCCACCGCCGCCAGCAAGCCGACATCGCGATTCACGTGGATAGGATGCACATACCCGTGCGCCAGCTCCAGCGCCAGCGCCGATTCCAAGGCCTGCACGCTCTTTTCCAGCTCTTCCTCGCGCACCAGGAAGCAGAAATTCTGGCGATAGCTGGAGCTCGAAAACACCAGCACCTCCACATTCGCCCGCGCCAGCGCTTCAAGCGCCCGCGCCATCACCTGCACGCCGTTCACCTCGGCCGAAGCCGGCTCCAGCGAGAGCAGCGCCACCTTGGCCGTGGAAGTCACCGCGCGCGTGCCCACCGCGTCGGCATCGGCCAACGCCGGCACAATCTTGGTGCCGGGCTTGTGGGGCGCGAAGCTGTTCTTGCTCCACACCGGGATGCGCTTCGCCACCAGCGGGGCCAGCGTGCGCGGATGCAGCACCTTGGCGCCCGCGTAAGCCAGTTCGGCCGCCTCCGCGTAAGTCACCTCTTCCAGCACCTGGGCGTCCGGAACCAGCCGCGGATCGGCACTCATAATGCCGTCCACATCGGTCCAGATCCACAGCTCGGCGGCGTCCAGCGCGGCAGCCAGAATGGAGGCCGAAAAATCCGATCCGCCGCGGCCCAGCGTGGTCGGCCGCCCGTCAGCGGTGGCGCCGTTGAAGCCGGTGACCACCGGCAGTATCCCGCGCGCGATCAGCGGCGCCAGCACTTGCGCGGCCTTGTCGCGGGTCGGCTCCATCAGGGGCGAGGCGTTGCCGAACATGGCGTCGGTAACCACCACGCTAGCAGCGTTCACCGCCTCCGCCGGAGTTCCCGAAACGCTCAGGTAGTCGGCCACCAGCAGCGCCGACAGCCGCTCGCCCACCGCCACCGCTTCATCCACCGAGCGCGGCGGCCTCTCGTTGAGCATGGCCATGCCGTTGACGATGCGCTCGAACTCGCCCAGGATTTCGTGAAGCCGCGCCAGCATGGCCGCGTGGCGCGTCTCCGGCAGCAGTTGGCAGCAGGCATCCGCGTGCCGCGAGCGCAGCGCCGCCAGATTGGTCTCCAGGCCGGCGCGGTCGCCGCCTTCCGCGTGGCGCATGGTATCCAGCAGCAGGTCGGTCACCTTCGACATGGCCGACACCACGATGGCCACCGGCCGCCGGGCCGCCTCGCGCGCCGCCAGCTCCGCCGCCACCCGCATCCGCGCGGCAGACCCCACGCTGGTGCCGCCGAATTTCATGATCAGCAGGTCTTTCAACTGAAGTCCTTTCCGTTCGAAACGCGCGCGCGCACCAGCTTCAAGACGGCCTCCTCCACGTCTTCAATGCCCAGGCCCGTGGAATCCAGGTAGATGGCGTCGGCGGCCTGCGCCAGGGGCGCGTCGGAGCGGGTGCTGTCGCGCTGGTCGCGCTCCCTCATCTCCGCCGCCAGGGCGCTCTCGGCCACCGGCTGCCCTTTGCCGCGCAATTCCAGCGCCCGCCGCCGCACGCGCTCACGCGGGTCGGCATCCAGGTATATCTTCACGTCCGCCTGGGGAAAGACCACCGTGCCGATGTCGCGGCCTTCCATCACCACGCTGGTGCGTTCTCCCATGGCGCGCTGCTTGGCCACCATAGCGCGGCGCACCCCCGGAATCACCGCCACTTTGGAGGCGCCATCCGATACCGCCGGCCGGCGAATCGCCTCGGTGACGTCCAAGCCATTGAGCAGGATGCGCCCCGGCGCCAATTCGATTTCGGCCGCCACCGCAAGCTGCTCCATGCGGTGCATATCGGAGAAATCCACCTGCCGCTCCAGGGCCCACAGCGCCACCGCCCGGTACATCGCCCCGGTATCGATATAAATGAATCCCAGCCGGTCCGCCAGCCGCCGCGCGATGGTGCTCTTCCCTGCCCCCGCCGGCCCGTCAATGGCCACCACCACCCGCCTTGTCGCTAAGTTTGTCAATAAGACAGGATAACTCGGGTGCGGGGGTGAGAAAACCTGACGCGGAGGCGCGGAGACGCAGAGAAATCTCCTGCGCCCAGGTTACCCCTACGGCAGAAGCGGCATCCCGCCGGCCACTGCGCGCTCAGCACCGCGGACACCCACAAGCGCAAAGACTCCGCGCAGAAAAAGAAACGCGATGTTTCTCCCTCTTCTCCGCCTTTTTTCTCCGCGTCTGCGCGTCTCCGCGCCCGGTGGGTTGCGGTTCCCCCGCTACTGCTGCTTGATCACTCCGGTAGACCCCGTCGCGCCGGTGCTCCCGCTGGCGCCGGCGGTGCCGTTCTGCTGCGACACGATGTCGTTCACCGACGTCCCGATCTGGCCTTGCGGCATGCTGCCTATCTGGCTGGCGGGTGTGCCGGGAGGCGGCGAGCCGGCCAGCGGA
>DATJRE010000149.1:0-12987 GCA_035505095.1 Bryobacteraceae bacterium | reverse complement strand
TAGAATTCCTGCGAATTTCCAGTTCCCCCGGCACTATATGTCTAAAGCAATATGCGCGCCCTTCTCTTGCTGGCGGCCTGCGCCGTGTCTTTGGCGCAGACTTCCGGGGTCCCGAACGACCCTGCCTCAGAGCCGCTCAACCGGGCTTACGCCGCCCTCCAATCCCGCGATTACGATAGCGCCGTCGCCCACTTCCTACAGGCTATCGATCTTGCTCCGCAGCGCGCCTCCATCCGCAAAGACCTCGCCTACGCCTACCTGAAGATCGGCGACAACGACCTCGCCACCGAGCAGTTCCACCAAGCTATGTTGCTCGATCCAAACGACTTGTCGGTTGCCATGGAGTACGCCTTCCTGTGCTTTGAATCGCACCAGGAGTCGCAGGCCCGGCGCATCTTCGACCGCATCCGCAAAACCAATTCGCCCTCCGCCGCGGAAGCCGAGCGCGCCTTCCACAACATCGACGACCCCCTCGCCGCCGGCATCGACCGCTGGCAGAAGGCCATCGCGCTCGGCGCCAACACGTTCGATGCTCACTACCAGCTTGCCACGCTCGCCGAGCAGCGCGACCTGCTGCCCCTGGCCGCCGAACACTATGAGAAAGCCTGGCGCATCCTGCCGGACCGCCGCTCGGTACTGCTCGACCTGGGCCGCGTTTGGCAGGCCCAACATCGCAATGACGACGCCGACGCCGCGCTTTTGGCCGCCTCCCGCGGCGGGGAACCGGCGGCTGCCGACGCCGCCCGCGAACTCCTCCCCAAGCACTACCCCTACGTCGCCGAATTCCGCCGCGCCCTGCAACTGGACCCCGCCAACGGCGAACTTCGCCGCGAGCTTGGCTTCCTCCTCATCAGCATGGGCAAGACCGCCGACGCCGAAAAGGAGTTTCGCATCCAGGCCCAGAGTGATCCCGCCGACCTGCTGTCCGCGGCGCAGTTGGGCTTCATGCTCCACTCGCGCGGCGATCAGGCCGGCGCCAAGCCGCTATTCGACCGCGTTCTAGCCGGCAAGGACCAGGACTTGGCCAACCGCGTCCGCGCCGTCCTCCACTTGCCCCAAACGACCCCCACAGGCGAGGCCCTGGCCGGAGGCGAGCGGGTCGACCCCAAGACCATGGCCCAACGCAGCCTGAAGGCCGGATATATAAAGGATGCAGTCCGCTACCTCCGCGCCGCCCATGAAGCCGACCCCTCCGATTACGGCGTGATGCTGGACCTCGCCCGCGCGCTCAACATCCTCGGCCAGGATTCCGAGGCAATCCACTGGTTCGACATGGCCAAGTCCAGTCCCGACCCCGAAATCGCCGCTGCGGCCGCTCAGTCCTGGCGAAACCTGCGCAGCACCGCGGAACCCGTTCGCCTGTCCGCCTGGATCTATCCCCTGTTCTCGACGCGCTGGCACGATGCTTTCGGCTATGGGCAGGTGAAGGCCGAATTCCGCACCCGCCTGCCCATCCGCCCCTATCTCAGCGTGCGCCTGGTGGGCGACTCGCGTGTCAGCGAGGCGATTCCCGCGCTCGCCGCGCCGCAGTATCTCTCCGAAAGCTCCATTATTGTCGCCGCCGGTTTGGCCAGCATCCCCTGGCATGGCGCCTTCCTTTGGGGCGAGGCCGGCAACGCCATCAGCTACGTGAACGGCCACAAGCTGCCCGACTACCGCGGGGGCCTCTCGGCGAGCCGCGCCTTCGGCCATGCCCTGCGCGGGGAATCCGCGGGCCCGTTCGCCGACACTACCCTGGACGCCGTCTTCGTAAGCCGCTTCAACAACGACATGATGCTGTACAGCCAGTCGCGCGGCGGCTACAGCTTCGCCTCGGGCGGCCTGCGCGCGCAGGCCTTCTGGAACGCCAACCTCACCCTGGACGACCAGCGCCAATACTGGGCCAATTTCGTAGAAACGGGTCCTGGACTACGATTCACCGCCTCAGTCCTTCCGCCCTCGATGTACTTCACTGTGAGCGCCCTCCGCGGCACATACCTGGTGAACGCGGGTAACCCGCGCGGACCGAACTTCAACGATATCCGCGCCGGAGTCTGGTATGCCATCTCTCACTAGTGTGCTGTCCCGCTTGCATCTTCTTTACGCGCGCGGCTCGGAAACCAGCCCCCGAAGCCGCGAAACCAGCGCTCGGAGCCGGGACCGGGAGCGAGCGGTTGCCAATTCCTGCCTGGCACCCGACAATCGGTGTGCAACCGAGTGTGAAACCGCGACGTGCGCCCTCTTACGGCTGCGGCTTCGTTTCGCTGCTGAGCCGATCTCCAGCAGCCTTCCCACGGGCCGGCATCGGAAGGTAGCGCAGGACGCGGAGACCGGGAGCCGCGGTGCGGAGCACGAAAAGCGAAACGGTCGCCGCGGCAAAGTTCGCTGCGTTGTCCCTCGCAGCGATGCCGCCGGGATAGCACCGGACTCGAGGACGCGGAAGCGCGGGAGGAAAGCGCCAAATCGGCACGGCCTTCTCTCGTCTTGCGTGTCCGTGTGTACGCGTGGCCGCGCCAACCGGCGGGTCGCACTGGCAACGGTCTTCCCTCTGCTTCTCGTCACCGGCCTCTCCGCGGCCGCCGCCGAGCTTCCCTACTTCTCCGTGATTTCAGGCCCGCCGGGACCTTGGCCTGCCATTCTTTCGTCGGTGGGGTTGCAGCCGCTTCCGGCCGGCGCCACCGCAGCCAGGGTGACCGTGGCCCTGCCCGGGACCGCGGCTTCGGCGGATTGGCCGGCGCGCGTACAGGCCGGGGCGGTTCTGATCCTCGAAGGAGCGTCGCCGCTGGCCAAATCGTTCGGCATCCGGCCGGGACCGGCCACCGTGCATGCCGGCAGCTTGCGCGACATCCATCAACCCGCCCTGGAGATTGTCTGGGAGAAGGCCCTCGATCTGCCGGTGTTCACATTGCCGTCCGCGGCCGTCGTCTTTACCCGCGACCGCTGGACCGGGGCGCCCCTTACGGCCGGTCTGCGGCGCGGCGAAGGCGCGGTGCTGTGGGTCGCGGCCTCGCCCGGCGAGCTGGGTTACGAACGTTTCCCGTACCTGCTCGACGCGCTCAGCGACCTCGGCCTCGACCCACCCTTCCGCTCCTCGCGCCTGTGGGCCTTCTTCGATTCCTCCTACCGCTCCAGGGTGGACCTCGACTATTTCGCGGAACGCTGGCGGAAATCCGGGATCGCCGCCCTGCACGTGGCTGCCTGGCATTTCTTCGAACCCGACCCCGAGAACGACGCCTATCTCAAGCGGCTGATCGAAGCCTGCCATCGCGAGGGCATTCAGGTGTACGCGTGGCTGGAGCTGCCGCATGTGAGCGAAAAATTCTGGGCCGCCCACCCGGAGTGGCGCGAAAAAACCGCCGTACTGCAGGACGCCGAACTGGACTGGCGCAAGCTGATGAACCTGGCCAACCGCGATTGCTTCCGCGCCGTCGCGGCGGGCGTCCACGGCTTGCTGGAGCGATTCGACTGGGACGGCGTCAACCTCGCCGAACTGTACTTTGAATCCCTCCATGGAGTCGACGATCCATCGCGGTTCACGCCTATGAACCTCGACGTCCGCGCCCAATTTGAGATCAAGAACGGCTGGGACCCGCTGGAAGTCTTCCGCGCGCGCCAGAACGATGCCGCCGCCCGGCGGAGCTTCCTCGACTTCCGTGCCGATCTGGCCGCGCGCATCGAAGAGCAATGGATCGCCGAGCTCGAAAAGGCCCGCGACCCCAAGTTGCCGCATGCCAAGCCCGACCTCGACCTGGTGCTCACCCACGTTGACGACCGTTTCGATCCCCACATGCGCGACGCTCTCGGCGTGGATGCGGCGCGCGCGCTGCCGCTTCTCGACAAGCACTCCTTCACCTTCCTGATCGAGGACCCGGCCACCGTTTGGAATCTCGGCCCCGAGCGCTATGAGACCATCGCCGACCGCTATCGCGCCCTCACCGGCCACACCGGGCAACTGGCCATCGACGTAAACATCGTCAGCCGCTATCAGAATGTCTATCCGACCCGCCAGCAGACGGGCACGGAGCTATTTGAGATCGTTCATCGGGCGGCGCGCAATTTCGCGCGCGTTGCCCTGTACATCGAGAGCAGCCTGCAGCCGCCCGATCTCAAACTGCTGCCCGGCGCCGCAAGCACCGTGACGCGGATCGAGAAATCGGGCCAGCAGGTGACGGTCGATTCGCTGGCGGGAGTCGGTCTTGCGTGGAAAGGGCCCGCCTTGGTGGACGGCAACGTGTGGCCTATTGCGGACGATGAAACGGTGTGGCTCCCCGCCGGCCTGCACACCATCGAACCCGACGGGCCGACCACGGCCCCGCGCATGCTGCGCCTTAACGCCGACCTGCGCTCCGCCCGGGTGACCTCGCCCGCGGCAATCGAGATGACCTACGACTCCGCCGCTCGGGCTTTGGCCGTTCTCGACCGCCGCGCGACCAGCATCAAAGTCGACGGAGCCTCGTACCCGATCCGCGATGCCGGCGGCCTGACGATCTTCCTGCCGCGCGGCCATCATGTAGTCGCCATCGAGTGTGCGGCGCCCACTCCGTTGACCGCCACGAAACTGGCGGCACGGCCCTGAGCGAGGCGAATCCGGCTGACCCGGCGGCTCGTGTGTGCCTGGCCGGCCCAATCGCCAGGACGCAGGGCGAACACGCGCCGCGCACTTCGGAAAAAAAAAGACCGCTGCCCGCGGTCAAGGCAGCGGTCAAATAACAAACCTCAGTCGTGCATTGATTCGATTCGGTCGCGTGCCAGCGGACCCGCCCGTCACAAAGCTAGCCTCCGAGTTGCGCTTCCAAGTCCCGCAACTGGCCGATATCGTTCACCAGGTAATCGCGGTTCCGGTCGGTCATTCGATTCAAGTCGACCACCCTCTGCATCGCGGATATGGTCTGGCTGAATGTCAGCCCATCGTATTCGCCGGTATCGACAGCGTGCTGCAATTGATTGAGCTGGTCGCGAGCAATCGCCACGCGGTCCCGGTCGCCGCTAAACGGCGTCGCAGTGGTACTGGCGAGCGCCAGGTCGTCGCGCATCTGGTCGAACAAACGGTCATGGCTGGTCGCCCCTCGCTGATATTGAATCTGATGATAGCTGGATACGGAGTCAGGCTGATACTGCGCCTGGGCGGGTATCGTCATGAATAGTAAACCGGAGCCCGCCAATGCGCTCATCAAGAAATGCTTCATATAATTGATTTACCTCCTTACCTATATCGACGCCTTGCAGACGGCCCCCGCTTCGTGCGAGCCAGGGATCACAGTGTGCTAAACCACGCGCCGGGGCTCGGCGTGCCACCTGGAGATGTTATTTACTGTCTCCTCTCGGGTGGCTGCTCGCACTTACTGCCGGAAGGATGGTGATTGCCGCGATTGGCCAAGCGATTGCACAGTCTCTTAGTGTAGGCGCTATTACTCTGAGGCCTGATCCTCGATTGCGAGCCTCAGCCGCTCGAGCTGGTCTTCGATCCTGGGTAAAATTTTCTCGATGCCGGCCCACTCACACGCCGCTGCGGCTTGCTCCGCTGCCGGGCCCTCCCAGTCGGGAACGATGCGAGTTCCACCCGAGCCATGGCGCAGGGGAGAGAGATAGAGGATTCCATTGCCCACGCGGGCCACCAGCAAGGTCTCGCCGGTTCTGGTCGGCACTGTTTCCGCCGTGAGCAGGGGAAACAGGGTTTCGCTGGGATCCACTACCAGGGCAACCGCGCCCAACGCGTTCCGAACGGGCGGCCGGGCGCCGAACTTTCCTTCCACAGCAGGCACAGGCGAGACGATGCACAGAGAGATCCTGTTGGATTCAGCGGGAAACCACTCAATGCGCAGTTGGCCGCTGTTTACGGCCATCCGGGCTGCGGCTTCGACCTGCGGAGGCGGGCTGCGCGACCCGGATGCCTGGGTTACCACGCGGCCCTCGCGGTCCAGTACATAGGTCCCCAGGTAACCGTAGGAGTCTTTGGTCTGGTTCAACAGAGCGAGATGTGAAAGGAGGATATCCTCCGGCAAGTTGCGTGCGCTTCTCTGCCGGGCCGCCCGGGTCAGGTACCCGATCACCTCAGGCGCCTCGGAGTTTGCCTCGGCATCCAGACTGCGTTCGCGGAGCCAATTCGAAACCAGCCGGGCACGATCGTCGGCGACACTCGACTGGCGTTCCTCCCAGGTGGCCAGCACCTGGCGGTACTGGACGACCAGGAGAGCAGTAAAGCCGGCGACTGCCGCACAAACCGCCAGCGAAGTCAGCAGAACTTGAGCCGCTGAGGCCGAGCCGACAGGCCCATCCGGCAACGCTTCGATCTCGACGGACAATCGTTTCCAGAAGGCCATAACGAAGTGCGCAATTGCACTCAAGGAACATATCGGTAGCCCACCGGGGAAGCATTATAGTTCCCCGGAAACTTTTCTTTGTGCCCGGTCCCAAACATCCTGGCCTTTGCCGTCCAAAGCCGTTGCATATGTCCACGACTCTCGTGCGGCTGAGCCTTACCGGGTGTCCGCCACCGGACGCCGTAGTGCCATAGAAGGACGGCTGCCAGTTCATTTCCTCTTGTCATCAATCGCGTAGAGATGGCGAGACGTGTGCAAGGCACTGCAACGGATTTTTGGAATTGGTTCCCGGCAAGCGTAAGAAGTCCGAGCTTCATGATGGCGCTTGCAGGAACAGTTGGGGCTCAACCCGGAGACGACCAAGCGGCCGGTGGAGTTTCTGGCGATCGGCCGGATCGAGCGGCCGTCGGCGAATGAGGAGCACGTTGGAGGGAATGATGAAGAGGATGGTAGTGGTTGGCCTTTGCGCCGCCGGGGTTGCGTTTTGCCAGCAGCCGAAGTTCGAGCTGGCAGACGTGCATTCGAGCCAGACCTCGCCCAGCGCAGCGCGGAATTTTGGCGGCGTGCTGCGAGCCGGGAAATACATCAATCGGGACGTGACCATGCTCGGGCTGATCGAGGCGGCGTACAAGCTGAAGGAAGACGCCATCGCGGGCGG
The DNA here is from genome assembly GCA_035505095.1 of Bryobacteraceae bacterium. Taxonomy (GTDB): domain Bacteria; phylum Acidobacteriota; class Terriglobia; order Bryobacterales; family Bryobacteraceae; genus JOPF133. Next base: position 6,030 of record DATJRE010000149.1, on the reverse strand, counting down.
TCCGGGGTGGGTCGCCTCAGACCTGTTCGACATCATTGCGAAGGTTCCGGAAGGCACCAAGATGGCGGAAGCCAACCAGATGCTGCAGTCGTTACTGGCGGACCGGTTCAAGCTGGCGGTCAAACACGAAACGCAGCCGGTGCCGCGGTATGTGCTCACGGTGGGCAAGGGCGGGTCGAAGCTCAAGCCGGCGAGCGGATCGGGACAAGGTTGCCAGCGGGTGCAGCAGCCCGGTGGGGGCCGCGGGAACCAGTCGGGCTTTATGCAGAACATCATGGTCGAGTGCCATAACCTGACGGCGGCGGAGATCGCGGACAACCTGCGTCAGATGGGGGGAGCCGAATATTTCGACCACGATTTGATCGACGAGACCGGGCTCAGCGGCTCCTTCGACTTCAAGCTCGAGTGGACCGCCCCGGTCGCGCTCGTGGCCAGAGGCGCCGACGGCATTTCCCTCTTCGACGCGGTGGACAAACAGTTAGGACTGAAGCTCGATATCAAAGACGTGCCGATGCCGGTGCTGGTGATTGAGAGCGTGAATCGCAAGCCGACGGCGAACGAGCCGCGAGTGGAGAAGGAACTGGCTCCCGAGCCCGCGAAGTTTGAGGCGGCGTCGATCAAACCGGCCACGCCGGACAACCAGATGACGGGGCTGCTTTACCAGGGCGGCAGCATGATGCGCGCCGGGGGGACCTTGCGCAGTCTGATCACGATGTCGCTGCAGGTCTCTCCGAACTTCGGAAAGGACATCGTGGTCGGCCTGCCGAAGTTTGCCGATGAAACGCGCTGGGAAATCAACGCGAAGGTCCCCACCACGGGCGAAGGGGCGCCCAACGTGGTCAACGGAAGGCCGATGCCTCCGCCGCTGAGCATCGGGTTGGAGATGCTGAATCACTTATTGATCGACCGCTTCGGGCTGAAGACGCACCGGGAGCGGCGGGAGACGACGGTGTACGTGCTGACGGCGGGGAAGGGCAAGCCGAAGATGACGGCGGCAAAGGATTCGGACCGGACCGGCTGCAAACCTGCACCCAACGCGCCAGCTCCCTTGCCGGGGCTTCGGATGACCGGATGCACGAACACCAGCATGGCCGAATTTGCCGAGAATATTCAGCGCATGGCGCCCGCGTACATCGATCATCCGGTGGTGGACGAGACGGGGATCGAGGGCGGCTGGAACTTCTTTATCGGCTGGACTCCCCGCCCCATGCTGGAACAGATGGACAATTCGAATCAACCGGTGGGGACCGCGGCGGATCCCACGGGCATCTCCTTTTTCGAGGCTCTCGAGCGGGAACTGGGGCTGAAGTTGGTGAAGCAGACGCGAATGTACCCCGTGATCGTGGTGGATCACATCGAGGAGAGGCCGGTGGAGTGACGCCCCCCTACCCATTGTCATTGGCTAGGCCTGGCCGCGGAGGTGTAGTGCATTGCCGGCGGTCTCGCGGATGAGTTGAAGCCGGTTGCTGCCAACGCGGCGGCTTAATCCTTCCCCTCCGCCACGATCGGCTCGAACACTTCCTGGTCCACGTTGCCGCCGCTCAGGATCAGCGCCACGCGGCGGCCTTTCATCCTCGGGCGTTCTTGCAACAGCGCTGCCAGCGCGGCTGCGCCCGAGCCCTCCGCCACATTCTGGGTATCGGCAAAGAGGCTCCGCATGGCCGCCCGAATCTCGTCGTCGTCCACGGTGACCATCCGGGCCGCGCCTTCCAGGATAATGCGAACGGCGTCCGGGTCGGGCACCCGGCAGGCCATCCCATCGGCGACGCTCTCGGCGCGGTCGCTCGCAACCGGCCGTCCGGCGGCAAACGAAAGTCCATATGCCGGCGCACCCGCGGCCACCACCCCAATCACCTCCGTCTTCAGCCCCAGCGCGTTGCGCGCCGCAATGGTGCCGCAAATTCCCGATCCCATGCCGATCGGCACATACACCGCGTCCAGATCCGCCACCGCCCCAAACAGCTCCAGGCCATAAGTGGCCGCGCCCGAAACCAGCCCGCGATTGAACGACCGCACGAAGTGCAGCGATTGCGCCTCGGCCATCCCGGCGGCGTATTCAAAGGCCTCCTGAAAATCCTGGCCGTGCTCCACCAGCTCGGCGCCCAGCTTTCGCATGGCGGCGTTCTTGGTGCGGCTGTTGCCGTGCGGCACCACAATCACCGCCCGCATTCCCGTGCGCACGGCGGCAAACGCCACGCTCTGCCCGTGATTGCCGCGCGTGGCCGCAATCACCCCGCGAACCTCCGGCTCGGTGCGCCGCAGGTGCTCCATGTAGACCAGTCCGCCGCGAATCTTGAACGCTCCCAGCGGCGTCTGGTTCTCGTGCTTGATCCAGACTTCCGCGCCAGTTCGCTCGCACACCAGCGGCCAGCGGATTTGCGCCGTCGGCGGCATCGCCTGGTATACCGTCGCCGCCGCGGCCCTCAGTTCGCCGATTTCAGGTAAGGTCATGGTCTTCCCGTCTTACCACGCGCGCAGGGGCGGCTGCCACTCCCCGCCATACGCGCCCGTCCCGCGCACCACGGAGCCGGCGGGCTGGCGCCTCGAGTGCAAGGAATCAGAAGGGGATCTCCGCCCTGAGGCGCGATCCGCACCGGCGATCCCCACAGCGGGAGCGCCTGCATTCACCTGCCGGCACCCAAGGATTGTCCCGGACCGCCTACCGCCGCCCACAACGATCCCCTCGCGTCATTCATGGGTCAATTCGGCGCCACTCGAGGTTGAGCTGGAACTGCTCGGCTAGCGCGTCATATCGCCGCCGAACCTCCTCACTGGTCAGGTCCAACCTGGAGGCTGCCCGTCTTACCGCCTCATCGCGAATCGGCTCCTGAGGATCGAGGAATGGAAGGGCCCCATCCAGGTCACAGGTAAGAAGCCTCCTGTCGGCCGGATCCAGGCGGCTGGATGCCGCACTGAGCGCCGTGCTCCTCACCTCCGGATCTTGGTCGCTTAGGAGAGCCATAAGCGGAGCCACTGCGGCTTCGCTCCGGATCTGCCCGAGCGCGTTGGCCGCCACTTGTTGCACGTATAAGGTAAGTCGGTACTCCCTGTCCCCGATATTGTAGCTCCGCCAGTCAGCAGGTTGACAGACTTCGCGCGCCTGAATTCGCCGAAGCTTCAGCCACTTACCTGCAAACCGAATAGCTCTGAACCGATCGGCGTGGTAATGCTTTGGATGATGAGGAGGAACCGCGACACGGCCCGCGCTCGCTGGCAACCTTCCGACTCCCAGCGATCGCCTGCTGCCGGACGAAAATTGCCGAACGAACCCATTTTGGGCTGTCAGGTCCAATAGAATGAATCAATTGCCCTACAGAAGGCGAACCCATTTCGCCAAACGGACCCATTTTCCGGACCGGCGCCGCCGGCCATGCAATACTGCCGCCCGCCCCTCCCCGCCTGAGGCCATATCATTAAATTAGTGCTCTCTTCCTTCCATCCCCTGGTTTCCGAGTGGTTCGCCGCCACTTTCGGCGCCCCCACCGAGCCCCAGCTCCTCGGCTGGCCCGCAATCCGCCAGGGCCGTGACGTGCTCATTTCCGCCCCCACCGGCTCCGGCAAAACCCTGGCTGCCTTCCTCAGCGCCATCGATTCCCTGGCCGCCCGCGCGCAGACCGGCCCGCTGCCCGACGAAACCGAGGTCCTCTACGTCTCGCCGCTCAAGGCGCTCAGCAACGATGTCCACAAGAACCTCGATATCCCGCTGGCCGGCATCGCCTCCCTGGCCGCCGCCCGCGGCATCAAGCTGGCGCCCATCCGCGCCGCGCTCCGCACTGGCGACACCCCGCAGTGGGAGCGCCAGCAGCTCACCCGCCATCGCCCCCACATCCTGGTCACCACGCCGGAATCGCTCTACATCCTGCTCACCGCCGCGCGCCCGCGCGAAATGCTGCGCACCATCCGCACCGTGATCGTCGACGAGATCCACGCCATTGCCGACGACAAGCGCGGCTCGCACCTGGCCCTCTCGCTGGCTCGCCTCGACCGCCTGGTTGAACAATCCGGCGGCCCGCGCCCCCAGCGCATCGGCCTCTCGGCCACCGTCAAGCCCCTCGATGAGGTAGCCGCCTTCCTCTCCGATTCCGCCGCCATCGTCAACGTGGGCCACAGCCGCGCCATGGACCTCGCCATCGAGATCCCCGAGGACGAACTCGGCGTGGTGGCCTCCAACGAAATGTGGGGCGAAATCTACGACCGCACCGCCGCCCTCATCCGCGAGAACCGCACCACCCTGGTCTTCGTCAACACCCGCCGCCTTTCCGAGCGCGTCACCCACCACCTGGCCGAACGCCTGGGTGAGAACGCCGTGCTGCCCCACCACGGCAGCCTCTCGCGCGCCCTGCGCCTGGAAGCCGAGCGCCGCCTCAAGAGCGGCGAGCTGCGCGCCGTCGTCGCCACCGCCTCGCTGGAGCTTGGCATCGATATCGGCTCGGTCGACCTGGTTTGCCAGATCGGCTCGCCGCGCTCCATCGCCGTGGCCCTCCAGCGCATCGGCCGCGCCGGCCACTGGGTGGGTGCGCTGCCCAAAGGCCGCCTCTTCGCCACCACCCGCGATGAGCTGATCGAATGCGCCGCCCTGGTGCGCGCCATCCGCCGCGGCGAACTCGACCGCCTGGAAGTTCCCCGCAACGCGCTCGACATTCTGGCCCAGCAGATGGTGGCCTCCTGCGCCGCCGAGGAGTTCGGCGAAGATGAGCTGTTCGACCTGGTCCGCCGCGCCTGGCCCTACCGCACCTTAAGCCGCGCCGATTTCGATGCCGTCCTTGGCATGCTCTCCGATGGCATCGCCAGCTCGCGCGGCCGTGCCGGCGCCTGGCTGCACCGCGATGCTGTCAACCGCCGTGTGCGTGGCCGCCGTGGCGCGCGTCTGGTCGCCATCACCTCCGGCGGCGCCATCCCCGATACCGCCCAATATATGGTGGTGGCCGAGCCCGAAGGCAAGACCGTCGGCTCTGTGGACGAGGATTTCGCCGTGGAAAGCCTGGCCGGCGACGTGTTTCTGCTGGGCACCACCTCCTGGCGCATCCGCCGCGTGGAGGCCGGCCGCGTGCGCGTCGAGGATGCCCATGGCGCCGCCCCCAACATCCCCTTCTGGCGCGGCGAAGCCCCCGGCCGCACGCGCGAGCTTTCCGAAGAAGTCTCCAGCCTGCGCGAGGAAATCGCGCGCACCGGCGCCTGCCCGCCCGATTGCGGCCTCAGTGAAGCCGCCGCGCGCCAGGTCCTCGCCTATGTGCAGGCCGGCCACGCCGCCCTCGGCGCCACACCCACCACAGGCCGCGTCATCGCGGAGCGCTTCTTCGATGAAGCCGGCGGCATGCAACTGGTGGTCCACGCCCCCTTCGGCTCGCGCATCAATCGCGCCTGGGGACTGGCACTCCGCAAGCGCTTCTGCCGCTCCTTCAATTTCGAATTGCAGGCCGCCGCCACCGATAACGGCATCGTGCTCTCGCTTGGCGAGCAGCACTCCTTCCCGCTCGAAATCGTGTTCGAATTTCTGCGCCCGGCCACCGTGGAGCACGTGCTCACCCAGGCCGTCCTGCCCGCCCCCATGTTCACCGCGCGCTGGCGCTGGAATGCCTCCCGCGCGCTGGCCATTCCGCGCTACTCCGGCGGGCGCAAGGTGCCGCCGCCCATCCAGCGTATGCGCGCCGACGACCTCATGGCCGCCGTCTTCCCCGATCAGGCCGCCTGCCCCGAAAACCTCACCGGCGAGCCGCGCATTCCCGATCATCCGCTGGTCAAAGAGACCCTCGACAACTGCCTCTACGAGGCCATGGACCTCATCGGGCTCCGCCAGTTGCTGGCGGATATCGAGGAGGGCGCCATCCGCACCCTGGCCATCGATACGCCCGAGCCGTCGCCCTTCTCGCACGAAATCCTCAACGCCAATCCGTACGCGTTTCTCGACGATGCGCCTCTCGAAGAGCGCCGCACGCGCGCCGTGCAGATGCGGCGCACCCTGCCGGCCGATTACGCCGAGGGCGCCGCGGCCCTCGACCCCGCCGCCATCGCCCAGGTGGCCGCGGAGGC
>DATJRE010000148.1:0-3491 GCA_035505095.1 Bryobacteraceae bacterium | reverse complement strand
GCCCCGGGCGGGGAAACCCGGAGCGCGGGCCGGCTGGCGATCGGGTTCCCGGCCCGCGAGGGGTAGAAGGGTGGAGGCAGTTACCGCCAGTAGCCGCGATGGAAGCGGTAGCCGCGGCCTTCGCGGCGCCACTCAGGGGCTACCCAGACTGCATGCCGGTGCGGCGGACGCTGCCAGCGGCCTTCCGACCAGGCCCAGTTGCCGCCGGCGCGATTCCAATACCCACTGGTCCAAACGTAACCCGGACCGGGAGCCACACCCACTACCGCGTAGCGCGGCGCCGGCGGGCCATACGCGTTGTAATACATGCCGCCGCCGGCGCAGGCGCTGAGCAGCACGCCCAGGCTCAACAAGGTACCGGCCAACAGTTTTGATTTCATCTCCGTAGAACCTCCTACGGCATCAAACGCTGCACGCGGCGGTCCCGTTGCGGAGGCTGAACGGAGTTTAATGTTAGCAAGCGTTCATCTGGCGGCGGCGTGGCGCAGGATGCCTTACCGGCGTTGGCGCGCGCGAATGGTGACCGCCAGCTCATCGTTGCGGATGTTGGTGAAGCGGAGGGTCACACGGCCCTGCGGGTCGAGGGTGATCACAGCCGGCGTGTTGACGCTCGCGAGCATCCAGCCTTCGGGCAGGGTGACGAAGTTCAGCGGGCGGCCCAGGGTGCGGGTCCACACCAGCTCGCCGTGGTCGACGACGTAGCCCACTGGATCGGTGTAAGTCTCTTCCACGCGGATGCGCACGGATTCGCCTTGGGCGACGGGCTTCGGCAGGTCGCCTTGCACCACGACGGAATTAGGATCGGTGGGTGTGGCGTAGTAGCCGAGGGCGTTCACCGATTTGCCGCTGACGGTGTGGGTGGGCAGCGGCTCGCCGGTATCCAGGTTGAACATCTTGGAATCGGGCGCCACGGTGCTGCCGGCGCGCACGAAGCTGTGGACGGATTTCTGTCCCGGCCGCGTGACCGTGAAATCGTGCGAGATGCGGAACTGATGGCCGGCGGGATCGAGCAGCCAGTAGCGGATTTCGCGGTCCTGTTCGGCGCGATGAAACTGCCCGGAGGCCGGCACGGGCAGAAGCAGCGGCAGGACCAGCAGCAGGCGCTTCACGGCAGTTTCCTCCCCACGATGCGGACGGGAAGCTGGTCGTCGCGGTCGTTCAGGAAGCTGATGCGCACGCGACCGTCGGAATCGGTGGAGACGATTCCGGGCGAGGCCGATCCGGTCAGCTCATAGCCTTTTGGCAGCACCACCACGTTGCGCTTGATGCCCAGCGGGCGGTCGAAGATGAAGCCGCCGGGGGTTTCATAGTAGGAGGGCGCGTCGGTGTAGGTTTTGTAGATGCGGATGCGCGTTTCGGCGCCCTTGGGCACGGGCCGCGCGAATTTAACGCGCAGGAACTGGGCATCGTCGGCAGTGCGCGCGCTGACGAAACCGGAGGCTTTGGCGGCGCGGCCATCCACGGTGTCAAATTCCAGCGGCTGGCCGGTGGCGCGGTCGATGACCCGCTCTTTAGTGGCCACCGATCCCGGTCGGATGGGGTTGAAGAAATAGGGCGCGCCCTCGCGCGTGGCGGTCACATCGTAGACGATGTCGAAGGAGTGGGTGGAGGGCGCGAGCAGCTCATAGAGCGTAAATTCGTCGGCGGCCCAGGCGCCGCCGGTTGCGAGCAGAAGCAGGAGCAGAGTGCGCATGGATCTCGCCAGTCTACCATTGCCCCGGTGGCTGAGGTGGCGGGCGGCCTGATACGCTAATTGACTCATGAACAGACTGGCGATTTGCAGTGTGGCGGTGGCGGTGCTGGCGGCGGGAGTGGCGAGGGCGCAGCCGGCGGTGGAGACCGTGGCGCTGGCGCATGCCACGGTGATCGATGGGACGGGCGCGGCCCCGGTGGCGGACGCCACCGTGCTGATCCGCGGCGGACGGATCGTGTCGCTCAACTCCGGCAACCAGGCGGCGCCGAAGGGGGCGCGGGTTGAGGACCTGACGGGGAAGTGGATCATCCCGGGGCTGATCGACGCGCACGTACACATCACCAGCGGCAGCGGGGACCTGGCGCGGTACCGCGAGCTGCTGAGCCGGCTGCTGCTGAACGGCGTGACCGGACTGCGCGATATGGCGGGCGATGCGCGCGTGCTGGGGTACCTGGCGCGGGAGGCAAGCCTCGATGCGCCGGGGTGGCCGAACGTCTACTACAGCGCGCTGATGGCCGGCCCGACCTTCTTCTACGAAGACCCGCGGGTGCCGGACACGTCGCGCGGCGTCATCCTGGGCGGCGCGCCGTGGTTGCGGGCGGTGGATGAAACCACCGATATCCGCATGGCGGTGGCAGAGGCCAAAGGCACCGGCGCCACCGGCGTGAAGCTGTATGCCAACCTGCCGGCTAAGCTGGTCGCGGCCATCGCGGCGGAGGCGCATCGGCAGGGCTTGCTGGTGTGGACGCATGCCACGGTATTTCCGGCCAAGCCCAGCGACGCGGTGGCGGCGGGCGCCAACACCATCTCGCACACGGCGTACCTGGTGTGGGAGGCGGCGCCGCATGTGCCGGCGGATTACCGGTCGCGGGCGCAGGGCGATTTCGTGAACATACGGCCGGATAACCCCAGGATCGTGGCGCTGCTGGAGCAGATGAAGGAGCACGGCACCATCCTGGACGCGACGCTGCGGGTCTTCCAGCAGGAAGGGGAGCACTCCGCAGCCGGGATGGGGAAGGGCCTGCTGCCGTGGGTGTATGCGGTGACCCGCGCGGCGCACACTGCGGGCGTTCTGGTGGATGCGGGAACCGACAGCCAGGGACTGGCCGGCCGGCAGGCGGACGCGGGCGCGGCGGTGGTGGACGAGATGGCGCTGCTGGTGGAGCAGTGCGGCTTCACGCCGGAGGCGGCCATCCAGGCGGCGACCCAGGTGAGTGCGATGGCGGTGGGACAGGCGGCCCAGCGAGGGTCGATTGCGCCGGGCATGGCGGCGGACCTGGTGGTGCTGAGCGCCGATCCGACGGCGGACGTGCGGAATGTGCGGAAGGTAGTTGAGGTGATGAAGGACGGGCGGGTGTTCCGGGCAGCGGCGAAGAACGCTCCCTGACGGTCGCGGATCGGATTGCGCGGCGCGGATCGGATTGCGCGGTGCGGGTCGGCCGCGGCGCGCGTCGGAGCGGCGGGATCGGGTCGGGGCGTCTTAGCTGGCGAAGAGGTCTTGGAATTCGGTGCTGCCGATGAAGCCCTGGTTGGGCGTGCCGGGGCCGAGGATCTGGATGCGGGTGGCGTAGCCGGCGGAGCCCTGGAACAGGAGGCCGGGGCCGCCGGTGTTGGCGACGCCGAGCCAGAAGGCGAAGCCGGACGCGTCGGTATCGCGGCCCAGGATCACGAAGTAGAGCATCGCCACATACAGCGAGTTGGAATGGTCGGTGTGGTAAGTGCCGGTGCTCTGGAATTCGTTGTTGGGAGTGCTGACCGGGGTGGTGCTGTTGGGATAGCCGATCAGGGTTTGGAACCA
>DATJRE010000147.1:0-6845 GCA_035505095.1 Bryobacteraceae bacterium | reverse complement strand
TTGGCTGGGGTTCCCAACATTTCCAGAGCCTTCTCTTTCGCTATCTGGACCGCTTGCTTAACATCGATCATACGCAGCCTTCCCTTTCATAATGGCACGAAACCACGGCCGCCAGCCCTTACTTCAGCCGCGCCGGCTGCGTGAACGCTCCATTGCCGGCCGAGTCCCAGAAGGCGAAGCGCACCCACTGCTTGCCGGTCGCGTCGAAGGGAATTCGGAACGTATTGTGGCTGAGCGGCGGCAATCCGGTGGTGGAAATGATTTGCCGTCCGGTGGTGTGGCCGTCGCCCCACACCACTTCCACGAACTCCGGCGGGAAGGTCCACTCCACGTTGGCCGTATACACGCGGTGGGCGCCCGTGCCCTCGATGCCCCAATTCCGCAAGAGCACTTCTCCGCTCGAAACGTAGTAATCGCCGGCCCGCATGGCGTGCACGATCGGCGACCAGTCCGCGCTATACGCCGGCACGCGGTCCAGCTTCACATAGTTGACGATCAACTGCGGGAAGGTCTCGTCATCCGGGTACTTCATGTAAGTGTCGCCTTCGGCAATCATGTACTTCGGATCGGCGCCCCAGTTATTCATCTCGTCCATCAAGTCCAGGCAGCGCACTTCGCACAGACGCTTCTGCGATTGGTCCACCGGCAGCGACTGGAACGAGCCGCCCAGAAAACGGTCGCTGAGGAAGTGCGCCGAGTCCTTGACCGCGTCCGGGTAGCCGGCCGACCCCTTGGTGCGCGGGTGCGCCTGCCACATCAGGCCGCCTTCGCGGCGAATCATGTCCAGCTCCTCGGCGGCCGATCCAATGTGGTACACCTTGCCGTACTTCGGATCGTCCTCCTGGAATTGCTGGCCGGCGGTGCGCACGTGCGACCAGTACACTGGGTGCGGCAGGAAGGTGATGTAGTGGCCGCCCAGCTTGGCGTCGGGCTCCTCGCCGGGAATCAGCAGGAAATCGCGGTCGGAGAAGCGCCCGCAGCCCTCGAAGTAGACCTTCTGCTCGGCGAAGCGCTTCGGGCCGGGGTCGTTGGGGTGCGAATCGCTGTGGAAATCGGCCAGGATCACCACGTTGATGCCCAGCCCGCGAAACACCTGCAGCCAGCTCGGCTGTTCATCCACCGAGCCGCCATCGGTGATGTGCTCGTTCCAATGCATGTGGAAATGGCTCACCAGCACCTTGAAGCCCGGCATGGCCTTGTAGCGGTCGTCGTGGGTGTAGGCCAGCACGGCTTCGTCGGTGGCTTCGGCGCTGTCGGGGTTGAGGTAAAAATACACCGGCATGCGCTGCCAGGTTCCCGGCGGCGCGTTGTAGAGCGCGAAGTTGTTGATGTCGTGGCGGGCTTCGTTGGCGGTCTTGTTCCACTCGGCATCCGAAACGCCGAACGGCCGGTAAGACTCTTCGTGGTCGGCCTGCCGCACGCCGATGGCAAACGACGTGGGGCTGTCCTTGCGGTAATACACGTAGCCCAGGTTGGTTTCGATCTCGCGTGCGAAGAAAAACTTGTGCGAGGGAGGCAGGAAGGCCAGCGACCCGCCGCCCTCTTCCACCATGGCGACACGGTTGCGCGCCCGCACGGCCACCGGGTCGGTATTCACGGAACCGCCGAAGGCATACTGCTGCCAGTTGCGGGCCGTGTCGCGCCACCGCAGGCGGGTATCGTTGCCAATCGTCATGCCCTTCAACCCGGCAACATATTTATACGCTACCGACGGCTCTTCGGTCCTGGCGATCACCTCCTGCCGCAAAAGGTTCGAACCGCGGTAGACCGTGTACTGGAGGCGGCCGGCGAAAATGCCCATCTCGACGCCGGGGAAGGTCACCTCGATGCGCCCGCCGTCGGTTTTCACCGCGCACCCGGTGGCCTGATAGGTGGCCCAGGCGCGGCGGATCTCGTCCGGCTTGCGCGGCAGGTCCATATTGGTGCCGGGCGCGCCGGGGACCATCAGGGGAGCGTCCCAGAAGGCGTTCCACTTCTCGCGATCCACCACTTCCGGCGTAAGCGCGATGCCCAGCGCGCGCAGGGGCGCCATCTGCTGCTCGGAAAGCCGCCGCTTGCCGCTGGTCACCTGGAATTCGGGCGTCAGGTTGCGCCCCAGCACAATCCAGCTTCCCCCGCTCTTGCGGGCGGCCAGTTCGGAGACTATCGGCCGGCCGTTGCGGATGGCGAAAGCGGAGCGAAGCTGATCGGCGCGCTCGCCGGTCCAGGAAAGTTCCAGCCCGCCCGAGGACGCCTCGGCTTTCAGACCCTCCTGCGCCTTATACTCCTTCCAATCGCAGTTCAGGCTCTGACTCCAGGCGGCCGCCGGCAGCATGGCGGTCAGCAATATGGCGTTGAATTTCATGGCGAACGTCCGGCTTTCGGCTCTAACGTATCACAACCGGCCGTGAGCGTCGGCGAGGAGAGGGCTGCCCCTCTTTCAGGCCTCCAAGCCGTCGATTGCATCGCCCGGTGTTCACCTTAGGCGGGAACCGGTACTTTTTCGCCCGGTCTTCGCGGCCGGCAGGGCCCCATCGCTCGCAAGCGCAAGCAATTAACTAAAGTATGTACACCCTTGTAAACTGTAGCCCATTCGTACCACAACTAAAAGCAGGTATAAATCGGTCTTCCATGTATAGCAATTGTAGGAGATGATGTACCTGGAGCTGGGAGGCTGCCAGTTTCGAGTTCGCTTCTTGTTACGCCGGAGGCTGCGTCACCTCCGGCGTTTTTCTTTAGGGTCGCGTTCACTGCCGTAGGGCTTCCGCTTCCAGCGAAATCTTGACCTCGTCCCCCACCATCAGGCCACCGGCTTCCAGGACGTTGTTCCAGTTCAGTCCGAAATCCTTGCGGTTGATTTTTGTGCTGGCGCTGGCGCCCATGCGGATGTTTCCCCAGGGGTCCTTGACTTCGGGCGTGGGGCCTTCCACCTGCAGGACCACATTTTTGGTCACGCCATGGATGGTCAGGTCTCCGCTGACTTCCAATTCCCCGTCTTTGGATTCCACCTTGGTGCTGTGGAACTCGATCGTGGGATACTTCTCCGCGTCGAAGAAATCGGGGCTTTTCAAATGCCCGTCGCGCTGTGGCTCGCGGGTGTTGATGGAATTCACGTCGATGCTCGCCTCGATTGACGAGTTGGCCGGGTTTTGCGGATCCCACAGGATCTTGCCCGCAACCTTGGTGAATTCGCCGCGCACATTCGTGATCATCATATGTCGAATGCTGAAGTGCGCACTGGAATGAACCGGGTCGATTTGGTAAGTCACTTGTGCCATTGGCTTTCTCCTCTCTAACGTTTAGTGCCGCAGCCGCGGCTGGTTTTCGCTTCTAGGAAGCCCCGGCTTCGCGCAGGGTCTCCAGGATGTTGATTAATTCCACAAGGCGGCCTCTGCCGGCGTGCCCCATGAGGCTGCGCAGCAGATCCGCCAGAGGCTGGTCGATCTCCGCCGCCAGCGCTAGGCCTTCGGCGGTAATGCGGGTGATCACCACGCGCCGGTCCTGCTGGCTGCGTTCGCGCGCAATCAGGTGCCGCGCCTCCATGCGGTCGAGCAACCGCGTCACGTCCGGATCGGCCGTCAGCATCCTCTCGGTGGCCTGGCTGCACGTCAATCCGTCCGGGCCGGCCCCGCGGAGAATGCGTAGCATGTTGTACTGCGTGGCGGTGAGCTGGTATTGCTTCAACAACTCGATCACCTTTTCCTGCAGCATTTCGAACGTCCGTCCCAGATTCAGGAAGGCTTCCTCTTCCAGGGAACGGAACGGTTTCGACTGCTGAATCTCGTATGCCAGCTTGCCGCTCACAAGTTGATATTAGCTTTACATAGAGATATTGTCAAGAACAACTTTTGTTGCTACGCCCATTTTTCGCTCGGGATATCACGCTTGGCCGCCGTCCCGGTTTCCACGGTATGATTCCCCACAGGGGGATTTTGCCCATCATGAAAAGCGCCTGCGTTGCCGTGCTGTTCCTGGCTGCCAGTCCGGCGGCCCGTGCCGACTTCAGCTTCACCATGACGCAGAAGTCCGGCCCCGGTAACGGTATGGTCGTAAAGCACGCGATCAAGGGACAGAAAGAGGTGGAAGACCGCGGGCGCGTCACCACCGTCATGGATTTCGATGCGCAGACCTTGACCACCATTGACCATAACGCCAAGACCTATAAGGTAGTCCGGTTCAGCGACTTGGGAAACAATCCACGGGCCGGCGAGGTGCAGGCCGACGTGCAAAACACGGGCCGGAAGAAGACCATCAACGGCTTCGAAGCGACCGAGTTGCTGATGACCGTGCAGCTAGACGCGGCGCGTGGCTCCCAGCCCGGCTTCAAAGGGCAGATGGAGGTGGAACTCTGGATGTCGAAGGACGTGCCGGGCAGCCAGGAGCTGCGCGCGTTTTACAGGCGCAACGCCGCCCATTGGCCGGTGGGGGGCTCCGACGGCAGTGCCAGTATGCAGAAGGCCATGGCCAAGTTGCAGCAGCAGTTCGCAGAGTTGGATGCCGTGCCGGTGTTGGAAGTCATCCGGATGAAATCGGGCGCCGGCGCCAGTCCTTACGGGTCGCAGATGGATCAGGCCCGCGCCCGCCTGGAGGCCCTTGCCAAAGGCGGCGGCCCAAATGCCGCCGGCGCCCAGCAGGCGCTTGACCGGCTGAACGCCATGAGCGGCGGCGGGTCGCTCTTCGACGTCACCATGGAGTCTGGCAATTTCTCCTCCGCTCCCGTGCCAGACTCGCTGTTTGCCATCCCGGCGGGGTACCGCAAGGTCGACAAATAAGGGCGGATTTGCCGAAACGCGTTTTCCCAGCGTGTGCTGCCGTCTTTCTGAGCGTCTGCCCGGAGATACCTCTCGCCGCCCAGTTGATCGCTCGGCCGGACGTTTCGAGCCGTCGCCGGCGAATCGCGGACCGCGACCTTGAGCAACCCGCAACGCCGCCTGGCGCGTACACCGTGGAAGTCACGATCGCGAATTGGGGCGGCGGAACGCTCTCGTGGGCGGCCTCGTCCAGCAGATCATGGCTGACCGTTTCGCCCGCCTCGGGGACTGGCTCAAGGTCTCTCTCCGCATTTTTCTCCGCGCCCTCCGCGTCTCCGCGGTGAAAACGGGGCATTCCTCCCCTCACCCCTCCAGCGCCGCCCGTGGCTGCCGCCACTTGCCGCGGGTGAAATCGGGGAACGGCACTGGCGCGCTGCCTTTGGCTACCGAGGCCTCACTCAGCGGACCGGGGGCGCTCCAGGCCGCGGCGTCGTACACGTCAATGTCAGGCGGCTTGCCCTCGCGGATGCATTTCACCAGCCGGTAGGCCATCACGAAATCCATGCCGCCGTGGCCTCCCAGCTTGCGCGCCAGCTCGCCAGTCTCCTTCCAATAGGTGTGCTCGAATTTGGCTTTGTACGGATCGAGCGAGCCGAACTCCTCTTTGGCGTCGCCATCCAGATAGAGGCGCGGCGGGTAATCGCGGAAAATTCCTTTCGTGCCGGCGATCAGGTTGATGCGGTCGTAAGGCTGTGGCGAGGTGACATTGTGTTCCAGCCGGATCACCCGGCCCTGGTTCGTCCGGATCAGGCTCACGTTGAGGTCGCCCTCCTTGTAGACCTCTTTCTGCCGCGGGTCGTCGGCCGGCACGTGCTCCTTGCGGTACGCCGCCAGCGACACCGAGAGGGAGCTCATGCTCACCAGGTACTCGAACCGGTCGCCGCGATTGATGTTCATGTAGTGCGCCACCGGCCCCAGGCCGTGCGTGGGGTAGAGGTTGCCGTTGCGGTTCAGGTGTTCGAGGCGCCGCCACAGGCCTTCGCCTTCGTTGGAAAAAAGCAGGCTGCGCAGGTCGTGGTTGTAAGCGCAGGCCCCGTGGATCAGTTCGCCCAGCAGGCCCGCGCGGGTCATGTTCAGCACCATCAGCTCGCTCTCGCCGTAGCAGCAGTTTTCGAGCTGGATGCAATGCCGCCGGGTTGCCTCGGACGTGTTGACGAGCTGCCAGCAATCCTCCATGGTGCGCGCGGCGGGCACTTCCACGGCCACGTGCTTGCCGGCTTTCATGGCCGCAATGGCTATGGGAGTGTGCCAGATCCACGGCGTGGCCACCACCACCAGGTCCACGTCGTTGCGCTTCACCAGGTTCTCGAAGGCGTGGTCGCCATCGGTGTAGAGCGCCGGAGCGGTGGGCAGTTTGCCGGCCTTCTCCAGCCGCGCCTGGGTCTTGAGCGCTTTATCGCGCACCACGTCGCAGAGCGCGGCGATGCGCACCTCGGGCATGGCGGCAAAATTATCGATCAGCGCATTGCCGCGGCCGCCGGTGCCGATCACACCGAGGCGGACTTGCGGGCGCGCTTCGAACGGCACGCCGGACATGCTTGCCGCTGCGGGGCCGGATTGCGGCGGCGCGGCATCCTCGGCGCCGGAAGCCGTACCGGCCGCCAGCGAGGCCAGGGATGCCAGGCGCAACAGGTCACGCCTCGATGCCTTCGCGAAATCTTCATCACTCGTCATGCTTCACCTCCAAAGCCGGCGGATCACGCCGATCAGCACCGCCGCGCTCACCACGAACACAGCCAGCAACCCAAAGCCGTAGTCTAACCGTCCGTACAGAAAATTGCCAACCGTGAACAGGGCCGCCCAGATCATGATGCATCCGGCTACCCAGCCCACCGTGGGGGGAGCGGAAAAATTCCCCGCCTCCGCGTCCAGCTTCGCCTGGGCCTCGGAAATATCGGCCTTGGCGCGGATGGGTTTCGCACCACGCCGTCACCCGCCACCGGCCGCGAACACCATGTTCAGCAGTCCCAGATGTATCTGAAGGACTAACGAGGCTCTTTGACCCCAAGCGCGCAAGCTTCTCCTCATCCATGCTCGACCCGTCGTATCCCCGAA
>DATJRE010000146.1:0-18175 GCA_035505095.1 Bryobacteraceae bacterium | reverse complement strand
GGGCGGCCAGCGATGCGAATTCCCTGTCCAGCTTGCGGCGTGGACCTCAGCGCGCGCGAGCTACGCGCGCACATCTCCGATTGCATTTGCGGGCGGGTTGGCAAGATTCAAAAAACCGGAAGCTGAAAGGGGGCTTTCGGCGCCAGGCGCCAGGCGGCACGTGGGATGTACGCTGGGGCGGCGAGCCACGGAATGCGACCCGGCTGACGCACCCGGCGAATCGCCCGCGACGGTCGCCGCCTCCCGCCGCTCGATCGTCGCCGGCGCCACGTGGCGTGCGCGCCGGGACGGCGGCCCACGGCGGGCGGCGCTGGGAAATCTTCGCCGCCGGCGAGCGCGCCGCGCCCGCCCGCGTTTTCCGGCCCGCGGCGGTCGCCGCCTCCCGCCGCTCGATTCGTCGCCGGACGCCACGTGGGTGCGCGCCGGGACGATGTCGCACGGCACACGACCGCGCGCGTTTTTCTCCGGGCGACGGACGCGGCAATCCGCCCGCGACGGTCGCCCCTCCCGCCGCTCGATCATCGCCGGGCGCCCGCGTGGGGTACGGCGACAACTTTTCCTTCAGTTTTCTCGCTCATGTTAGGTCACACGCCCGCGGCTTTGAGTGCGGCAAGCACCCGGTCGTCCCGAAAGGGGACTCTGCGGATGCGAACGCCGGTAGCGTCGTGGATGGCATTGGCGACGGCTGCAAGCATCGGTTTGAGTGAGGCCTCACCGGCTCCGTAGGGCGGCAGGTCGGGACGGTTCGGATTGGGATCGCCGTTCACCAGCACAACGTCGATGCGCTCGGGAACGTCGGCGTGGCGGAGAGTGGGATGCGAGAACCAGTCCAGGCTCGTCACCTTTTCGGTGTCGAAGCGAACTTCCTCGTAAATGGCGCGGCTCAGGCCATGAAGAGTACCGCATTCCACGGTGTACCGAAGGCTTTCTGGATTGACCACGAAACCGCAATCGTGCGCGCACACCAGCCGCTTCGCCCAGACATGACCGGTCTCACGGTTCACTTCGACCTCAGCGATCTGCGCAACAACCGTCTGGCCGCGGAAGGAGTAGGCGATACCGCGTCCCGTCAGAATCTTTCCTGTACCGCGCAGTTTCGGTGATGGCCGCGGGTCCCAGGCGTACTTTTCCGCGGCGGCCTTGAGAACCGCCAGGGACCGCGCCCGCCGGAACCCATTGTCGTCGTTGGTGCCGGCCTTGACCAGGTTCATGCGAAATTCCACGGCGTCAGCTTTCGCCGCCACGGCTGCCTCGTCGATGAACGATTCCGAGGCGAACGCCGATTGCGGGCCATTGGGATCGCGCAGATTGCCGGTGCGAAGCGGAGTCTCCCACACGGCCGGCAGCGCAACCACCTCGCCAATCATTTTGCGATTCGGGATCGCGTACATGTCCGAAGGGAGCGAGGCGCTGCCTGCGGCCGCTCTCGCCCGCCGATGTCCCATCAGTTGTGCGATCAGCACGGTGTCAGGCTCGTTGTATCCAAGGTGGTTGTAGTCGCACGAACGCGCGTTGTACTCATATCCCACCAGACGCCCCTGCGCATCCAAAGCGCCGCGCATCTTTACCAGGAATGCCGGACTCTTGGTATCCCAAGCCGTCTCCTCATCTCTCATCCACTGCACGCGAACAGGCCTGCCCAGTTCGCGAGCGATCCAGGCCGCCTCACAAGCCGCGTCCTCCGCCGCTGAACGGCCGAACCCCTGCGGCCCCCGCATCCAGGACACACGCACCCGGTCATTCGGCATGCCGAGAAACGTCGCGACACCTCTCCGCATACCGTAAGACTTCATGTCATTGGAATAGACCGTCATCTGCCCGTTCGAGGGGTCGGCTGTGGCATGAGCGCCAGCGAATGCGGTATGCCCCTGGAACGGCACCTCGTACTCGGCTTCGATGGTTTTTGCCGCACCCGAAAATGCCGCCTCAGGATCTCCCTCTAGCGTGGGTCTGGCCCCCGGAGTGGGCGTTGCCGCGCGCATGTACTTAAAAAGATCTTCGGACGCCGGGAACGGAGCGTTTGCTGGCTTCTCCCAGGTTGTCTTGAGCTGGCGGGCGGCGCGGATGGCCTGTTCCTCGCGTTCGCACACAACCGCGACGTAGTTGCCTTTGTTCATCACCTTGATGAAGCCGGGCAGATTCTTCACCGGCGATTCATCGATGCCCGTCAGCTTGGCGCAAGCGTAAGGAGGTTTTACGTTGCGGGCATGAACCATGCCGGGCAGTTTGACGTCGACGGCCCATTTCATGGAGCCGTCCACTTTTGCGGGAATGTCGTCACGCTGCATCGCGTGGCCTGCATATTTGAGTTCCGGGATCGTCTTCGTTTTGGCCTGACCGGTGACCGAGTTCACGTTGTTCCCGGTCAGCGTCACATTAAACTTCTTTCCGGCGATCAGCTCACCATAAGTAACACGCTTCGAGGGATCGGCCTTTACGGTGACGACAGCATCGCTAACCGCCAGTTGATCGGCCGGCACTCCCAAGCGGCCCGACGCCATTTCCAGCAGCACACGGCGCGCTTCCGCGGCGACGCGGCGCATCGGCCACGAATCCCTCTCCATCGCGGTCGATCCGCCCGACCCAACCTGGTCGACGGTGATGTCCGTGCTTCCCATGATGCACGTGGTCTTTTCGAAGGGCACGTCCAGCTCGTCGGACATCAACTGGCGGAAACCTGTTCCAGTGCCCTGCCCGGGGTCCGTTTTACCAACATAAAACGTCGCCGAGTTATTCTCATGGATGACAATCCACGAGTCGATTTGGTGGAAGTCGGGATCAATGTACGGGCCGGGTCCCCGCTCCGCGGCGTTGCCCTGCGCGTCCGCTCCCCGGACGCCGGCTGTACCGTACCCGCCGAAGCTCACCAGTAGCAGACCTGCGTTTCGCAGGAAGTCCCTGCGATTGGTCGCGAGCATATCTTCGATCTGTCTCGGAATCCGCACAGAGACGCTCATGCCACGACCTCCTTTGCGGAAGCGGGGGAGGCATCGGCGATGGCTTTGGCGGCGCGTTTGATGGCCGTCTGAACGCGGTAGTAACTCATGCAGCGGCACAGCGTGCTGTTCATGGTCTCGCGGATCTGCGCGTCGGTGGGATGGGGATTCTTGTCCAGCATCGCCTTGGCCGTCATGATTTGTCCGTTCTGGCAGAATCCACACTGCGGGACCTGCTCATCGATCCACGCCTGCTGCAGCGGGTGTAATTTGCCGTCCGGAGCCAGCCCCTCCAGTGTGGTTACTTCGCCTTTGACGGAAGACACGGGCATGATGCAGGAACGAACCGCCGAACCGTTAATCATCACTGTGCAGGCGCCGCACTGTCCAAGCCCGCATCCAAACTTTGGCCCTTGCAAGCCGAGGTCGTTGCGCAGAATATAAAGCAGTGGTGTGGGTGTTTCGACATCCAGTGTATGGAAACGCCCGTTCACCTTAATTGTGATATTGCTCATTGATCCCTGCTCCTCTCGTGCGATTGGTGCGCGGAAAGCGCACCTCCCTTGTCATTTACCAGACCATCCCGGTACTGACAGGATTATGAACCTGAACTGATGGCGCTTGCAACGATCCTGCTTTTCCGCGCCTGCGGCGTCACGAGGGATTGCGCGTCGGGCCGGCCCACGGCGCGACGTTTTCCCGCCCCGGCGTTCGCTGCCGGCGCGCCCTCCCGCGTTTCCTGCCGGTGGACCGGCGAATCGCCCGCGACGGCCAGCGCCTTCCCGTCGCGACACGGCCGATGGACGAGACGACCTGAGCGCAACGGTCGCTACAGCGCAGCCCGGCGGGGAAAAAGTGGCAAGCTGGAGATACCATGAGAATGCTATCTGTCATGGGATGCCTGTTTCTGGTGATGGCGCAGGCGCAGACTGCTCCTCCAGCGGCGCCCCCGGCCTCGCAGCAGGTGCCCGTTAACCCCAATGCTTCGGAGATGGACACGCACGACGAGTCCGCGGCGTCCTTCAAATCGCATGTCAATTTGGTGATGGTTCCGGTGGTGGTTCGCGACATCCGCGGAGTTGCGGTGGGCAACTTGGCGAAGGAGAATTTCCAGCTCTTCGACAAGGGAAAGCCGCAGGAAATCACGCGCTTCTCGGTGGAGAAGCTGGTGAGCAAGCCGGCCTCGTCGGGCAATGGGGCAAGCAGCGCGCCCGCGCCACCCGCCGGCGCGTCACAGATGGAGGAGGAGAACACCCACGCCATACTTGTTCCCGAGCGGTTCGTGGCGTACCTATTCGATGACGTACACATCTCGCCGGACGACCTGGTGCGCGTACGCGAGGCGGCGGCCCGGCATATTGCCACTCTGCAACCGACGGACCGGGCGGCCATCTTTACCATGTCCGGCAACCCGACGCTGGATTTCACAGACAACCAGGCAACCCTGCAAGACGCCTTAAGCCGGTTGCGGCCCGGCGTGATGGCGCGGGCGGGGGCCTTGAGCCAGGGCGAATTGCTGACCTTCGGTTCGCTCGACGCCCTGAAGAATGTGGTGAGGCGTATGGCCAGCGCGCCGGGGCAGCGCGTGGTAGTGATGATTTCCCCCGGCTTCTTCACCATCGACCCGCAGTATTATCCGCCGAAGACCGAGATCCTGGATCTGGCCATCCGCGCGAACGTGATTATCAATGGCATGGATGCGCGCGGCCTGTACACCGATCCGGCATTCGACGCTTCGCGGGGCGGCGGCGGACGCGCGGGCGGGCGTGCCGGTTCGTCGCTGGTGCGAGCATCTATGCGGTCGGACATTCTGGCCGAAATGGCGGCGGGCACCGGCGGCACGTTCTATCAGAACAGCAACGATTACGACGAAGGTTTCCGGCGACTGGCGGCCACTCCCGAGTACGTGTACCTACTGGGATTCACGCCGCAGAATCTGAGGAACGACGGCAGTTTTCACCCGCTGCGCGTGACAGTCAAGCCGGCCGTTAATCTGACAGTGCAAGCGCGGCACGGCTATTACGCGCCCAAGCGCTCGGACAACCAAGCGGAGACGGCGCGGCAGGAGATCGAGGATGCACTTTTCTCGCGTGAAGAGATGCAGGAACTGCCGATTGACCTGCACACGCAGTTTTTCAAAGTCAGCGAGGTTTCCGCCCGGCTGACGGTGATGGTGCGCCTGAACCTGAAACAATTCAAGTACAACAAGGCCGACGGGCGAAACAACAACGTAGTGACCATGGTGGTGGGCCTATTCGACCGGAACGGGCATTACCTGCAAGGCGTGGAGAAGGTGCTGACGCTGCACCTGAAGGACGATACGCTGGCCAACCGGCTGGCACAAGGGGCGTTGATCCGGAGCAGCTTCGACGTGGCGCCAGGGCCTTACATAGTGCGCCTGGTAGTGCGCGACGCAGAGGGACAGTTGATGTCGGCCGCCAATGGCGTGGTGGAGATACCATTCTAGCCGGCACCGGAGGGCGGCGCGCGTCACGAAAGTCCACAGAGACTGTCCAAATTCACGATATCAACGCGCTCCACACCGATCTGCGCTACCGCTTACGGGTTCTGCGCCGGGCGGGCATTCACCAATAGTGCTGATTCTGGCTCTGGCGCTCGGCGCCAATACGGCACCGGTGGCCCTCCCAAGCCCTCCTGTGTTTTCGCGGGCCGACGAAGACTGCGGTCTGCCCGCGTTCGGTCGCCACGTCCCGCCGCTCGAATCGTCGCGCCCTGGTAATCGTCGCCGGCGAGCGAGACGCGCCCGCGCATTCTCGCGGCCGATGGATGGGGCGATCGGCCTCACGACGGTCCCTTCTCCCCGCCGCTCGATCGCCGCCGGGCGCGACGGAGGTGCGCGGCGGGACGGCGACCGACTGCGGCGCTCTCTCTCAGTATCAAGGTAACGCCCCAGTCGGATCGCTGAAGAAGCATGCGCGCCGGGACGACGACGCACGGCCTTGGACGCCGCAGATTCGTTTCGGCGAGCGAGACGCGCCCGCGCGCGTTCACGGCCGGCCCCTGTCGCCGGCACTCGGGGCGGGCGAAAGGGCGGCGGACCAGGGATTGATGCCGGACCCACTGAGCACGATCATCCTGGCGATCTCGTATGGGTAATCCCCTGTCAACTTCCACAATGGGACTTTACGCTCGCCGAGTGTCGACAAACTTGCGGTGCACGCGTGCAAACTGTTGTCCTGCTTTTCGCACAAATCGGATACCTCCCGCTCTGACCAAAGACCAAGATTGCTAGAGGTTCACGGGATGCGCATAGTATTTCACGGCATTCGGCCACGCACCGGGGTGATGTTCAAAACCAATCTTGGCAGATGTGCGCGTAAAGTTCGTTTGGCCTGCCTGGGTGACCGAAGGCCCGTTTTCCTCGAGCAGCCGCAGAGATCTCAAATCAGGCCGGATGATGGCAATGTGTCCGGGCTTATGGGGATCGGGACTTTCGTAAACAATCACGACCAGATTTCCTTCATTGGCGAGTCGCTGAGCCTCCCTTGGCCCGAGCACGGTATGCCAGCCTGCCTCGCGTCCAGCTTTGGTGTGGAACCACTCGGCTTGTGCATTCGCTAACAGCACCTGGCCGTGATCAGGTGGCCGCAGCATGTAGATTCCGAGCTTTTTTGCAACGGCGGCAGCGAAAGCGCTGCAATGTGTCGACCGCCCAGGGCCGTCGTAGTCCGGCCCCTTGTCTGGACGGCCAGTCTCCCAGTTGACATGTTCCTTCGCTAGCCATCGCGACTCGACATCCATACCGTCAAGGACGGCTTCCAGCCGCTCACCCGGCATCGAAACCGCACCACAGCAGTATGTTTCGGCCGCGGTTCCATCCGTTCCTGGAGCCACCGTGAGAAACAACGCCGCGACAATGCCAATGTTCGACGCGAGCCTCTTCGAAATCGTCATAATCTGATCTCCATTCCAGCATTACCCGCTGGGCCGGCGCTCCGGAAGGCCGGCCCAGCAAGCTTGCAAAGGTGCCGGCTCATTATGGAATAGTTTCCCGTAGCCCGCCAGGAACGCTCCCGATCCCGAGTACCTTTTGGTTCTTGTCCTCAATCGTAACCACCAGATAGCCTGGCACGTTGGCATAGGTAATGCCCGAAGCAACCGGCCCTTTCCAAGTGATGGCAAAAGTTCCGTCGGATTGCACCGTCGTGCAGGGACCCGGTCCGCCGAACGGGTTGTACGTGAGCACCGGGCAAACCTCGATACTCGGGTAAAAGTGCAGCCCATTGATAGTCAGGGTCTGGTTTGGTACCGACAACGCCACCGTGATGGTCTCCAGATCTTGTGGATGAAAGAGCCACTGCTGGTTGTTTCCATCGTTCTCGCTCCACTGTTGGATCTGTTCTGCCTGCTCCATCGAGAAACCCGGGACGTCGAATACCAGATTCTTCTTCCCGAGTAAACAAAGGTTGCCCGTACAAGGGACCGACGCCTCTTGCTGGGACGTAATGACGTACCCGGTGGATGCGCGGGAAAGAAACCACAATTGGCTGGGCGCCCCGGTCGGCGTTTGTTGCACGATCGGTGCGCCGGCATCGCTCGAATCGTCCTGGGCGCCGAGCGCCAGGCCGCTGTGTACGGAGGTGATCTCATACACGAAATCGCCGTGGCGCTGCAGGTTCCACTGCTGGTTCTTTCCGCCGTTAGCCGGCCACTGTTGGAGGACGGTGCCGGGGTTTGTGGAGAAAGCCTGATCGTCGAGCACTTGTCCGCTGCTGACCGACGAGATCACGAACGGAGTTTGAGCCGAGACGAAACCCCCTGAAGCCATCAAGGCCAGGAGCGGGGTCGCCGTGCATGTCCCGATTTTCTTCATCAGTTTGGAGACTGTGTTGAATAACATAAAATTTTCCTTTCTTTGTGATTCGTAAGTGGCGAGTCTACTCAGCGCTGCGTTGCGCTTTCACACCTAGTGGCGCAATAACACCGCCCGAACCGACAATCTTTTTTCAGGGTTCCGGACACCAAGAAAGCAGACAAAAGCGGCGCACCCAGACGCTCTTGGCGCCTGGGCTTAAACTTCGCTCCGGTTTAGGAAGGCGATCGGAGCAGCGGCCCGGCCCCGTCGACATGACCGGTGTCGAACAGGTTTGCCGCCGCTCCTCGCCGGCCGCTTCAGGGTAACAGCGCGCTCGAGATTACCCACGGGATGCCGGCCGGAGATACGGCGATCTGATATCCTACACCGCTCTGCATCTCGACCCAATTCCCGCCGGTTTGCATCTCGTAAACGGCAAAGTTCCCATCCGCCGTCCCGTTGCGACAGCCTATAGTCCACGGCGTTCCGTTTGACAGTCCGAATGCGCTAGGCCCAACTCCAATCGAAGTGGCGCACCCGCCCTTGGCATTCTCGACGAATTTGCTCCCGTTCCAATACATGATGTTCCCAGCCGCATTGATCGCCCATACGTCGCCGTCCGGGGATACTGCGAGTTGAGTGGCGACGTCTTTCTGCATCTCCACCCAGTTCCCGCCGGTTTGCATCTCGTAAACGGCATAGTTCCCATCCGCCGCCGCGGTGCAGCCCGTGGTCCACGGGGTTCCGTTCGACAGTCCGAATGCGCTGGGTCCCACTGCAATGAAAGTGGCACAGCCGCCCTTGGCGTTCTCGACAAATTTGCTTCCGTTCCAGTAGAGTACTTGCCCAGCCTTATTCAGCGCCCACGCGTTGCCCTCAGGCGATACGGCCAGCCAAGTGGCGACGTCATCCTGCATGTCCACCCACGTGCCATCTTTTTGCATTTGATTCACGTCGTAATTCCCGTCGGCGGCGGCGTGGCAACCGGTTGCCCACGGTGTTCCGTTGGTCAGTCCGAAAGCGTTCGGTCCAACAGCAATGTTCCCCGCGCAGGCAGGCGAGTAGGTGTTGAAGTTGCTGCCGTTCCAATTGTAGACATTGGTCGGCACTTCGGTCCAGATGACTCCACTGCCCGAGACGGCGACTTGCAGATGACCGCCGCCACGAATCAACGGAATGCTCGCATTACCATCGGTCAACAACAGGACGGATGGATCGGTATTCATCGATACATATTTGCCCGTTGCTGAGACACCGCTGCCCTGAACCACCTCGGCGCTGCCGTTCATGATGACCGGTGTAAAATCGGGCCATTCGTCATAACATTTCGTTGCCGACGTTGCCGCCGGACAATTCCCCGCGGGCTGGTTGCTGTCATCTTCGATAATGTATTCGGCCTGGAAGCCGAGTTTGCCGTTGCCGAGGTCGCCCGGCTTCAGCGTATAGGATTCGCAATCCGAGCTATTTGCCTGGTCGCACTCCCATTCCACCAGTTGGGTTTGATCAACCATTAACGTGCAAGCGTATCCGCCTGACAGATTCACATTTCCCTGCGCGTCGCAATACCATTCCTGAGCGTAGATCTGGTCGCCGGCGTTCGGGGTAAAGAGTGTTCCTCCCTCATCGTTTCCCTTGCTCCACGGTTCGAATTCCTGGTGATGAATGCCATAGCTGGCAATCGTCGACGTCGTGTTAACGTCGACGATGGCTTGGAAAACGTTATCCAATCCGTTCCAAATCGTCATCGCAGTTGTGCCGGTCCCATAACCGCCGGGTATTACCTTGGGAACGTTGAAGATCGCTTCATTCAGCACGTAACTGTAGGTCAAAGCCGAAGTCGCATTCTTTTGGTAAGAACCGGAGATAATGGGGCCGGTCCAGCCCGAGGACGCCTCCGTCGTGAAGGTTCCCGCGTCCAGCGGATCCACGGATTTTGCGGGGCTCTGAGAAACAGGACGCTGCCGCGAGCGGAGGGACGAGTGCGAAAGGGGAGCTTTACGCAGTTTGTACGCGGGGATGCTCGCCGCCGCGACCTGACCGCGACGGTCGCCGCCTTCCGCCGCTCGATTCGTCGCCGGAGGCCACGTAGAGTGCGTGCCGTGAGGGCGACCGACAACGTGCGACGCTTTGCCGCGGCTGTTCGCCTCCACGTCCCGCCGCTCGATCGTCGCCGGGCGCCACGTAAGGGTGCGCGGCGTGACGGCGACCCACGGCATGCGACGCTCTCACGCGCCACGGACTTCGCTGGCGGCCGGCGCGTCACGTGGCGCGATCGGCGGCGCCCTGCGCCTGCGGGCCGAGAGCGTCCATCCGCGCGGCGGCGCATGACTTGCGGCGGCAGCGGCGCGTCGATCCGTGGACGCCGCTTGAGGATTCCTTGCGGCTGCTTCCCCAATCGCACCCGCAGCGCGCGTCGCCGCATGCAGGAACTCGAACGGATGTCGGCTTCCCAGCGGCAGACACAACAAGTACCCAAGTATCGCGATTGCTCCGGATCACCGAGCAGGTGCTGGAAAACGCGCGCCCAGTGGTCAAAAAGACGGCCAAGGTCAAAGGCATAGACGTGATCCGCCGCGCGGGGATCGATCCGCTCTGTCGGCAGATCACGACTTACTGCGACTTGGGCGGGAAGGTCATTGACCAGACTCGCCGCCGAGTGCTGAATGGAGAGCAGGTTCCCGTCGACGAGAAAGTATACTCGATCTTCGAGGACCACACGCAGTTGATCAAGCGCGGCAAGCAGCGCACGCCGGTGGAATTCGGCCACAAGGTTTTCCTGGCCGAGAGTTGCGAAGGCTTGATCACCGACTATCAGGTCCTGGATGGCAATCCCGCCGACACCAATCAGGTCAAGCCTTCGCTCGATCGTCATCGACAAGTCTTCCAGCATGGTCCCGAGCTGTACGCCGGCGACCGGGGCTTTCACAGTGCCGAAAATGAGGAGCACTGCCAGCAGGCCGGCGTCAGCCAAGTGTGCATTCCCCAGCGTGGCGGGCAGAAGACGGCCGAACGGGCAGCGCTGGAGCGCAGCCGGGCGTTCAAGAAGGGCCAGCGCTTTCGCGTGGGCATCGAGGGTCGCATCTCGGTTCTGTTCCGCGGCCGGGGGATGAAGCGATGCCGGGCCAAAGGACTCGAGCGATTCGAGGTTCTGGTGGGCGCCGCAGTGCTGGCTAACAACCTGCTGCGCATCGCCGAGATGTTGCGGACCGCCCAACCGGCGCGCCGCAAAAAGGCAGCATGATCTCCCTCTGGAAGCAATCATCCTCGGCCCATCCACAGTCGAAGTGCGTCCTAGCAAGGAAAGATCCCGTCGGAGAAAGGCGGCGGCGGCACTTCGAGGTGCTCCGATCCGGCCGGGGCGAGCGGCGTTTTGGGCGCGTCCGCCGCAGGTAGGATGGACACGGATAACAGCAGGAGAAGCAGAAGACCGATTGCCGACACGCGCGGCTCCGACCAGAGACCCGACCGTAAGGGAGCGGAGACCCTACGCACAGCGCATCTCCACCATTCGCTGGATTTCGCGGAGCCACATGGCCTGGAAGAGTTGCAGGCGCTGGCCCATGACGCTGGAGAGGTTCAGCGAGACGGCATAGCCCGTATCGGGGTGGGAGGCCAGGTACGCGTTGAGCGCTTCGCGGGGAAACGCAATCACCTCGGTTTCGAACTGCGCCGCCGCGGTGAGGGTAAAGCGGTGGGGAGGGATCAGGGCCGCCCATCCGACCGTCTGTCGGGAAGATCGCTCCTCCACCAGGATGTCCTCCTCGTGGCTACGCACCTGCATGGGGAGGGTGAGGCGGAGGCGGCCGCGCGACACCAGGTAAATGCACTGGGCGGCATCGCCCAGGTGGAATAGTTCCGCGCCGGCCGTCAGCAGCAGGCGCTGGCCCAGCGCCAGCACGCGTTCGGCTTCCGCGGGTGGCAGGCCTTTTAAGAGATCGGCCTCGATCATGTCAGTTCACCAATGTCGCGCCCAGCGGGGGTTGCAGGTTCCACCCGATCACGCGGGATCCAGCCGGGTGATCGAAGCGCGCAGCGGCGAGGTGTTGCGCACGGTGGTGCCCATCAAAAACCGCGCCGAGTGCTACGGCTGCCATGCCATGACCCCAGCCACAAGATTAACGGCGTCCTGATTCTGGATTACCGTACCGCCGAATTGACCCAGGAGATGGCCCATGACCTCCGCTGGATGGTGGGAGGCACGGCGGCCATTAGCCTTCTGTTCGTGGGCGCCATCGGGGTGGTGATCCGGGTGGCCGTGCTCCGGCGCCTGCAGCGCTTCGAGACGGCCGCTCGGCAAATCGCCGGCGGCGACCTGGAAAAACGCTTGCCTGCGCGAGGCAGCGACACCATCTCCTGGCTGGCCCGCGAGTTCAACACCATGGCCGATTCTGTAACCGGGCTGGTGGGCGAGGTGCGCCACCAGCGGGAGCGGCTGGAGACGGTCATCAACAGCATCGATGACGGTATCGTGGTGTTGGACCCGCAGCGGCGCGTGCTCGCGGCCAACGATGCGTTTCTCGAGCGCGCCCGTCATTCGCGCGAGCAGGTGTTGGGCTGCCAGTGCCGTGAGCTGACTCCGGGTGGCTGCACGGTGACCGACTGTCCCACGCTGGCTTGCCTGTGCAATGGCGAGCGGCAGGTGCGGCTGTGCGAACGGCGCACGCCCGAAGGAAAGGTGGTGTGGGAGGAGGTGCACGCCTCGCCGATTCTCGACACCCACGGGGGCCTTCTGCACGTTGTGGAGGTCTGGCGCGACATTTCGGAACGGCGCGCGGCCGAAGCCCACCTGGCCGAGTCGCACCGGCTGGCTTCGCTGGGAACCCTGGCATCGGGCTTCTCGCACGAGTTGAACACCCCGCTCGCCACCGTGCTGATGTGCGTCGAGGGGAGTTCGCTGCCGGCCGAGCGCGACGCACCTGCGCGTTTGTCTCGCCGACGAGGCAGAGCTACCGCGGACGCCGGGCTGCCACTAGGTCAAGACCGTAAGCTAGAGCTCTGCCTTGCTGCCATCGCGGTTTTGTAACCACAAGTGGCGGCCTGCTTCGTCGCTTCAATACCCTCTTCAGTTGTGAGAAGCGGCGTCGTTTTGAACGATCGGCACGCTCCGCCAGCGCCAATTGCGATTGCGGACGCCGCGGCTGAAACGTTACTCGGCATCTCGACGACTCCGACGATATCGTATTCGCCGAATGAAAGCCAGAAACGTTCCATTCGTCCGCCGAGTTTTTCAATCACGGGGCCAACCGCCGCGGAGCGGTCCTGGGGATTCCTGACCATCGCGGCCCACGCCTCGGGCGTATAGCCCACCTGAACCAAGAAGTACGCCATTAGCAGATCCTCCTTTTGAGGTAAATACATAATACGTGGATTTCCAGGAACCGACGAGGTATTTCGCGGCGCGAAACGGGGTGGAAGCGACGGAAATGCTTGCCGGGCAACCGCGCCGTGGCTTTCGCCGGTGGCGAGCGAGACGCGCACTCTCGCATTCGCTTGGCCGACGGACGCGGCGAATCGCCCGCGACGCTCGCAGCCTCCCGCTGCGCGATCGTCGCCGGGCGCCACGTGGGGTGCGCGCCGGGACGGCGACCCCGACGCATCGAGACGCTGATGCGTGAACGCGAGCGCATCGAGGCCCAAATCGCCCGCGGCCCGTGCCGGTTCACTACCGACTCGCTCTGGAAGATCCAAGATCTGAAGAACCGGGAAGATCCGTCGCCACCCAACGCAATGCGGCCGGATCGATCAATCGTCTAAAAACCATAACACCCTCTCCTTGACTTAGTACCGGCGGCATGGAAACAGAGCATCGGCGCAAATTGCGCGAAGTAGAGGCGATCTGCCCTTCCCGGTTGGATCATACTGTTGGCCAAGCTTCAAGCTATACCAATGCACGTGCTTGGCCGTATGCAAGTAACTTACTCGTCTTCAGGTGGGTCTGGCATTACCGGCAAGACCTCCACTTAAGCGCACGCCGGTTACGGCCGGGTTAGCCCGGAGTTAACCGACTGCCGGCGCGGTGAAATAAAACGTCGATCCCGCTCCGGGTGTCGATTCGATCCAGATGCGCCCCCCGTGCCACTCGATGGCTTTCTTGCAGAATGCCAGCCCGAGTCCGTTGCCGGGGCGTTCCTTTCCGTGCAGGCGCTTAAATGCTCCGAAAAATACGGTCCTGGAACGCCTGAGCTATTCCGGAGCCGTTGTCCTGTATGGAAAAAACCCAGTCGGAATCTTCTTGCCGGGGAGGAAATGTGAACGCGGGGAAACGGTGACTCGCAGTCGGCGATGGCGTTTCGAACCAAGTGGTGCAGGACCTTGGAAAGAAGCGCAAAGTCTCCGTACACGCGCGGCAAAGGGTCATGGGTAACGATGGCGCGTCGTTCGGCGAGCAGCGGGTCCAATGACAGCAGCGCCTGGCAGAGAACCGCTTCCATCTCGATCGGGGAGGATTGCCGGTCGCCGGCAGTCGAGGACCAGTAGTCCACCACGTCGGCGAGCAGCGACTGCATCTTTTGAGATCCGTCCCGGATTCGGTCGAGGCATCCGGAGGCTGCGGAATCCAGCCGGCCGGCACAGGCTTCGGCCAGCAATTGGCTGAAGGCCGTCACGTCGCGCAGGGACTCGCGCAGATTGTGCGCCGCCATGGACATGAACTCTTCAAATCTGGCGTCCTCCCGGTCCAACTGCTGCACCAATTGAGATGAGTAACTCCGTCCAGGAACACGGCGAAGACGAAATCCAGCGCCTGCGACAGGCGCTCGAAGGGCAGACCCGTCGCTGCCTCGAACTGCAGCGTATCGCCGGTGAAACCCCAGATGCATACCACCACTCTGAGTTTCGGGAAGCGTTCTCGAATCTGCTTATGGTGTGGCCGTTGATATCGTAGACATGGCCCACGGTGGGAAACTCGAACCGGTAGAACGCCTCCAAATCGGGGAGATTGGCTCGATCGAAGTAAATATAATGGATGGCGCCGGCAATCAGAGTTACGGCGACGATGGCCGCGCCGGCTGAGAAGCAAGCGGCGCCACGTCCCCAGGGCAGTCTACCGAAGCGGCTGGCCCGGATTCTCCGGGCGGCCGCCAGGGCGCTTGCCAGTATGTGCTCCAGGAAAACTCGACCGGACATGGCCAAGCTCCGGAGGCGGGCCGGGCGATCGCCGATTCCAGGGCCGCGTTCAGCAGAACGATGCCGCTTTTGCGGCTGGCGTTCGCGCGCCATTGCCGCAACGAGATACGGTAAGCCTCGTCGAAATTCTGCACGGCGCCCGCGGGCTCGCCGAGGTTCGGATGGGCCACCTGGCCTTGGGCGAGACCGAGATGAATGTACGCTGCGGCTATTTGGAGCTGGAGTTCCTGATCGTTCTGCCTTCCTTTGCTCAACCGACCGAGATACCGCACCACGGTTTCCGACAGGCGGCTTTGACTGGCGGCGGTTCCGGCGTCGACATTCGCGATCATGTCCTGGGCAAAGGTGCGAAGTTCTTGATAATCGCGCTGAGCTTCGGCCAGGTTGCGACCGGCGTCGTGCCATTTCCAGACCGCGACTCCGGCGGTAGCCGCGAGGGCCGCGACCGCCAGCGAAGCGACTGCGATTTGGAGGCGATTGCGACGTAGGAAGCGGCCTGCAATGTACAGCCGCGATGCGTGACGCGCGAGTACCGGACGTCCGTCACAATGGCGCCGGATGTCAGCGGCAAATTGCTGCACGGAAGGGTACCGTTGCCCCGGGTTTTTCCGAATAGCCTTCAGGGCGATGTCGTCCAGATCGCCAGCGATTTGCCGGGCGGATATTTCGGCGAGAAGGGCACACTTGCTGGGCGGTACGGCCTCCTCGTGGGGAGCCGCCCAGAACTTGCCGCCATCCGGCACCTGGGGGAGGCGGCCCGCCAGAAGTTCGTACAGCACCAGACCCAGCGAATACACGTCGGTGGCAACGCTGACGGGGTGGCCTGCGATCTGCTCGGGACTGGCGTAGCTGGGCGTGAGCGCCCGTTGCAGAACTGTGGTAGGTTCTGCTCGGGAGTCCAACTCAGCCGCAATGCCGAAATCCAGTAGCTTGACGACGCCCGCGTCCGTCACCAGGATATTGGATGGTTTGAGATCTCGATGTACCACCAGGCTGCAATGGGCGTGTTCGACAGCGTTGCAAACCTGCAGAAACAGCCCCAGACGAGCCGCAACGCCCAGTCGTTTTCGCGCACAATACGCGGCGATATTTTCCCCGGCCACATACTCTATCGCTAAATAAAAGATGCCCTCCGAAACTGTTCCCCAGTCCCTCAGCCGTGCAATGTTGGGATGATCCAACCGGGCCAGCGCCCGCAGTTCCCGCTGAAAGGTGCGCCGGGGAGCGCCTCGCAAGAAATCGCGCTCCAGGAATTTTAGGGCAGTTTCCACTCGGATGCCGGCTTCTTCTCGTGTCGCCAGCATGACGGTTCCAGAGCCGCCGCGCCCAATCTCGCGCACGATGGTGTAGGGCCCAATCACCCGTCCGTGCAAGTCAAGCGCGGTTGGCTCGGACTGCTCGCTCTCATCTTCACCACCCTCGATTTCGGCAATCAATCGCTGTAATTCGGCACAGAGCTCCGGATCGTGATCCTGAAGCCTGGCCATCAGCGCGGGTCGCATGGCGGGGTTATCGAGAGCATCATCCAACAACTTCCGGACCGACGACCATTGTTCCCTGCTCATCATTGCAAGCTCGCTTTCAGCCAGGAGCGTGCAAGGGCCCAGTCGCGATTGACGGTCTTCGAAGAGACGCCCAATTCGTGCGCGATTTCCAGCATGCTCAGCCCGCCGAAAAACCGCATCTCCACCACACGCGCCTGCCGCTCGTCAATGTTGGCGAGTTCCGTAAGCGCGCGATCGAGGGCTTCTACGCCAATGCTGTGGCCTTCGTAGATGTCGAATTGGAGGCTCGCAAGTTGTAAAGGCACCTCCGAACCGCCACGTTTTTGACGGTTTCTAGCTCTGGCATGGTCCACTAGGATGTGCCTGATGATTTTCGAGGCTGCCGCGACGAACTCGCCCTCACTGCGAAACGGCCTGTCGTTGTGCGCCAAACGCAGGTACAGTTCGTTTACCAGGGCTGTGGTGTTGAGGGTATGATTCGGCCGCTCCGTGGACAGCCGTTGCCGCGCCAATAAACGGATCCCGCGATAGAGAAGGACCAGTAGTTCTTTGCCGGATGTATGCTTTCCCTCACCCGTGGTCATTGCCCGAGGTCGCTCCGATTGTGAGGAGCTTTAGCATCCTATCACGAAAGATTCAGGCGATCGCTGTCCTTGTTGGACTCCCCAGGGTTGTTATCCCGTTGGAGGCACGGTCCGGCACGCACGGATCGAGCCGGTGGGGTGCTTTCCCTTTGGTTTGCGAACTTGGAGAATTTTTCCGGCGGTGTGTCCGTTTTGCTTGCCGGATGTCGCTATTTAATTGCAGGAGCCCTCACCGCGCGGGTAATGCCTTCGTTGGTAAGGATTCATAAGGGTGTGGCACAGGAGGAACCAATCAATGAACGGCTTGATCACTGGCACGAGTCGCTTTCGGATCGCGTTGCTGGCTTTCCTGGCGTTTTCCGCATTTCCAAAGCTGGGGGCACAGCCGGCGATCTCCGCCGTCGAAAACGCGGCCAGCAACGTCGGTCCCGGCATGCCCAACGCGGGCATCGCGCAGGGCTGTATCTTCATTGTCCAAGGCAGCGGTTTGGGCCCCTCGCAAATTCAAATCGCCACGGCGGCTTTCCAAAACACCGCCCTCGGCGGTACCTCGATTTCAGTCGCCGTGGGATCCACTACTGTGAACGCCCTGATGTACTACACCTCGGCGGCCCAGCTTGCCGCTCTGTTGCCCTCCGATACGCCCACCGGCGCCGGCACCCTCACCGTCACCTATAATCAGGTCAGCGGCACCGCGCCAATCACCGTCGTGGCGAACAACCTCGGCATCTTCAGCATCGATTCGAGCGGTTCCGGGCCCGGCATCGCCACCTACCCTGACTACAGTCTGGTGTCCGCAACGAAGGCGGCCAACTGCGGAGGGCCGGATACGACCTGCGGCGCAGCCAACACCGGCGACACACTGATCCTGTGGGCAACGGGATTGGGTCCGGTTAACGGAAGCGATGCGGCCGGCGCGGGGCTGGGACAGCCCATCGACGTTCCCTTGACGGTGTGGCTCGGCGGCGTACAGGCTCCGGTGGGGTATCAGGGCCGTTCCGGTTGCTGCATCGGCGAGGATCAGATTGTGTTTACGGTGCCTGCGGGCGTTCCCACCGGATGCGCGGTGCCGCTGGTGGTGGCGATCGGATCGGAGATCAGCAATAGCACGGTGCTGCCGGTGGCAAACGGAAGCCGTAGTTGCACTCCCGCCAATTCCGCTTTTTCCACCGCGCAAGTCGAACAATTGATCGAAGCCGGACCGGTCAC
>DATJRE010000145.1:0-12515 GCA_035505095.1 Bryobacteraceae bacterium | reverse complement strand
CCCGAACCCGATGAACGGAGCGGCTTCCGATTTCAACGCGATCACCGCGGCAGTGGTTAGTTTTTGCATCCTGCTGGCTCCGCTGGCGCTCACCGGGCTGGCGATCGCCAACACCGGGCTGGGCCGGTCCCGAAGCGCCTCGCATGCCATGCTTTCGGCGCTGTGCGTGCTGGGCATGGCGGCGCTGGCGTGGTTCGTTTGCGGTTTCGCGTGGCAGGGATATCCCGGCCGGCCCGAGCACGCCATTGCAGCGGCACGCGTCCAGTGGAATTGGATTGCCGCCGAGCCGTTCTTCTTCCGCGGCCTCGCGCTGGATGGATCGCCCGCGGCACTGGCGGCGTGGCTGCAAATCTTCAGCGTGGCGTTGGCGGCGCTCATCCCGTTGGGCGCCGGCGCCGACCGCTGGCGCCTGGGCGCGGCCTGTTTTTCCACGGCGCTGCTGGCCGGTTGGACCTATCCGCTATTTGCCCACTGGGTGTGGGGCGGCGGATGGCTGGCGCAAGTGGGCACGCAGCACGGACTGGGCCGCGGATTTCAGGACCCCGGGGGCGCCTCCACCATCCATGCCGTGGGCGGCCTCACCGCGCTCGCGGTGGCTTGGATTGTCGGTCCCCGGCGCGGCAAATTCTCTCCCGAAGGGACCGCCGCCATTCCCGGCCACAACGCCGTGCTGGTGGCTTTCGGCGCGCTGCTTGCCCTCCCGGGATGGATCGGCATCAATGCCGCTGGTAGCATGCTGTTTGCCGCCGCCGGGCCCGGCGCGCTGCCGCTGGTGGCCGTCAACACTACGCTTTCGGCCGGGATGGGCGCCCTCGCCGCCGCAGCCATGACACGCTTCCGCTTCGGCCGGCCGGACGCTTCGCTGTGCGCCAATGGCTGGTTCGGCGCCCTGGCGGCATCCAGCGGTTGCTGCCTTTTCGTGGCCCCGGCGGCCGCGGCGCTGATTGGGCTGGTGGCGGGCGCGCTGGTGGCCTACTGCGTGGAGCTTTTGGACCTGCGCCTGGGAATCGACGATCCCGGCGGATCGATTTCCCAGCACGCCATCGGCGGCATCTGGGGATTACTGGCCGCCGGCTGGTTCGCCCGCGCGGCCTATGCGCCGGAGGGCCAGGCGCTGGCGCAACTGGTTGGGATCGCCACGCTGCTCGGGTTTGTCCTGCCGCTTTCCTACGGGCTCAACTGGCTGCTGAATCGGATTTTCCCGCAGCGGGTGTCGGCGGAAGGCGAGTGGCAGGGTCTGGACCTTTACGAGTTGGGCGCCGGCGCGTATCCCGAATTTGTCATCCACCGGGAGGATTTCCCGCAACGGTGAGCAGGTGAAGACCGGAATGATCACAACGCTGTTGCTATTATTGCTGGCCGCCCTGCTGGAAGCCGGCGGCGATGCCCTGGTGCGCTCGGGATTGCACGGCCCCGGAACGCACCGCATGGCGTGGCTGCTGGTGGGCGGCGTGGTTTTGTTCGCCTACGGATGCGCCGTGAACACGCCGGCTTGGGATTTC
Organism: Bryobacteraceae bacterium; assembly: GCA_035505095.1. Taxonomy (GTDB): domain Bacteria; phylum Acidobacteriota; class Terriglobia; order Bryobacterales; family Bryobacteraceae; genus JOPF133. Next base: position 11,013 of record DATJRE010000145.1, on the reverse strand, counting down.
GGCCGCCTGCTGGGCATCTACGTGGTGTTTTTCTTCGTGGTGGCGCAGGCCATCAGTTGGCTCGCCTTCGGCAAGAAACCCGATGGCGGCGTGTGGGCCGGCGGTGCGCTCATCGTGTTGGGCGGCGTGGTGCTCACCATCTGGCGGCGGTAGAAGCTGGACGGCCCTTGCGCCGGTTGCTACGCTGATAGGCATGCGGCTCTGGGGGATCGCGGTGGCGCTCTGCATTGGGCAAACCATGGTCAACGCACAGGCTCCCGCGGCGGACCAGCGCAACGGCCTGTTGGAAAAAGCGCGCCAGATTTCCCTGGCCTACTCGCGAACTTTACCCGATTTTCTTTGCACCCAGATGATCCGCCGCAGCGTGCGATGGCAGGAAAACGGGATGTGGACCCCCGTGGATACGCTTACCGTGCAGGTGACGTATTCCCAACAGAGGGAGTCGTATAAGCTGCTGCAGCGCAACGGCCAGGCGACCAACCAGTCATACGAGGCCGTAGCGGGGGCGACTACCGTAGGGGAATTCGGAAGCATGCTGCGCTGGATCTTCGACCCGGCCTCGCACACCGAGTTCGCCTGGCAGGATCGCGCCGGCCCGCATCACGCCGCGGTTCTGCATTACCAGGTGGGCGTCAACAACACTCGCTACGAGGTAGTGTCGGGCACGCAGGCGACGTTCGCGGGCTATCACGGCGTGGTGGACATCGATCCGCAGACGGCCCAGGTGCTTCGGGCAACCATGGTGGCCGATCTGCCCAAGGATTTTCCAATCCGCGAATCCTCCACCACCGTGGAGTATGGGCTGGTGAAGTTGGATGGCCGGGACTACTTCCTGCCGGTTCACGCGGAAGCCGATGCCGCGGACGTTCCGCACGACGTATCTCCCCAGGTTTCCGCACCGCCAACGGCCTGCTGCGATTGGAGCAGGGCGGTTTCCTCCCGGCGCCCCGCCGCAACCGGACTGACGAGTTACCGCAACCAGATCACCTTCCGCGGCTACAAACGCTTCACAGTGGATTCTCACCTGATCGCCCAGTAAGAAGCGTCCTGGACGGGCGCGCAGCTTGGAGTCTTCGGGGGCGGCATCGCAGGCTGGCCGCCCAGCATGGAGGAAGTGTTATATAAAGGAGGTCTCTCCCATGCCGACAATCCGATCAGCCAATCGCACGGCGCCCCCGCCGGGACGCGCGCGGCCCTGTAGTGCTGCCCGCCGCTCTGCCGTTTGCGGCATCGCTGCGATCCTCCTCCATGCGGCGCCTGCCTTGGCGGCCGGTCCGGTTTATGTGCACGAAACCGGCACGACGGTGGCATTGGGGAACGATTTCCTGGAGCGTACTATCTCCATCGCCGATGGCGCGGTCGGGACGGTGCGGTTCCTGAATAAGATCTCCGGGCGGACCTATTCGCTCAGCGGCGACGAGTTCGAGATGAAGCTGATCTACGAGCGCGTGGGCTACGATTTCGGCAGCGAAAATCCGCGCGTGATCACGGCGCGTGGCCTGCGCGTCGCCAGCCGCAAGGTGGACGATCTGCCCGGGGGCGGGAAGCGCCTGACCCTGCACCTCGGCCCGAACCCAACTGGCGGCCGGGGCCGCGGAGGGCGCGGCGGTGGTGGCAACACGGTAGACGTGGTCTACGAACTGAAGCCGGACGATTTCTACATGCGGCAGTGGCTCTTCGTGCCCAAGCCGCAGCAGGGGACCGTGTTTGTGGACTGGGTCTCGGTGGCCCGGAACGAATGGGGCCTGCCGCAATTTTCCCTGGGCGGTTTCGGGCAGCCGCTCTTCGCCGGCGATCTGTTTCTGGGGGTGGAGTATCCGACCGCCATCAACCACGCCGACGGCCAGGAAGCCGACCTGGGCGGCTATATCGGCCTCGATGTACCGCCGGAAGGCTTCACCAGCGAACCTGCGGTGTTCGGGGTGGCGCCGGCCGGGCTGGTCCACCAGCAATTTCTGGCGTATGTCGACCGCATGCGGGTGGCGCCGGTGCGCCCGTTCGCGCTGTACAACACCTGGTACGATTTGCAGCGCCTGGCCATGAACCACGAGAACACCGTGCAGCGCGTGCCCGAGCTGCACAACCTGCTGGCGAAGTACGGCATCCGTTTGGACTCCTTCGTTCTCGACGACGGCTGGGACGATATGCAGAACCTGTGGAAGATCGACCCGAAGCGGTTTCCCGGCGGATTTCAGGATCTGGCGAACGCCTTGCGTGGAGTCGACAGCCACCTGGGCCTCTGGTTCGGGCCGATCGGTGGATACGACCAGAGGGCCGTTCGCCTGGCCACGGGGAAACGCGAAGGCATGGAGATCACCTCCAATGGCCAATACCTGTGCATCGCCGGAAAGAACTACAGCCGCCTGCTGGCCGACACCATGCTGCGCTACCAGAAGGAATATAGCCTCAACTATTTCAAGATCGACGGCACTCCCTTCGGCTGCAACGAACCCGATCACGGCCACCCCACGGGCATCTACTCGCGCGAAGCCACGACGCGCGTGCTGATCGACATTCTCAAGCGGCTGCGCGCGCAGGAACCCAAGGTGTTTCTGAACATCACCACGAGCATCTGGCTCAGCCCCTGGTGGCTGCGCTATGCCGACACGGTGTGGATGGGCGGCGCGGATTCCGGCTACTTGCCCTCGGTGCCTACGCTGGCCGAGCGCCAGAGCGCCGTCAGCTATAAGGATTCCGTCCTGTACCACGATTTCGTGGCGCACCAGGCGCAGTTCCCGATTTCTTCGCTCATGACGCACGGCATCATCAAAGGCAAATTCAACATGCTGGGCGGCAAGCAGGAGTTTCTGGACGACTGGAAGGACGAGGTGGTGCACTATTACAGCGTGGGCAACATGATGTACGAGTTGTATATCTCGCCCGACATTCTGTCGCCGGAGGAAATCGACGCGCTGGGCAACACCACGCGCTGGGCGGAAGCCAATGCGCATCCGCTGCTGGACAACTCCACCATGGTGCTGGGCGACCCGGCCGGGCGCGAGCCTTACGGCTATGTGCATTCTTCGGCGGAGCGAAGCATCGTGATGCTGCGCAATCCGTTTGTCGCGCCCCGCACGGTGCGGCTGAAGCTTGACGAGCAGCAGGGGTTCCGCAGGACGGAGGGGCCGCAGGTGGTCGAAATCCAGTATCCCTACCGCGAGGTGGAGACCGGTGCGGTGCATTTCGGCGACACCCTGACATTCCAACTGGGCAGCTACGAGCAGATAGTGTTTGAGCTGCGCCCCGCGGCCGCGGATTCGTTGCGCGTCGAAGGCGTGCGTTACACGGCCGCCAAGACGGCGGACGGCGCCACGTCCATTCGCTTGTATGGCGCCGCGGGCTCGACCGAAACGGTGCAGATCGCGGGCAGCGAACCTGCCCGGGTGCTGGTGGATGGAGCGGAAATTGCGGCATCGTCGCGGCCCGGCAACGTGCTGACCCTGCGATTCGGGACGGCGGGCGACGGGGAACTCAATTACTCACCCGCGGTACTGCGGGTGGACCACGGCGTGGGCGACGAGCGAACCGTGCGGGTGACTGCGGCAGCGCAAGTCCCGGCGGATTACCGCGAGGCCAGGTTGGCATTTCTGATTGAGCCGGAGCAGGAACTCCGCGGCGTTCGCGGCGAAGCCCTCGACAACGGGAAGCCCCTGGCGCTGACTCTGGAAAACGGAGGCCGGGGCGTGTGGCACTGGTTCTGGGCCAACCTGGCGCCGGGAAAACACAGCCTGGAGCTGACCTTTCATCTGCCCGCCTTACCCGCCGGGGCGCACGTATCGGGATGGCTGCTGACCAAACGTGCACTGGCCTCCAAGCGGCTGGAAGTGGTGTTCGGGCCAACGCAAGCGGCCCGCCTGCCGGATGCCAATCTGCTGCCGGCATCCTCGGATATCGAGCGCAAGACCTACGCGTTGCTGGACGAATCGATCCGCTGAGCTCTCAGCGCGCATTTTGACGCCCCCAAGGCCACAGCCGGGAATCTTACGCTTCTGCCGGATACGCCCCGAGCCGTTACCGCTGCCAGCGAGCGGGCCAGCAAGGCCGAAATTTCAGCCGTGTTCACCGCCCAAGCCGACGCGCGCAACAAAGATGGGCACCGTGTAACGAGTTTCCCCTGCCGCTCTTCCCCTCCGATCACCCAGCCAACGTCATCCAGCGCGAGGGCGATCCATTAGCCGGACGCCGCCATTCCCCATGGGGGGCGGCGCACGCAGCATGAGCGTCAACGCGATCCTGAAAAACGGACGTACCGAGACACGAAGGCCATGCAGGCAAACGGCGCCGCCACCTGCAATCGCCGGAATTCGCCGGTGCCGCCGCATACCGTCCCGTATCCCGGCGCTTGACGCTGGCCCTCGCGCGTCGATACGATCTTTTGTGTCCGGGTTCAGCCAATGACTCGCCGTGAAGCGATCGCCGCTCCGTTGATGGCGGCCGCGGTTTCCGCCCGCGCCCAAGGGAGATCCCGCTTCGTCAAGGGAATCTGCTCCATCATCTTCCCCAACGAAATGCCGCGGGCGGAGTGTTTCGCAACGGCGAAATCGGCCGGATTCGACGCGATGGAGTTGGCCGTCGGCCCCGATCTTCCGCTGGATGCCAGCCGTGACGATGCCCGCCGCCTGGCTGGCGCGGCGGAGAAGGCGGGCATCCAAATCGCCACGCTGTGGGTTTCCGATCCCCTGCACGCGAATCCGCTCAACCATCCCGACCCCGCCGTGCGCGCCCGCGGCGTGGATGCCATTCGCAAAGCCCTGGCGATTGCCACGGATCTCCAGTGCGGCGCGCTGCTGCTCTACGCCGTGCGGCTGGGCAACGGGCCGAAGTTCGAGGTCGGCTCGCAGGATACCTGGGACCGGTTCACGGTGGAATTGCAGAAGGTGGTGCCGGATGCAGAGCGGGCCAGGGTGTTTCTCAATCCCGAAAATGTCTGGAACAAATTTCTTCTGAGCCCGCTCGAAATGCGCGCGTTTGTGGATCAGTTTCACAGCCCCTGGGTGGGCACGCACTTCGACGCCGGCAACGTCATGGAGTACGGATATCCGGAGGACTGGATTCTCACTCTGGGCGCGCGCATCCAGCGGATCCACTTCAAAGATTTCAAACTGGCCGGCCGCGGCCAGGCGGCCCACTTCGCCGACCTGCTGGAAGGCGACGTGAATTGGAAGGGCGTCATGCAGGCCCTGGTAAAGGTGGGCTACCGCGGGTTCATTTCCCCGGAGATCGGCCGCAACCCGGGCAAACCGGATCAACTGAAAGAAGTTTCGTTGGCTATGGATCGGATTTTGGCTTTGGCGTAAATGGGAGACCACATGAAGGAATTGACGCGTAGAGATTTGTTGAGAACCAGCATGGCCGTGCCCGCGGGGTGCCTTCTGGGCCCCGCGGCGGTGACCGGCTCGGAGATCGCCGCTGAAGAACAGGCCCAGGCTCAGAGTGCGCCGCCCGCGGGCGTGGGCGCCGGCGCCGGCCGCGAACGACTGCTACTGGATTTCGGCTGGCGCTTCCACTTCGGCCACGCGTCGGACGCGGCCCAGGATTTCAATTTCCGCGGCAACTTCTCGAAGACCGGCAATTTCGGTCCGGTCAGCACCCTGCTCTTCGACGACGCCGACTGGAAGGCTCTGAATCTGCCGCACGATTGGGCCATCGAACTGCCGTTCCAAGACGATCCGTCGCTGGCCAGCAAGGGCTTTTATCCGCTGGGCCGCACCTACCCGGCCACCAGCGTGGGCTGGTATCGCCGGATCTTCGAGCTGCCGGCCTCCGACGAAGGCAAGCGCCTCACCATTGAGTTCGATGGCGCCTACCGCGAGGCCACCGTGATCCTCAACGGCTTCTACATCGGCCGCCACATCGGCGGCTACGATCCGTTCAGTTTCGATGTCACCGATTTCGCCACGCCTGGGGAAAGAAACGTGCTGACGGTTCGCATGGACGCCACCCAGAGCGACGGCTGGTTCTACGAAGGAGCGGGCATTTACCGGCACGTCTGGCTGGTGAAGACCAATCCGGTACACGTGAAGAAGTGGGGAACGTTCGCGCGCTGCCAGGTGCGCCCGGGCGAGGCCACCGTGCGCATTCGAACGGAGGTGGAAAACCAGGGCAAAGGCGCACAGCCGGCGCGCGTCACTTCGACGATTCTCGATCCCGCCGGGAAAACGGTGGGAAAGGCGGCCACGGCGCCGATAGCCATCAGTGCCGGGAACGAGCACGTCTACGAGCAGCAGGTGGTGGTGCCATCGCCCGCGCTTTGGTCGCTCGAAGAGCGCAACCTTTATAAGCTGGTGACCGAGGTGGAGGCCGCGGGCGCGGTAACGGATCGCTATGAGACGCCCTTCGGCATCCGCACTTGCACCTTCGATGCGGAGAAAGGTTTCCTGCTCAACGGAAAATCGGTGAAGCTTCGCGGCACCTGCAACCACCAGGACCACGCGGGCGTGGGTACGGCGCTGCCGGATGCGGTGCAATACTACCGCATTCGCACGTTGCAGGAGATGGGCTGCAACGCGCTGCGCACCTCGCACAACCCGCCCACGCCGGAGCTGCTGAATGCCGCCGATGAACTCGGCATGCTGGTGTTCGACGAAACCCGCATGATGTCGTCCAATCCGGAGGGCCTCAGCCAGTACGCCGACCTGGTGCGCCGCGACCGCAACCATCCCAGCGTCTTCATGTGGTCGATGGGCAATGAGGAAGGCCAGGCGGCCACCGACCGCGGCTTCCTGATTCTATCCGCCATGAAAGAGGTTTCCACCCGCGAAGACGGCTCGCGGCCGGTCTCCATCGCGCCGCTGGGTGGCAACAGCATGGGCAAGTTCGGATTTATGGCGTGCGATGTGCAGGGCTATAACTACGCCGATCCGGCGGCGGACGCCTTTCATAAGGCCCATCCGAACGTCCCGGTGATGGGCACCGAGCAGGTCAGCGCGGTGGCCACGCGCGGCATCTACGTGATGGATCCGAAGCACGGCTACGTCGGTTCCTACGACCCGTACACCACCACCGGGAGGGCTTCCTGCGAAGGCTGGTGGAGCTTTTGCAATGCGCGCCCGTGGCTTGCCGGAGGGTTCATCTGGACCGGTTTCGATTACCGCGGCGAGCCTTCGCCCTACCAGTGGCCCAATATCAGCTCGCAGTACGGCATCATCGATACCTGCGGCTTTCCCAAGGACAGCTTTTATTATTTCCAGGCGTGGTGGACCGCCAAGCCCATGCTGCACCTCTTCCCGCACTGGAACTGGACGGGCATGGAAGGCCAGGAGATCGCGGTGTGGGTGTATTCGAATCTGGACCGCGTGGAGCTGTTCCACAACGGCCAGAGCCTCGGCGCAAAGGACATGAAGAAGGATTCGCACCTGGCCTGGACCGTGAAATATGCTCCCGGCACGATTGAGGCGCGCGGATTCAAAAACGGCAAGCAGGTGTTGACCGCCCGGCGCGAAACCACCGGTGCGGCGGCCAAACTGGTGCTTCGCGCCGACCGTCACGAGGTGTCGGCCGATGGCGAGGATGTGGCCATGTTCGCCGTGGAAGTGCAGGACGCCAAGGGGCGCTATATGCCGGTCGCTGACAACCAGGTGAATTTCCGGGTTTCCGGCGAGGCGAAGGTGCTCGGCGTCGGCAATGGCGACCCGACTTGCCATGAATCCGACCAGAGCAGCTCGCGAAAGGCATTCAACGGCCTGTGCATGGCAGTGGTGCAATCCACCAAGACTGCGGGCAAGATCACTGTGGAGGCCACTTCGCCCGGATTGAACCCGGCCACGCTGACGATCTCCTCGCGGGCCGTGAAGCTCCGGCCGCAGGTAGCCGTTTGGGAGCGCGAGATTCCTTCAGGCGAGGGCATCACCGGCCTCTGGAGGACCATGCCCATGGCGGCTGAAGGCTTCGGTGGCGGCCGTTTCGGCGGTGGCACCCAGGTCTTCACCTTCCGCCAGAACGGCACCGCCCTCAGCGGCGATGTCGAAGGGGGCGGTGGCGGCCGGGGCGGTGGGCCATCCGGCGACCGGCCTGCCGCCATTGAAGAGGGCAAGGTGGAAGACGGCAGCATCTCCTTCAAAGTGGGCAACGTCACTTATACGGGAACGCTGAAGGGTACGCAGATCGAGTTGCAGCGCACCGGCGGCTTTGGCGGCCGGGGAGGACGGCGTGGGCCCGTCGAGCCTTCCGGTCCGCGCCCCGCGGTTGGCCCGCCGCCCGATGGCTCCGACCCCTCTAACGCCGGTTTCTTTGGGCTGGGGCGCGGCGGAGGACGCGGCGGGCAGACGCCCATTCCGGTGCTGCTCGAAAGGGCCAAGCGATAGCGGCGCCGCGGGCCATCCGAAATGAGGCGACCTCAAGGCGATTCGCCGCCGCCAGGCAGCCGCATCGGGAAATGACGGCTACGGTCCACAGAAGCCAAACTCCGCGGATTCCGAGGCCAGGGTATTCCAGAATCCCATCGATTCGAGCGTCGGCAACGGGAAGAGCGCGATCAGCCCGGAACCTTGCAGAGACGCGAGAACCGTTCCGTTTGCCGGGCTGAGCCCGTGCGCTTTGTCGTAGCAGTACATGGTCAGCAGATCGGCGTCCGGATAATGGATCGTCCACATTTCGTAAGCCTGCCTGCCCACGTTTAATGAGCTGGAATTCGGCCCGACAAACCAATTGTTGAAATCGGTAAGGCTGATTGGAAACTGGTTGGCCGGGGCATATATGGGCCAGGTCTCCCAGGTGCTCGGCTGATTCTCCTCGGAGCCGTTCTTGATCAGTATCTGCGATTCCACGTCGTCGCCGTGGCTCAAGGACTCGCTGACCGTCCACCATATCGGCATTCCGTGGCCGAACTCGATCACGTAGTCGGTGGGAATGTTGACTGTGTGGAGCAGGCCGCGATACAGCGTGACCACGCCGTGGCAGCCATCCACCCAGTTGTGTGGTATCAACTGCGGGTATGGCGGGAGCGGTTCGGTAAAGTCTCCCAGGGTTCCACTCAGCACGCGCGACCCCGGCGAACTGCCGCGGTAATTCCACCAGCCCTGGAATGTCAGGGCGCTTACGTCGGTCCAGTTCAGGATGTGGATCAGATTGTAACGGGACCAGTTGATCAACGCGTTGATCGTCGCTTTATGGTTGCCCTGAATGATGTTATTAGCCACAAGGAACTGAAAATACGTGGTTGGCGGGGCGTCCATCGTGTAGCCGGCGGGAACATAACCCCATACCTGCGGGATGCTTGGATCGAGTACGTTGCTGCTTGCCATTTGCAGAGAGACGACGTTGTTGGAATCGAATAACGTCTGCAACTCGCTCGTCGAGTAGCCAGTGATGGTCCACGGCACGAAGCCCCCAATCTCCACCGCCAGGCTCTGCGCGATGGTGTTCACATAGAGGTTCCAGGCGGCCTGTGGATCGAATTCGGTGATGGCCGGAGCCGCATCGGGCTGCGTGAACTGGTTGACCGGAGGATCCACCAGGTTGTATCCATTGAATGACTGTATCCCGCCATTCATCCACTCAAAGGCGTAATAGAACGCTTCCGCGAGATCTTTCTTGGATTGGGCGTCCCACTGGGACCATGTGAGGTCGGTCTCCGTTTGAGGCTGTGAGCCGGCCTGCCGCCAGAGAATGGCGCCGGCGATATTCGGATTTCTCTGCAGAAAGCACGTGAGGAGCTTACCCGTCACGTCGATCGGCGCCTTGCATGCCGCTGCCCAGAGCGACCCAGGAGGAAAAGGGCCGGTTTCGATGGACGCCTGCCAGGCGCGCCACCAGGAAACCACCTCCGGCCCTACGTAAGACGCCGCCCCGGAATTCACGCTGTACTGATCGCCGTAATTCACGGTGCTGATGCGTCTTTCAATTTGGCCGTTGGAGCTATGAATGCCTTGGTTAAAGAGGTTGGTCACCGATGCAAAATTCAGCCCCAACCAGTAAATGCGCACCTCGTCAATGAGGCCGTTAAAAGTGTCCGGCTCGTCCGCGTTCGCGGTGGACCCTATCAGAACCTCGCCTTCGGTTGCGGCGATCGGGGCTGAATGGCCCAATACGTTCGGATCCGCTTGTCCGTTGAAGTACATCCGCATGGTTTCTCCGTCGAAGCTCGCCAACACGTGCGTCCAGGAGTTCGGCGCGATTTTCGTTGTGGTGCTCAGGCTGGATGCGCCCAGCGTAAACCGGATCACCCCTCCGCGCTCGATTGCGAGCGAATACTGAGTATCCTCGCCGACGGCCTTGCTGACAATGGTCTCCGGATGCTCGCTTCCAACCGTGTACGAGTAGATCCAGGCGCTGAGCGTGATCTGACCCGCCGGGTTCAGCGCCGGCGCATTCGGTATGACCACCACGTTCGTGCCGGCTCCGTCGAATTCCAGGGCGCGGCCCAGTTGACCCTGTACCCACTGCGGCGTTGCGAAGCCCACCAGACGGCCATCATTCGATCCTGCGGCGTCGGGCGCAGCCAGCCCTTCTGTTTCGTCGAAAGGCCACCAACCCACCAAACCGGGGACAAGAAGTCGCTCCGTGGGGATATCCCGCTCGAGATTGAACGGCTGGACTTGGCCCGGTTCTGTTGCACCAGGTGAGCTTTGGGCGCACAATGGCAGCGCACCGCCCAACCATACGGCCGCGTAGAGTACGGCCGCGACAAGCGCGGTCTGTTTTCCTGGGAGGGTTCTGTTTAACACCATGCGTTAGAGTCCTTTCGAGCTGGCCAACTGAAGTGGACCCCAAAGATTGGACAAAATTCTGGCCGTCGCTAAGCCAAAACTCCGCCGTTGAGAGGTCCGGTGACCGAAACTATCTGAGCGCTTGCGATTCCTGCGCCGCGGATCGACTGAACCGCGGGCAAGGCGTTTCGCAGCGTAGCCCCTTTCTCTGCGCGCGTTTCATCACGCTAGAGTCCTTACCCAAGAAATTGTAATGTAAATGAGTCAGGTTTTAGGCGATGAGTTTTTCCTCCTCGCAGCAGCGGTTGATCTCGGCCTGAAGACGATCAAAGGCGGCCCGGAGCGTGGAATCGCCGGGCGGGCCGGC
>DATJRE010000144.1:0-3977 GCA_035505095.1 Bryobacteraceae bacterium | reverse complement strand
CTAAACAGGACCAGATTGTCGGGGGTCTGGACACCCGGCAAAGACTTCAACAAGACGGCATTGACGAGGCTGAAAATCGCGGTATTTGCCCCGATGCCCAAGGCCAGCGTCAATACAGCCGTGACTGTGAATCCAGGATTCTTACGAAGTTGGCGCGCGCCAAAACGCAGATCCCGGCAGATCGTCTCCAGGTAAGTCCATCCCCACATTTCGCGCACCTCCTCTTGCACCCAAGTTACGTTGCCGAGAGCTCGCCGGGCGGCGTAGCGGGCCTCTTCGGGCGAGAGGCCGCTGTCGCACCGTTCTTCGGCCTCCAGTTCCAGATCGGAGCGGATTTCGCGCTCCAGGTCGCGCTCCCGTTCTTTACGCCGCCCCCAGCGCATGTCAACTTTCCTCCGCCGGCCACATGATCCGGGCCACCGCGCCGGTCAGCTTCTTCCATTTGGATTCCTCGGCCACCAGTTGTTTCTTGCCGGCGGCGGTGAGCCGGTAATACTTGAATTCGCGCTTCAGATCCTTGCCGGCCGGCTCCCATCGGGCGGCAATCCAGCCTTTGCGCTCCAGGCGGTGGAGCGCCGGGTAGAGCGAGCCATGCTCGATTTGCAGCAGGTCTTCGGTGGTCCGCTGGATGTGCTTGGCGATCTGATGTCCGTGCGCGGGGCCAAACAACAGCGTGCGGAGAATGAGCATGTCCAGAGTGCCTTGCAGCAGTTGGATGCGGTCGGAATCGTTCGGCATAGGCGTCAGCAGACATTCTACCCAAAATCGGGCCACACCGGGTAGACGTTCTACTCAGAATTTGGTTAGCCGGGCGGGCGCAAGGGCCGGGAGTCGGGGTTACCAGACCCCTTGCTTGGCTCCGAACCACCAGACAATCCCCAGCGTGGCGGTGTTCTGCTCCGTTTTGAGAATGCCCAGCATGTTGGTGAGGAAGTAGGCGTGGTTGGAAAAGTCCCGGCGCCACTCCTCGCGCAGCAGGAACCCTTCGGCCATCTTCTGCTCCAGGGTGATGGTGGTTTCCTTGACGGCCTGAGTAGTGCCGGTGAAGAGGCCGCCGCGGTCCGAGAGGTATTCGGACCGGGCTGCCAGGGCGATCCGTGGCCCCAGTTGATAGCGGGCGTATAACGCGCCGCCATCGGTATGGAAAGACGCGGAGCTGGTATAGAGGCGCTGAATCACGTAATCGCCCTCCGCCGCGAACGTGAGTTTGGGAGTCGCCGTCCAGGTCACGTAGGAGTCGAAAATATGTAGCTTGCCATGCGGCGGATTGGGAATCGGTACGAACGGGGTTCCCTGCTGTTCAGGTAGGCCCGGCTCTGTCGAGCCGGGGAGATACTCAAAATCGGGGTGCTCCATTCCCAGGTAGTAATTGATGGTCCAGGCGACGTTCTTGTGCGGCTGGAGATTCAGCCCGCCCAATTCGTCTTTGAATCCGTTGGTGGGCTCGGTTTGATCGGTTCCGTTGACAATCCAATAGTTCAGCGTCAGCGCGTCGTTCACCTTGTAACTCACCCGCGCGCCCATGTGATAGAAAGGCAGGAAGTCGAACCAAAACGAGCGCGAGTAATTGATCTGGTCCTTGGTGTAATTGCCCTCTATTCCGATGGCGCTGGCCCATTTTCCGAAGTCAATGGTTAGTCCGCTGCCGATTGGCGCGATGTAAGTTCCGTAGACCTGGAAGATATTGCGGTAGACGTCCGGACGGGGTTCATTGGAGGCGTTGCCCTGCAGGGTTTCGGTGGCTTGTCCAAACTGCAGATCGAGCCGCACGCCGAAACGTTTGCCACTGGCCACGTCGGGAGCGTTCTCCAAGACCACGTCGGCCTGATTCAAGCTGAAAGCGTTGCTGCTCACGTCGTACGCCCGGAGAAGGTTGACGCGCCCGATGGGATTGTTGAAGTTGTAGCCGTAGTATGCATCGACCGCGAAATTGACGGTGGTGCCGCGCAGGATGCCGGATTCAATGGCGGGAGCGCTGGCCGCCGCCGGCTGCGGGTTGCCGGCGGATGCCGCCTGGGCCGGCGGCACCGGAACATTTTGGATCGCGGCGACAACGGGAGTGGCAGGAGTAGCAGCGGCGGAAGCGGTAGCCGCAACGGGAGCGGAGTCGCCGGCGACCTTCAGCTTCTCTTCCAGGTTCGTCACGCGGGCTTGCAGTTGGTGGACCAGGGCGCTCAACTCCGCGACCTGCTGCCGCATGAGAGCGGCATCGTCCGCGCCAGGCTGGGACGCAGCCGGACTGCCCTGGGCAAGGGCATATCCGGCAATCGAAAAGGCCAGCAAGAGATTCACCGATGCGCGTAACATGTCGTAAGGGCTCCTTTGTGGACTCGACCTCGGACGAGCCTTCATTATGACTGGGGCGCAGGCACGCGGCGGCCACCTGCTTGCCCGGTTGGTGGAAATCTGATATTCCTCCATCGTGCCCACTACCCACTTGCCGCTGGCGACCACGCGCCGCCGCTTTCTGGCCCTTGCCGCCGGCTCCGCCGTTTTCACCCGCGCAGCGTTTCCGCATCCTCCGCAGCCGCCGGCAGCCCCGCCCAATTTCCTGTTCATCCTGATTGACGACATGGGCTGGCGCGACCTGGGCGTCTACGGCAGCACCTTCTACGAAACGCCGCATATGGATGCCCTGGCCCGCCAATCGGTACGCTTCACGAATGCCTACGCGGCCTGTCCGGTCTGTTCGCCTACGCGCGCCAGCATCCTGACCGGCAAATATCCGGCGCGGCTCGGCCTCACCGATTGGATACCCGGGCGCGCCCCCTGGCCTACCGCGCGCTTGATTTCCCCGACCTTCCACCAGGAACTCCCGCTCGATGAAGTGACCATCGCCCAGGCACTCAAGCCGCTGGGGTATGCCTCCGCCAGCATCGGCAAATGGCACCTGGGCGGGCCTCCGTTCTACCCCGATAAGCACGGCTTCGACCTCAACGTGGCCGGCACCGCCAGAGGCCAGCCCGCCTCGTACTTCGGCCCCTTCGATCTGCCCAATTTACAGGGCGGCACCAAGGACGACTACTTGACCGACCGCCTGACCATCGAGGCGCAGAAGTTCATTGAAACCAACCGGTCGCGCCCCTTCTTCCTGTATCTGCCGGAATTCGCCGTCCACCTTCCGGAGCAGGCCCGGCCCGCGCTGGTGGAACGCTTTCGCGCCAAAGCCGACCCTGCCAACCCGCAGCACGACCCCGTCTACGCTGCCATGATTTCCAGCCTGGACGATAACGTTGGCCGCATTCTCAAGAAACTGGACGACGAAGGGCTGGCCGGCCGCACGGTGGTGATTTTCATGTCCGATAACGGCGGCCTGGTTTACGAAGGAGCCAGCAAACGGCCGGTGACGTCCAACCTCCCGCTGCGCGCCGGAAAGGGACACCTGTATGAGGGCGGAATTCGCGAGCCGATGTTCATCCGCTGGCCCGGCGTGACGCGGGCTGGCAGCGTGTGCGATGTGCCGGTATCGAGCATCGATTTCTTTCCCACCATGCTGGAGATGGCCGGCCTGCAAGTGGACCCGCGGTGGCACGTGGACGGCATCAGCCTGGTGCCCCTGCTGCGCGGGGCCGCCACCCTGCACCGCCCTGCGCTCTACTGGCACTACCCGCACTACAGCAACCAGGGCGGCGTGCCCAGCGGAGCCGTGCGTGCGGGCGATTACAAGCTGATCGAGTTCTTCGAGGATGGGCACCTGGAACTTTACAATCTGGCCCGCGACCTGGGCGAGCGCGACAACCTGGCTGCCCGCGACCCGCGGCGGGCCGCTCAACTGCGCGGCATGCTAGCGCAGTGGCGCGAATCCGTGCATGCCAGCATGCCGGCGGTGAATCCGCGCTACGATCCTAAGACCGCGAACCAGGGGCTGACGGGGGCTAACCCGGCGCCTGGGAGGTAAGCAGTGGGCACGGGTTCGCCGCGGGGGGCGGGGCCCGTTCACCGCGGAGACGCGGAGGGCGCGGAGGAAGCGCGGAGAA
>DATJRE010000143.1:0-5411 GCA_035505095.1 Bryobacteraceae bacterium | reverse complement strand
GGGAGAGTCACGGAGAGTCACGCCCCAGCTAAATTTATTTCGCTAACCTTTCCACCAACTTCCACCACCGCGTCACGAATACCGGCGCTTCCGGATAGCCCAGGGTGGTGATCGGATAGACCATTACCTGCTGAAATGTGCCATCGCCCTTGCCAAGCAGAGCCGCTGTGCCGCCCAAACTAAAATGATTGTCGCCGGTGAGGGCTACCAGATCGAGTTTGCCGTCGCCGTTGAGATCGGCGGTAATCATGGAATATGGACTGCCATTGGAGGCATTCCGCGTCTACTATCAACCTTCGCTTGGCAGCCGTGCGGCGCCTTTCGTTCGAAGCCGCCGACTGTGGTTTGCTCAGTCCGGAACTGGCCGCCGGCATTCAGCGGGTAAAGGGAGCAAAGAAGTTCGAAGTCCGCCTGGGGAATTGGCTGACGGCGGATCAGTGCCGGAGCTTATTGCGAGCGCCAGACGGACAGACGTTGAAGGGTCGGCGAGATCGGGCGATCCTTGCTATTCTTCTCGGACCTCACTGTTCTAAGGATTCCTCCGCGATCGAGGTCCCGCTCAATGCGCCGCAATCAGAGAATGCACAGCCTGAAATGCCCGCACCATTACGCCTCGGAGGGGCGCGGCGATTTATCCCGGGGCTTCGTAGCGCGGAGAAAATGCCCGGAAGCGCGGCTCGGACGCGATATTGGGCGCGCATCGCAGCGCCGCGGCGATTCGCAGAAACGCAATCACCGGAGGATCCGACCAGGGCAGCATCGAGTATCGAAAGTGGGTGGTTTCGGGAATCCCTCTCTCAAGTGAGCCGCTGGCGCGGCGGACGCTTCGCGTGTGTAAGTTCAAGTGCTGCCGGCGTGGATTGAACGCTTCTTGCCCTGGGGCGGGCGTCTGGTGTAGGATCGTGTTCGTGCTTCGCAGGCTACTATCCACCTCCCTCGGCAGGCCCCGCCAGGGATGGTACGGAAGTACCAAACGGCGGCGGCCCGACGCAGGCCCAAGTCTGACCACCCAAGACCGCGAATCCAAAGCGATTGAGATCCCAGCAGAAGAAGGAGTACGAGGCTAACGACCGAAAAGGAGCCATAGCACACTATCCTCCCGGCCAGCGTCAACTCTGCGCATGTTGCCCAGGCAGAACGGACGAGCTTCATGGTCAGTCAGTCAAACAGCCTATCACCTGTTCGGGAAGTGAAGTGGTGGCCCTGCCCGATCGCAACTCCCGCATGCGAGGAACGACGAAAAGGACGATCACGCTGGCAAGCATATGACGAATAGACGCCTTCCCCAGTGCCGAGTTCCGGGCGGGCGGACGCGGGACTTGAAGTCTTAGTGCTGTACCTTTCAAGCAATAATTCTACTCCTTTGGATCGGAAAGAACGTTGTCTCGCCCCGTGCCATCGAATAGGATGGTGGGGTGAATATCCGATTGGCCGTGCCCGTCCTGTTAAGCCTCTTCCCACTCGCCGGATCCGCTGAGATCCGTTATGTCGCAGCCAGGAAGCTGTGGCATCTGCAGGCGGGGCCGGTCTCCTACGTAATCGGGGTCAACGAGAAGAACGAGCTGCAATCCATGTACTGGGGGAAGCGGCTGTGGCGGGACGACGATCTCCAGGCGGCGCACTCCAACCCGGAGTGGGCTTCTTTCGATAACAGCGGCAATACCACGCCGCAGGAATATCCGGGCTGGGGCGGCGGACGCTACATCGAGCCGTGCCTGAAGGTCACTCTGCCGGATGGCGTGCGCGACCTGGTGCTGCATTACGTGTCATACACCATCGATGGCAACACGCTGCGCATTGAACTGAAAGACATCGGCTACGATCTCGGCGTGACGCTCCGGTACCAGGTGTTCCCGGAGACCGGCGTGATTCGCAAGAGCGCGCTGATCCGCAACGGCACCAGGCAGCCGCTGACGCTCGAAAGCGCTCAATCGGGAGCGTGGAATCTGCCGCGCGGCGAGGGATACCGGCTGACCTATCTTTCCGGACGCTGGGCGGGCGAGTGGCAGATCAACCGGGAACCGGTCCACCCGGGAATGAAGGTGATCGAAAGCCGGCGCGGCAGCACCAGCCACCAGGCCAATCCCTGGTTCGCGATTGACGAGGGGCAGGCTGACGAAGGGCACGGCCGGGTGTGGTTTGGCGCCCTCGGATGGAGCGGCAACTGGCGGCTCTCCATCGAACAGACGGCGCACCAGCAGGTGCGGGTGACCGGCGGGTTCAACCCCTTCGACTTCAGCTACCCGCTGGCGCCGGGGCAGACGCTGGAGACGCCGCCTTTTTACGCCGGCTTCACCGACGGTGGTTTCGGCGAAGCGTCGCGCATCCTGCATCGCTTCGAGCGGACCGAAATCATGCCAGGGGGCGTCTCGGCGCGGCCGCGGCCGGTGCTCTACAACTCCTGGGAGGCCACCGAATTCGCCGTGAACGAGGAGGGGCAGAAGGCCCTGGCTGCCAAAGCCGCCAAGCTGGGTGTGGAACGCTTCGTGATGGACGACGGATGGTTCGGGGCCCGCAACAACGACCACGCCGGCCTGGGCGACTGGACCGTAAACCGCCAGAAATTCCCCCACGGCCTCGGCCCGCTGATCGATTACGTGAATTCGCTGGGGATGGATTTCGGACTGTGGGTGGAACCCGAGATGGTCAACCCCGACAGTAACCTGTACCGGCAGCATCCCGACTGGGCCATGCACTTTCCGGATCGCCCGCGCACGGAGGCACGCAACCAGCTTGTGCTCAACATGGCTCGGGACGATGTGAAGAATTACATTTTTGAGGCGCTCGACCGGCTGCTGGTGGAGAATCCGAAAATCGCCTTTCTGAAATGGGACATGAACCGCAACTTTTCGGAGCCGGGCTGGCCGGAGGCGCCGGTCGCGCAGCAGAAGGAACTATGGGTGGCCTACACGCGCAACGTGTACGACATTATGGACCGGCTGCGGCGCAAGCATCCCAAGCTGGAAATCGAATCCTGCTCCGGCGGAGGCGGGCGCGTCGACCTGGGAATCCTCAGCAGAACCGATGAGGTGTGGACCTCCGACAACACCGATGCCTTCGACCGCCTGCGCATTCAGGAAGGGTTCAGCTACGCCTATACGCCGAAGGCCATGATGGCCTGGGTGACCGATGTGCCCAATTTCAATGGCCGCTCCACACCGCTCCAATATCGTTTTCTGGTGGCCATGATGGGATCGCTGGGCATCGGAGGGAATTTGAACAAGTGGACGGACAACGACATGGCCTTGGCCACCAGGATGGTGGAGTTGTACAAATCCATTCGAACCACCGTGCAGCAGGGAAAGCTCTACCGGCTGTTTTCACCGGGCGCCGGGACCTTTTCCGCCAACGAATACGTGTCTGAGGACGGGCGGCAAGCGGTTCTGTTCGCCTTTCGCAGCGCGCAGGATTTCGGATACCCTCCCCCGGTAGTGAGGCTGTCCGGACTCGACGGGAACGCTGTGTACCGGGTGAAGACGATCGACCGCAAGCTGGCGGGCAGCCTCGATACGGTCAGCGGTGATTTCCTGATGAATCGGGGAATCGATCTGCGGTTGGGGGGCGATTTCGACAGTACACTGATTACCTTCGAGCGGGTCCCGTAGGCTTTTTGCGGTAAGGGTAGCGGCACCGGCGCACCGCTTTCTACCAACCGGGCGGCGGGGTCCGCAACTCCGCCGCTCGCGTCGGGTTCAGCCGAATGTGAAACGATATGATTTTTGCCGCCCGGCAGTAAAGAGCTTGCTCCTGGCCGGGATCGGAGCGTTCCTCGCCGCTGCCCAAGCCCCCAATTTTCAGCACATCGTTGTGATCGTTCAGGAGAATCGTACTCCCGATAACCTATTCCAGGGGTTATGCTCTGCCCCATTCGGTTCGTCCGTGTCCTGTAGCACGGCGCCCAATTCATCGCAATACAATATCCAGACGACTAACTGGCTGGACAAGAACTCTTCGACCGGCGTAACTCAGCCCGGCTCCGTGCCCCTGGCCAATAAGTATGACCTCAGCCATGCCCACTCCGCATTCGTTGCGCAGTGCGATCAGGAGCCGCTGACGGGCGCCTGTAGGATGGATGGCTCAGCGGATGTCCAGTGCTCGGGCAAGTGCGCAGCCAAGCCGCAGTTCCGTTACGTCAATAACTCCACCAATGAGGTAACACCGTATCTCCAGATGGCGACGCAATACGGGTGGGCTAATTACATGTTCCAAACCAACCAGGGTCCCAGTTTCCCTGCTCACCAGTTTATTTTTGGGGGAACATCCGCGCCCAGTGCCGCCGACGATGCCGCGGGCATTTTTGCCGCCGAAAACATGTCAAATTCGGGAGTGGCGGGAACCAGCACGGCCGCCGGATGCATCGCCACCGCCGACACCACCGTTGCTTTAATCGACCCCACCGGAGAAAACCAGAAGGTTTATCCGTGTTTCGAGCATTCTACCGTTCCCGACATCCTTACTTCCGGCTTAACGTGGAGGTACTACACTCCCAGTGCAGGATCCATCTGGACGGCTCCCAACGCCATCCAGCATATCTGCCAGTCCACCGGTCCAGGCGGGAAGTGCGCGGGTCCGGATTGGTCGGCCAACGTAGATTTGAAGCCGGCCGATGTCCTCAGTGACATTGCCAACTGTAACTTGCGTTCCCTCACCTGGGTGATTCCTACGGGGGCGAATTCCGATCATGCCCGAGCCAACGACGGCGGCGGTCCATCCTGGGTGGCTTCCATCGTCAATGCCATCGGCAATAGCAGCACGTGCGACAATCACAGCGGCTATTGGCTGGACACGGCCATTCTCATAACGTGGGACGATTGGGGAGGCTGGTACGACCATGTAAGTCCCAGCTTTCTCGCCCAGCCCGAGGGCGACTATCAGTATGGTTTCCGGGTTCCCCTCTTATTTGTATCCGCCTACACTCCAACCGGCTACATCAACAACGACCGGCACGACTTCGGCAGCATCCTGCGGTTTGTGGAACACAACTTCGGGATCGCCGAAGGCGCGCTCAATTTCGCCGACAGCCGCGCCACCAACGATCTGACGGGCTTTTACGACCTCACCCGCTCCCCGCGTACATTCGTCACCATAAGTGCCCCGAAAACCGCCGAATTCTTCCTGCACGATAAGCGAAAGGCGACCGATCCGGACGACGATGGCGACGACCACTAAGCCTTCGTAAAGGAGCGGTTCATAAGGTGCCGTGATTAACGGCGCCGGCGCTCCGCGGCGCGCACCTGCCGTTCGTCCATTCCGAAATAATGGGCCACCTCGTGCCAGACGGTGTCCTCTACCAGCTTGGCGCATTGCTCGGGATTGGGGGCCAGGCGCTCGTGGGGTCCCTGGAAGATAGTGATGCGGTCGGGCATGGAGAACGGCTCGAAGACGCTGCGGGTGGTGAGCGGCCGGCCTTC
>DATJRE010000142.1:0-11701 GCA_035505095.1 Bryobacteraceae bacterium | reverse complement strand
AGCTGTAACATTGGGGCCTCCGGAAAGCATCTTAAGCTGAGATGGAGAACCCGGTGGCGGGGGCCAGGGCGGCGAAAAAAGCGAACTAAGGCTGCCCGGAACTCAATCATTAATATAGCTCGTCATGCGTCTTTTTCTGCCTCTCCTTGTGCTGTTTCCGTGCCTCCTCTCTGCCACCGAGCAGAGCGGCTCGGTGCGGGCAGCGGATCAGTTCATCCCCGGAGCCACCGTCACGGCGCGCAACGGCGGAGCCAAAATCGTTACCTATACGGATGAAAACGGGCGCTATACCCTGGACCTGACCCCCGGCGAATGGGAAATTCAGGTGGACATGTTTGGCTTCGTTTCGTCGAAAGCCAAAGTGATGGTTGGGCCGCAGCCCAGCTATAAAGACTGGACACTGGATGTGCCGCGCTACGGTCAGGGACCGCCGCTCGTACCGGCTCCGGCGCCCCCAGCGGCGGGTGCTTCAGCGGGTGCGGGAACCGGCGCCAGTCCGGCCACGGCGACCGCAGCCACGGCCCCCGCGGCCGGGGCGCAAACGGCGCGAACCGCGGGAACCGCAACGTCATCCAGCGGTCCGCGGCCGGCCACAGCCTCGGCCAACAACAACGGGCGCGGTGGTCGCGGCCAGGGTCGCGGCGGTTACGGCCGGGGCGGCTATGGTCGCGGCGGTCGCGGCGGCCAGCAGCAGCAGGGGCAGAATCCGAACTTCCAATCCGTGCAGGTGACCGCCACCGATGAAGGCGCGCAAGCGCTCGCCACGGCCGACAATCTGCCGGAAGTGGCCAATGCCGATTCGGCCGAATCCTTCCTGGTGAACGGCAGCCAGAGCGGCGGGTTGGCCGCGGCCGCCGATGAGCAGGCGATGCGCGACCGGGGTGGGCGCGGCGGACGCGGTGGCCTGGGAGGTCCCGGTGGGCCCGGTTCCGATATGGCCATCAGCCTGGCAGCGGCCGGCTTCAATGTGAGCGGCGCGGATGCCATCGGCATGGGCGGCTTTGGAGCAGCCGGCGTGAATGCCGGTTTTGGACTGGATAATGGCGGTGGATTTGGACCGGGCGGCGGCGGACCCGGAGGCTTCGGCGGACCGGGCGGTGGCGGAGGCGGCGGTGGCCGCGGCGGAGGTGGTGGTGGCGGCGGCCGGGGTGGGCGCGGCGGCGGCGGCGGCTTCGGCGGCCGGGGCGGAAGAGGCCGCGGTCCCTTCAACGGGCAATTTGCGCAGTTCGGCAACCGGCGGCGGGTCCAGCCGGCCTATACGGGATCTCTGGCGGTCACAGTGACTAATTCGGCGCTCAACGCGGCGCCTTTCTCGCTCAACGGGGAATCCGTCCACAAGCCCTACGCCGGTTCCGAACGAATCGCTTTCAACATCGGCGGGCCGGTGCGCATCCCCAAACTGGTGACCAATGACAAGTGGTTCGTTTACCTGACCTTGCAGGACAATCTTACGAAGAACGGCAGCTATTCTACGGCCGCTGTGCCTACGCTGGCGGAACGCGACGGAGATTTCTCGGGCGCCACGGTCCGCAATAATCCCATCACCATCTACGATCCCTTGGGCCAGTCGCCTTTCCCCGGCAACATCATCCCCACCAACCGGTTCAACCCGGCCTCAGCGGCTCTGCTGCAATACTTCCCGGACCCCATGTTCACCGGCGTGGTCCAGAATTACACCATCACCCCGACCACGCCCAGCGTCAGCAACGCCATCGGCCTGCGGCTGAACGGGCCGCTTACCGCCAAGGACACGCTGAACGTCAACCAGCAGTACAGCGGAAACCATTCCACCAGTGAACAGCTCTTCGGCTTCAAGGACACCAGCAGCGGATACGGTTTGAGTTCCACGGTGAACTGGCGTCACACTTTCCGGGCGCGGCTGAACAACAATGCCAGCCTGGCTTTCAGCCGCAGCGTAAGCCAGGCGACCCCGTTTTTCGCCAACAAAAGCAATATCGAGGGCGATCTGGGCATCGTGGGGCCGGATGAGACGCCGTTGGATTACGGCCCGCCCAACCTTTCCTTCACCAATTTCGGCAGCCTTTCGGACGGCACCGCCTCGCTCAACCGCAACCAGACCACCAACTTTACCGACACCGTGACGTGGGTGTACAAGCGCAAGCACAATTTCAGCCTGGGTTTCGGCTACCGGCGGATGCAGCAGAATGCGCTCTCCTACGCCAACTCGCGCGGGGCGTTTTCATTCAGCGGCCTGTTGACCGAAGGGTACGATTCGAGCGGCACCCTGATTCCCAACACCGGCTTCGATTTCGCCGATTTCCTGCTGGGCTATCCGCAATCCACCTCGCTGCGCATTGGCAACTCGAACAATTACTTCCGGGGCCAGGCGTGGAACATCTACGGTGTGGACGATTTCCGGGTCAGCCGCGGGCTTACCCTGAACCTGGGGCTGCGCTGGGAATACTTTACGCCGTATACCGAACTGCGCGGGCACCTGGCTAACGTGGACGTCAACTCGGCCATGACCGAGGCCGCCATTGTCTGGCCGGGATCTCCCAACGGGGATTTCGGCGCCCCTTATCCCGCCAGCCTGTTGAACCCCGATAAGAACAACTTTTCCCCGCGTGTGGGCCTGGCGTGGCGGCCTTCGCAGAAGCATAGCCGCGTCATCCGGCTGGGCTACAGCATTTTCTTCAGCGGGTCGTCGTACTCGCAGATGGCCGCCAAAATGGCGGCGCAACCCCCGTTTGCCACCACCGGATCCCTGAGCACCACGCTGAGCGATCCCCTGACGATGGAAACGGGCCTGCCCTCGCAGCCCGACCAGACCAGCAATACTTACGCCATCAATCCCAATTACAAGCTGGCCTACGCCCAGACCTGGGTGGCGGCCCTTCAACAGACGCTGCCGTCGAACCTGCTGGTGGAACTGGAATACGTCGGCACCAAGGGAACCCGCCTCGACGAACTGTTCGTGCCCAATAGCTACCCGCCCGGCGCGGTGTTGCCTCCCGGGGCTATTACCGGAGCGGGACCGCTGGTCTCCCTTTTGCCCAACGGCAGCTATCAATCTTCCATCGGCAGCGCCACCGGCTTCGAATACGAGACGGATACGGGGAACTCGATCTACCACTCGGGGCAAGTCCGGCTCACCAGGCGCTTCTCGCGGGGCATGTCGGCGATGTTGCTCTACACACTTTCGAAATCCATCGACGACGCTTCGTCGTTCACCGGCGGCGGCAGCGGGACGATCGCCCAGAACTGGCAGGATATCAGCGCCGAGCGCGGCCTTTCGAGCTTCAACCAGAAGAACGCGATTTCTCTCACCACCTTAGTGTCCTCGCCGGTAGGCATCCATGGGCTGTGGCGCAACGGCGGGTGGAAGACGCATGCCTTCTCCGGTTGGACCTGGCAGAATACCTTCACCTATCACTCGGGTAATCCGCTGACAGCCACCATCCCGTATGTGAACAGTACCGGCAAATCGGCCGTGATCGGCCAGTTGCGTGCGGAAGCCACCGGGCTGAGTATTTTCGGTGGGGGCAATCCCTATTTCAACCCGAACGCCTTCGAGTTGCCGCCTGCCGGCCAGTACGGGGATGCCGGAGTGGATACGATCACCGGACCGGCCCTGATCAGCCTGAACGGGGCGCTCAACCGCGCCTGGCGGTTCGGCGATTCGCGGAGGCAGTTGCAATTGCGGCTATCGGCGAATAATGTGTTCAACCACGTGCAAATTACGAACTTCGGCACGCAGGTAAATTCGTCGACTTACGGCTTGGCCACCGGCGCATCGGGGACGCGCACGGTGACGCTGCTGCTGCGGTTTAACTTTTAGAGATTAATCCTATGCGAATCCATGGCCTATTAGCTTTGCTGGTGCTTGCCGCGATGGCGCAGCAGCCGCCGGCGAAAACTCCCGCGGCGAAACAGGCGGAGGTCCCCTTGCAGGCCGGGACCGGCGTGAAGTTCAGCACCACCTCGAACCTGGTGGTTGTCGATGTGACCGTGAAGGACCCCAAGACGGGGCAGACCATCGACAACCTGACGGAAAAGGATTTCGCGGTGTGGGAGGACGGCAAGCCGCAGAAGGTCGCCGTCTTCGAGCACGAAAAGCTGGCCATGGAGGCCGAACCGCCTCCGCCCCCGCCCACTCTCGACAGCCAATTGGAATTGCCCGAAGATCCCAAGAAGATGATCACCACCGAGGGACCGGGCAAGGTGCAATATCACGACAAGCGCCTGCTGGTGCTGTTCTACGATTTTTCGAACATGGCGGTTCCGGATGAGCTCCGCGCCCAGGATGCCACGCTGAAGTTCATCGACAGCCAGATGACCGAATCGGACCTGATGGCCATCCTGCTGTTCACCACCACCGTGCAGGTGAAATCGGATTTCACGGCCGACCGGGCGCAACTGAAGAGCGTCATTGAAAACCTGCCCATCGGCGATCAGACCGACTTGGCCGACGTGGCCGACACCGGCGATTCCAACGAAGAAGATACCGGCGCGGCGTTCGTGGCGGACGAGACCGAGTTCAATATCTTCAATACCGACCGCAAGCTGGCGGCCATTGAGGACGCCGTACATAAGCTGGCCCTGCTGCCGGAGAAGAAAGTGCTGGTGTATGTGACGGGCGGCATCAGCAAGACCGGGGTCGATAACCAGGCCCAGTTGGAAGCTTCGATTAACGCCGCGGTGAAATCGAATGTGGCTATTTACCCGATCGACGCGCGCGGGCTGATGGCCGACCCTCCCGGCGGCGCCGCCAGCAAGGGAGCCTCGCGCGGCAGCGGGATCTTCAACGGCTCGCAATACAACGCCCAGCGGGCCAGCATCAACGATTCGCAGGAGACCTTGGCCACCCTGGCGGCGGATACCGGGGGCAAGGTATTTCTGGACAGCAACGATCTGAGCCTGGGCATCGTGCAGGCGCAGCAGCAGTTCCGCAGTTACTACATTCTGGGATATTACACCACCAATACCGCGCTGGACGGTAAGTACCGCAAGATTACCGTGAAGCTGAAGAGCGACATAGCGGCTAAGTTGGATTTCCGCCAGGGTTACTACGCTAACAAGGTTTGGGGTAAGTTCACCGGGGCGGATAAAGAGATGGCGCTGCAGCAGGCACTTTCGGCGGCGGACCCGGCGACCGACCTGCCCCTGGCGCTGGAGGTGGATTACTTCCGCATCTCGCCCACGGCTTATTATGTGCCGGTTTCGGTGAAGATCCCCGGCTCCCTGATCGCCCTGGCGGCCAAGGGCGCCGGCGGGGAGACCGAGTTCGATTTCGTCGGCAACGTGATGGACGAGCGCAAGGCGGTGGTGAGTACTTTCCGCGATTACATCAAAGTGAAACTGGACGCGGGCGATAAGGAGCGGCTGGCCACGCGCAATTTCCATTACGATGCCGGCTGCACCCTGGAACCAGGCCGGTACCGCATCCGGATGCTGGTACGCGAGAACCAGTCGGGCAAGATGGGCACCTTCGACTACCGGTTTGTGGTGCCCGACCTGGCCGCCGATTCGATGCAGTTGAAGACCAGTTCGGTGATCTGGAGCAGCCAGAAGGAACCCCTCAAAGCCGCGGTGGGCGAAGCCGAGAAAGGCAACCGGAAGACGCTGCAATCGAGTCCCCTGATGTTCGGCGACGATAAGCTGGTGCCCAACATTACCAAGGTCTTCCGGCGCAGCCAGAATCTCTACATCACCTTCGATGTGTACGACGCCGCGCCCGACCCGGCCGCCCACAGCCTGCGCAAGGTCGCGGTCAGCATGAGCCTGTTCAACGATAAGGGCATGAAGGCCTTCCAGGCCAGCCCGGTGGAAGCCCGGGAAGTGGCCACCACGCGGCCGAACGCGGTCCCGGTGGAGATTCAAGTGCCCCTGAAGACCCTGGCGCCGGGCCGGTACACCTGCCAACTCAACGTGATGGACGAGGTGGGCCGCAAGTTCTCCTTCCCCCGCCAAGCGATTGTGGTGCAGTAGGCGCC
The DNA here is from genome assembly GCA_035505095.1 of Bryobacteraceae bacterium. Taxonomy (GTDB): domain Bacteria; phylum Acidobacteriota; class Terriglobia; order Bryobacterales; family Bryobacteraceae; genus JOPF133. Next base: position 5,747 of record DATJRE010000142.1, on the reverse strand, counting down.
GCTGGCTGTCGATTGCGTGCGCGTGCGCCGCGCGGCCGGGCCGGACTGCTCAACCTGAGCGGTGGCCGGAATGCGAGCGCGCATGGAATCAGGTGCTTACCGGCGGATTAGCCGCTCAGATGAGCGGCCCCGGGCCCGCGTCCGGCCGTATGAAAGGTCCGGCCCTTTCCGATCCCGCCAGAGAGTCCGTCTGCACTACGATCCTGCCTTGGCGCGGCCGCCACTCGCGTGCGCCGGCACCAGGGCGTCGAACAGCGCGCCCAGGATCTCCATGGCCTGCCGCTTGGGAAGGCGCAGCGGATCGTAAGCGTGCTCCAGGGAGAATCCGGCGAGGATCGCCTCCAGGGCCGCCTTCTTCAACTCATCGCAGCTTTCATCGAGGTCTTCGATCTTGAGCGAGGCGCGGATGCGCCGGTGCGTGGCGGCCAGTTGCGGGCGGAGTTCCCGGTGCCGCACGGCGTACAGCTTGAATTCCACCATCAGCATCGCCCAGCGGCGATCGGAGATGCGGGAGATGAAAAACCGGCGCAAGGCAGCCAGCCGTTCCTCCGCCGTGTGGCAGCGCGCCAGGGCGGCGCGGATCTGCGCCACGCGCCGTTCGGCCTCCTGCTCCAATAGCGCGAAGAAGAGGTCTTCCTTGGAATGGAAATGAGCATAGAAGGCGCCGCGGGTGTGGCCCGTGGCGGCGGCCACGTCTTCAATGCGGCAAGCGGCGAAGCCGTCGCGGGCGAAGATGCGGCGCGCGGAATCGAGCAACGCGCGGCGGGTCGCCTCGGTCCGCAACTGGTGCTTATTGCGGGCCGTCTTTCCGCCCGCCCAGCGGCGATCGGTCCTGCCTGGCGTCCGCGCCACAGGTGTATCGCGCATTACACGCCTATTATATACATTCATGCATGTATATAATAGGATTCGTGAGCGCATTTCAGCCACGCCTCATTCGGGCAGCGTGCTTCGCCACACTGATTCCGGCGGCCGTTAGTCTGCTATTAGCCCAAGCGCCGCCCGGCAGTGCGGGAAGCGGTGGCGCGCGCCCCATGCTTCTGCCCCAGTCCGGACGCACCAGCCCGGCCGGATCCGTCTCCGTCGAGCAAAGCACCTCGCCCGCCGGTGTGGATACGCTGACCACTTCCGTTCAGGTGGGCGGCAATCTGCAAGGCAGCGTGCCGGGCGCAAAACTGCCCCCCGGCCCGATCTCCCTGACGCTCGCGGATGCCATCCAGCGGGGCCTCGCGACCAACCTGGGGATGATCGCCGCCGGCAATGCCAGCCAGGCGGCCGGCGCCCAACGCATCCAAGCCTTGGCCCAACTGCTGCCGTACGTCTCGGTGGGCGCATCCGATACCGTGGCGCAGACCAACCTGGCGGCCTACGGCTTCAAATTCAGTCTGCCGCCGGGGCTGGGTTTCTCCATTCCCACGGTGGTCGGCCCCTACAACTACTCGCAGTTACAAGGCTCGCTGAGCGAATCGGTATACGACCCCGTGGCGCGCCGCAATTGGCGGGCCAGCCAGGACCTGGAGAGGGCCTCCAAGCTCTCGGCCAAGGATGCGCGCGAGCTGGTGGTGATTGCCGTCGCGGGGACTTATCTGCAGACGGTGGCCACGGCCGCCCGCATCGTGTCGCAACGCGCGCAGGTGGCCAACGCGCAGGCCGTGTATGACCAGGCACTGATCCGCAAAGAGGCCGGCACCAACGCCAGGATTGACGTAATGCGGACGCTGGTGGAATTGCAAACCCAGAAGCAGCGGCTGAATTCGCTGGAATCGGATTGGCGCCGGCAGAAGCTGGCGCTGGCGCGGGTGATCGGCCTGCCGCTCGACCGCGAGCTGACCCTGACCGAGCCGCTCACGCCCGACACCATCCCCATCCCCGAACCGGCCGCCGCCGTCGAGCAGGCGCTCACCCACCGCTCGGACCTGCAAGCCGCGGAGGCCCAGGTACACGCGGCGGAGCACGCCGTGGATGCCGCCCGCGCCCAGCGCCTGCCTTCGGTTTCGTTCAACGGTGATTACGGCGTTCTGGGACCGAATCCGGCGCAGACGCACGGCGTGTTTACGGTGACCGGGTCGGTGAATCTCCCGGTCTGGACCGGCGGACGGATCCGGGCGGACGTGGAGCAGGCCGAAGCGGCGCTGCACCAGCGCCAGGCGGAACTGGCCGACCAGCGCGGGCAGGTGGAGCAGGAGGTGCGCTCGGCCCTGATCGAGCTGGAAACCGCCACCGGCCAACTGCAGCTCGCCTCCTCCAACCGCGACTACGCCGCCGAGACGCTGCGCGAGGCGCGTGATCGCTTCCACCTGGGCGTGGCCAACACGGTGGAGGTGGTGCAGGCAGAGGAACAGGTGGCCGGCGCGGAGGCGGATTACGTATCCAGCCTGTTCGCTCTGGATCTCGCCCGGCTCAACCTTTCGCGGGCCGCCGGCGAAGCCGAAACATCGTTACCGAATCTATTGAGAGGAAGGCGCCCATGACCCCCACCGGGAAACAGGAAACCGCGCTCGCCGATCAGCCGGCGCCCACCACCGCTCCGAAATTGCCGGCGCCGCGGGCAGGCGGCGGGGCTCCCGCGGGACGCGGCCGGACGTTTACCATCTTCTTCCTCGTCCTGCTGCTGGTGGCCGCCGGCGTTCTGGTCTATTGGCTGCACACCCGCCAGTTCGAATCGACCGACGATGCCTTCGTGGAGATGCACCTCGACCCCGTCAGCTCGCGCGTGGATGGCACCATCCTCAAGGTCTACGTGGAGCAGAATCAGTTCGTGCATGCCGGGGAGCCGCTGGTGGATCTCGATCCGCGCGATTACCAGGTAGCGCTCGACCAGGCCGAGGCGGCATCGAACCAGGCGCGCAACCAGGTCACCGTCCAACAACCCAACGTGCCCATCACGCAGGCCGAGAATACCGCCAACGTCAGCAGCGCGGAGGCCAGCGTGGCCAACGCCGAGGCCGGAGTGGGCGCCGCCGAGCACGATCGCGATTCGGCCGCCGCGCGCCTGGCCGAAGCCGAGGCCAACAATGCCAAAGCGCAGGCTGACCTGGCGCGCTACAAAATCCTCATCGCTCACGAAGAGGTTTCGCAACAGGAATACGATCAGATCGACGCCGCGGCCAAAGCGCAGGCAGCCAACGTGGCGGCTTCCCGTTCGAGCGTGGCGTCCGCCGCCCGCGTGGTAGACCAGAAAAGGGCCGTGGTGCAGGAGGCCCAGAGCCGCCTGGCCCAATACCGCAAGACAGCCACGCAGCAGGTAGCCATCCGCCAGGCGGCGGTCCGTTCGCAGGAGGCCAACTCCCAGAGCGCCCAGGCGCAGGTGGAGCTGGCGCAACTGCGGCTCTCCTACACCCATATCGCCGCGCCGGTGGATGGCATCGTGCTGAGGCGCTCGGCGGAAACGGGGGCGCGGGTTTCCGTGGGGCAGCAGTTGTTCATGATCGCGCAGACGGGCGATCTGTGGGTCACCGCGAATTTCAAGGAGACGCAGCTTGCCAGCCTGCGGCCCAACCAGCCGGCCCGCATGCACGTGGACGCACTGGGGCAGGATTTCGATGGCTACGTGCAGGATATCGGCGGCGGCACCGGCGCGGTCAGCAGCGTGCTGCCGCCCGAGAACGCCACCGGCAATTACGTGAAGGTGGTGCAGCGCATTCCGGTCCGCCTGCGCTTCAAACCCAACCAGCCGGGTCTCAGCCGCTTGCGCGCCGGCATGTCGGTGGAACCCGAGGTCCGCATCGGCCAATAGCCATGCCCGATCAACCGACGCCGCACGACGAGTGGCGGCCCTCCCACAATCCGTATCTCATCGCCATCACGGTGACGCTGGCCACCTTCATGGAGGTGCTGGATTCCTCCATCGCCAACGTGGCGCTGCCGCATATCGCGGGTTCGCTGGGCGCCACTTACGACGAAGTGACGTGGGTGCTCACCAGCTACCTGGTTTCGGCGGCCATTGTGCTGCCGGTTTCGGGCTGGCTTTCCACGGTGATGGGGCGCAAGCGCTTCTACATGACCTGCGTCATGCTGTTCACCATCAGCTCGTTTCTGTGCGGCATTGCGCCGAGCCTGCCGGTGCTGATCTTCACGCGCATTCTGCAGGGCGCGGGCGGCGGCGGCTTGCAGCCATCCGAGCAGGCCATTCTGGCGGACACGTTTCCCGCCGAAAAGCGCGGCATGGCTTTCGCGTTGTACGGCATGGCGGTGGTGGTGGCGCCCGCCATCGGCCCCACGCTGGGCGGCTGGATTACCGACAATTTCAACTGGCACTGGATTTTCTTCATCAACCTGCCCATCGGCATGCTGTCGCTCTTTCTGACCTCGCGGCTGGTGGAGGACCCGCCGTGGATCAAGGGCGGCGGCCGCTCGGGCATCCGCGTGGATTACATCGGGCTGGCCTTGATCGTGCTCGGAGTGGCCTGCTTCCAGGTGGTGCTGGACAAGGGGCAGGAATCCGATTGGTTCGCTTCCCCGCTGATCCGCGTGATGTTCAGCATCGGCCTGCCGGTGCTGATCAGCTTCTTCCTCTGGGAGTGGTATCACCAGGACCCGATTGTGGACGTGCGCCTGCTGAAGAACCGCAATTTCGGCACCGCCGTGTTCTTCTCCTTCACGCTGGGCATGGTGCTGTTCGGGTCCACCGTGCTGATCCCGGAATTCCTGCAAGTCAGCATGGGCTATACGGCTGAGCGGGCGGGCGAGGCGCTCTCGCCGGCGGGTTTCGTTCTGATGCTGATGATGCCGGTTGCCGGGCGCCTCACGGCCAGCCGCGCCGATCCGCGCATGCTGATTTCGATCGGGTTCCTGGGAACCGCATTCATGCTGCACCGCCTGACCGTGATCAACCTGCAAATCGACTTCGGCACGATCGTCTTGCTGCGCATGGCGCAGGTGCTGTTCCTGCCGCTGATCTTCATTCCCATCACCACGCTGAACTATGTCGGCGTGCCGCGCGAGAAGAACAACCAGGTCTCCGGACTGTCCAATTTCGCGCGCAACCTGGGCGGCAGCATCGGTACGTCCATGCTCACCACCTTCCTGGCGCGGCAGAACCAGATCCACCAGGTGGCCTTCGCGGCTCACACCAACCAGGGCGATCCGAAGTTCGAGCAGTGGATCGCGGGCCTGAAGTCGGTGTTCGTGGCGCAGGGCTACGACGCGGTCACGGCGGCCCAGAAGGCGCTGGCGCTGGCGTACCGCATCGTGCAGGCGCAGGCCAGCACGCTGAGCTTTGAAAACAGCTTCTGGGTGATGGCCCTGGTGGTGGCCTGCCTGATACCCTTACCGTTCCTTATGCGGCGGCCCAAACCCGGCGAGCGCCAGCCGTCGCTATCCCATTAGCCAGGTCTCTGCCCGCGAGAGGTTGGTGCGGTTGCGCCGCGGCCGGGCGACTGGTCCCTCAGCCGGCCGGGCGCGGCGGAAACAGGTACTCCAGCACCCACCCGAAGCGCTCGGCCCAAGCCTGCTCGTTGTGGGCGTGGCCGCGTGCTTCTTCGTAGTGCAGGTCCAGGCCCTCCCGCCACCCCCTGGCGGCGAGCGCATCGCGCATCAGGCGCGCATCGGCTACCACCTTGGCCGGATCGTTTCCTTCGGCGGTTCCGGTGTCGAGCCAGACGCGCGGCCTCTGCGGCAGGCGTCGGGTCTCGAGCAGCGCCAGAATCGAATGCTCATCCCACCACACCGAGGGCGATAGCAGGGCCAGTTTGCCGAAGACCCGCGGATAGGCCAGGCCGGTTACCAACGACACCAGCGCTCCCAGC
>DATJRE010000141.1:0-19026 GCA_035505095.1 Bryobacteraceae bacterium | reverse complement strand
AAATCGAAGACACCATAGCCGGCGCTGGTGCCGAATTTCACCACCCCGCTACCCCCCGGTGCGACCATCGACAAGCCCGTGCGGAAGGTGTAATCGGCACGGATTTCGATATCCTTGCCGACCGCCGCATCAGCCGTGGGCGGCCATGTGGTGGTGCTGCTGCTGCAACTCGTAATGGGGTTGCAAGTCACCGTCGTGCCGCTGGCACTGGTCAGGGTCATGTTTACCGACGAACTCGGGATACCAATCGCGTAGGTCTTAAACGTGGAGATCACATTGCCCACGTTGATGGTGCAACTGTTGCCAGTAGAGGCGCAATCGGCCCCGTGAACCGAGATATAGTTGCCGGTGGCCTTGACGGCATTCTGCAACACGTCGTAGTTCCACATGCCGCACGACATCTGCACGATGGAAATCCAGATGAAGATCATAGGCACGCCCATGAGGGTGAATTCCAGCATGGCGCTGCCGCGGTTGGATCGCTTTATGAAATGCTGCATGTTCCTGACTGCATTGGCATCTGCACGACCCTGTAGAAGGTTGCCTGGGACTCGAGCAGATAAGGTATGGGTATCAGATTCAGGGTCTGATACGTAATGGCCACCTGGGCCGTGGAAAGGCCCGCGGTGGTCGTACAGGAGGCTGTCATGATAACCGGCAATGCACTGCAGGAAGTAACGCTGGAGCCGACATTGGCAGCGATGCGCAACTCCTCCAGCACGTAACTGGTGCAGGCGGTCGAACTGGAGGCCGGCCCGGAGGAAAGGTACAACGCAGCGATCCGGGCGGCACTTTCGGTGGAGATCAGCGCGTGGGCATAAAAGCCCCAATCGAAGGCCCCCACGAAGAGAAAAATAAACCAGGGCATCAGGAGGGTCATTTCCACGACGCTCCCTCCGCGGCGGCTTTTTCGTGATCGATGAGTCGGCATGGGACAGAATCTCAAGTCGTATTATTAACAAAATCGCGGCGGGCGAACCAGTTCCCTTTGGTTAGCGGAAGTTATCATATCCGGGCTATACGAGGAGGAGGATATCTGAGCGGAGCTGGGATTCGGGCAGGCCACGAAGGGGCCTCGGGACTTTGTCAGGCAAGAATAGAACGCGGGCCCCGATCGCTCGGGGCCCGGCTTGCTTGCTGGCCGGTGGTTGAACCGCAACCCGCGTTGCTACTCAATAATATAGGCGGAGGCGCTCCCACCCAATCCGGTCAGGCTGGTGCCGCCCTGCTTAAAGTACGCTCCTCCGGTGAAAATGATGTCGTACGCCACCAGCGCCACCGACGAGGAGGTGCTGGTTCCGTTCGAAAAGTCCACCGTGGTGTTGGGAAAATAGAGGGCGCCTGAAAGGCTCAAGTCCGATCCGCCCTCGATTTCGGTGGCCGCCGCAGATCCCGCAGTCGGTGCCGTGATGCCGGGATCCTGGTAAAACAGGATGCCTTCCAGGTTGCCGGTGGAAGGAGCGGTGAACGTGAAGTCCACTCCGTTGCCCAGGGTAATCCCACGGTAAGTGGAATTGGTCCCGGTATTGAAAAAGAGCACATTGCTGCCGGTAACTCCACCGGAAATGCCGCCGCTCCCACCCAGGTTCATCCCGCCGCCGTCCAAAATATAGACGCCCGATTGGAAGGTCACCGAAGTGGTGTTGCCGATCTGGATACCTCCGCAATACACCCCCGGCGCCATGGTCAGGGTGCTGGACTGCCAGGTGGTCCAGTTGTAATTGGTGTGATCGCAGGTGGTGTGGTTGCAGCCGGTGTACTCGCAGGAATAGGTGCGGGAAGAGGTGCTGCTGCCCCACGGCACCGGCAGGTTGGCGAACGGGTCGGCAGCCACCGCCTGGTTCAGCAGCGGCGCAGGCGAAGTGGACCCGCCGTTGTTGATGGTGTCCCCGCCCGTTACCTTAATCTGCGAACTGTCGATGGCTTTCAAGGTCGCCCCGCCCACCACCGAAAGTGCTCCCGCGTTATTCGAATCCACGTAGTAGCCGCACTCGCTGGTCACGGTGACTCCGTTGCTAAGGCTGAGGGAAGCCGCCGACGATGGATCGAGCGCGTAAACGCACGAACCCGCGGCCGTACTGATGACCCCCGCGGTGGCCCGCGCCGAGGTTTGCCCCCAACTCCCCATGCCCAGCACCGATAGAAAGGTCAGGGCGGTCTTCTCCGTAACATATACCGTGACATAGTACGCCGGAGACACTCCCGAAACCGTGGGGGCGCTTCCGTTGTTGGCCGCCACCAACACGTTCTGTTTGCCCGTAGCTGCAAACCCGTTCTCGTAAGCGAAATAGCACGCCGTTCCGAAATTATTGGTGGGCGAGGCCGAAGGCGACGACGGACAGGTCTGGGGAGTCGAATTGCACCAGACCGTGCCGCTGTTGCAAGTGATACTGGTCCCCTGCGACGCTATGGCTGACACGGCCGCCGCCATGGACGCTGCATCGGCCGCCGTCAGGCAGGCCTCTTTGCGCCAGTACATCCATCCCACGTCCACTACCATCCCCAGCAACCCGAGGGTCAGGGGAAAAGACAGGGCCATCATCAGGGCTGTCTGTCCTCGCTCGCCGCGTCTCCGGTCTCCTTTCGGCATTCCATTCCTCCGCGTACAATTAGCCCCGCCAATGGCTGGGCCACACTTCAGAATAGCCATCCCGCCCGCAGTCCGATAGCTCTCTTGAGATAACTAACGGGCCATAACCATGCGGGGATATCCCGGATCGAAAGCCGCTTCCCCGGCCCCTGGCGGCGGCCCCGGTTCGGAAGAGGAATACACCTGAATTTTCGGGCGCCGAATCTGGGCCCCTTGACACCCGCGCCATAGATAGCTACCCTAGAATCCTAGGTGAACGATGGCGCGCGGCGATCAATTGCAAGGCACCCTGGAACTGCTCATCCTGAAGACCCTCGACCGGGGTCCCAATCACGGCTTCGGCATCACCCTGCACGTGGAGACCGTCTCGAGCGGCCTGCTGCGCCTGGAGGAAGGCTCGCTCTATCCGGCCCTGCACCGCCTGGAGAAGAGTAAGCTGGTGCTCGGGGAATGGCGGCAAACCGACAAGGCGCGGCGGGCCCGCTTCTATACCTTGACCCCGGCCGGCCGCCGCCGCCTGGCGGAAGCCGAAACCAATTGGACGGCCGTTTCCAAAGGCGTCCGGAAAGTGCTGCGTTTCGCATGAAACCCTGGTTCGGGTCGCTCGACCGCCGGCGCCGGCGGGAATCCGAATGGCGCGAGGAACTCGACACTCACCAGGCGCAGCGCGCGGAGTGGCACCGGGCCCGGGGTCTCGATGCCGAGCAGTCTCGCACGCTGGCGCAAAAGCAATTCGGCGGATCGCTGCGCGCCCTGGAAGCCGTGCGTGCCGTACACGTGGCTCTCTGGTGGGAACGGCTCGTCCAGGACTGCCGCTATGCCCTGCGCGGCTTTCGCCGTTCGCCGGCCTTCTCTGCTGTCGCCGTAGCCACCATCGCCATCGGCATCGGGGCCTCCACGGCGGTCTTCAGCGTGGTCGATCCGCTGCTGTTCCGCCGCCTGCCTTATCCCAAAGACGAGCAGCTCGTGTCGGTGGGCTTTTTCGGCCCCGTCGATAACAACGAATTCAACGTGGTGAGCAGTTACCTGGACTGGCGCCGGCTCCAGACGCCGTTCCAATCGATGACTTCGATGCAGCCGCGGGCGGGCGTGTGCGATTTGGATACGGGCGCGTCTCCGCGGCGGGTGGACTGCCAATTCGTGGAGGCCAATTTTCTGCGCACGTTCGGCCTGGCGCCGCAAGCGGGACGGGATTTGACGGCGGATGACGACCGTCCGGGAGCGCCCCTAGTGGCGCTGATCTCGGAGGCGCTGGGGCGGACGGCGTTCGGCGACGCTGCCCGCGGGTTGGGCCGCGTCGTGGAGTTGGACGAGCAGCCCGTGCGCATTGTCGGCATCCTGCCCAAGAGCTTTGAAATGCCGCAGCTTGGCTCCGCCGATATTCTGATGCCCGAGCAGTTGGATGGGAGCCGGCCGCGAGCCCAGAACTCCAGCGCGGCTCTGAGGACCTTTGCGCGTTTGCGTAACGGAGTTTCGATCCAACAGGCGTACCAGGCGATGCTTCCGTTATATGAGGACTCTCTGCGTAAGGATGTGCCGGCTACGCTGCTAACGGAAGTGCGGTTGGTGGTCCGCTCGCTGCGCGACCGCCAGATTCACGACGTGAAGCTGGCCTCCTGGATGCTGCTGGGCGCTGTGCTGGCGCTCCTGCTGCTGGCTTGCGCCAATGTGGCCAACCTGCTGCTGGCACGCGTGGCGGCGCGGCGGCGCGAGTTGGCCATGCGAGCCGCCATTGGCGCGGGGCGCGGACGCCTGATCCGCCAGATGCTCACCGAAAGCCTGCTGCTGGGGCTTTCGGGCGGCGCGGCCGGCTGCGGCCTGGGTTGGGTGCTGGTCCGGCTGTTCGTCCGGCTCGCGCCTGAGGGCATGGTGCGGATGGAGCAGGCTCGCGTGGATCTGCGGGTTTTGGGATTCGCCGTGGCCGCCACGGTGGCCGCGGCGCTGCTTTTCGGCCTGGCGCCCGCCTTGGAGCAGCCCCGCGCGGAGGCCCTCGCAGGCAGGGGCACGGCCGGATTGGCGCGCCTGTTTCTGCGCCGCTTCCTGATTGTGGCTCAGGTGGCCCTTTCGCTAATGCTGCTCACCGGAGCTTCGCTGTTTGTTCGCAGCCTGTGGAGACTCAAAGAGCAGCCGCTGGGCTTCCGTTCGCAACACCTGGTGATGGCGTCTTTCACCCTGCGCCGCCAGCGCTACCGGCCGGCGGAGGCGCAGGCCGCCTTCTTTGACGAATTGGAGCAGCGCCTGCGCAGCATCCCCGGGGGCGGCCAGTTTGCCCTAACCGACAGCGTGCCGCCGCGCGGCTCCATGGGCCGGCCATATTCGAATATCCGTATCGTGGGTCGTCCGCCGGTAGCCGCCAATGGTGGCATGGTGGCGTTCCGCTGGGTCAGCCCGGATTATTTCCGGGCGATGGGCATTCCGATTCTGCAGGGGCGCACCTTTCTGGAAAGCGAAAGAGACTCGGGCGATAGCCCCGTAATCCTCAGTGCCAGCCTGGCCCGCCGCCTGTTCGGCAACCACAGCCCGCTCGGCGAACGGTTGGTGCTGGATGGCGACCAGCATTCGTTTCCGGTGGTGGGGGTCGCGGCGGATGCCAAGAACGCCGGCGTGGCGGAGGCGCCCGAACCCGAATATTACCGCCTCCGCATGGCCCATTCCACGCGCCTGGGGCGCGGCGGCGTCGCGGTGTTTCGGACCGCGCTCGACCCGGCGGCCCTGAGCCGCTGGATCCGCCGCGAATTTGCGGTCCTCGATCCCACGCTGCCGGTGGATATTCAGACCATGGAGGAGCGCGTGGACCAGTTCCGCGAACGGCCGCGCTTTATCGCCGCGGTGGTGGCCGGGTTTGCCGGTCTGGGTCTGTTGCTGGCCGCGGTGGGATTGTACGGCCTGCTGGCCTTTCTGGTAGCCCAGCAGACCCGCGAAATCGGCGTGCGCATGGCTTTGGGCGCCCGGCCGGGCGATGTTGCCTGGCGTGTGCAGGGGCAGGCCGCCGTCTGGGTCGCCTCCGGCGTGGCCGTGGGAGCGGCCGGATCGCTGGCATTGTCCGGCGCCATTCGCGGGCTGCTGTTCGAAGTGTCGCCCTGGGACCCGGTCTCGCTGGTGGTGCCCGCCCTGATCCTCTGCGCCGTGGGCGTTGCCGCCGCTTGGTGGCCCTCGCGCCGCGCCGCCCGGGTGGATCCCGTGGTGGCCTTGCGCTGCGAGTAAAAAGAACCGCCTCCCGAGTTGGCGGCCCGCATCGCGCTGGCGTGGCGCCCCGGCTGGCGCGGCGAGGCGATTCCGAAACGTGGCTGGCCGTGCTGGCGATCGAGGTCACCCCCGAATCCTCGGTGGCCGCCAGTTCTCCTTCGCCCCGTACCTTTTCCGTGGGGCTGAATTGGGCGCCGCCGCTGGCTGGGCCGTCTTCAGCGCGCGCGGCCTTTGGTACTAGCAGTAAGTTGCTGCATTTCCAGTACTTACTGACGCCTGCCCGGCATGAACCAGGAATTACAATTGAGGCAGAGTTCGCTAATCGGGTTGTAATGGGTATTCCGAATCGCGAAGCGCCTCGAAGAAAGGGCCGCGTTCCGGAGGAGCAGCCATGCGTTGGTTTGGGAAACCGGGGAAGTCTGGAATTCGCGGATGGCGCACCGCTGCCATTGTGGGGGCGATCCTCATGCTGGCAGCCTCACAATCCGCGCAGGCTCTTCCGGGCTGGTCCGTCAACCGCGCTACCGCAGCGCCGGTGTCCAATTTCAAGTTGCCGTTCGCGGATACTGACAGCCGGGCGGCGAGTCCCGAGACCCTCTCGTTCCTGGTGATCGGCGCAGGGCTGGTAGTGGCTGCCGGCGGCGCCCGGCGCGTCAGAAGGTGGCGGACCGGCCGCAAACAGCAGCAGAATTAGCGAATTAAAAGCGAATGAACGGACGGCCAACCATTCCGGGCCGCTTCTGTTACACTTGTCGGGAGAAACTTTGCAATGGGGTACAAATTGCGGTTATGGGGACTTCTGCTGGCATTCTCTCCCGCTCTGTGGGCCACCCCGCTCTGTTCCGACACCACCCTGAACAATTACACCGCCCTGGGTACCGGCGGATGCCAGATCGGCAACGCCATTTTCTCCAATTTCAACTACAACTACACGCTGGGCGACACGGTCGATCCGGCGGTATCGTCCTCGGATGTCACGGTTAGCGTGGGCGGTTCCCTGTTTTCGCCGGAGTTGACCTTCCAAACCTCAAATCCCTCGATCCCGTGGCAGGCTTCGGACGGCTTTCAGACCCAGTTCTATATCGTTTACACGGTCACTGTGCCAACGACAACGCCGATTGAGGACAGTTCGGTCGATTTCACCGGGACGGTGCAGAATAACGGCGGACTCCCTTCCAATATCACCTCGCAGTTCAGCTTTTCTTCAACCGGCGCCACCCTGACGCCGTTCCTTTATCCCGCTAATTGCGGCCCGGCGGCAACTTCCTGCACCTCCACCGTAAGCGGTGAAATCGGTCTCAACAATCTGCTGCAAGTCACCGTAGAGGACCTCATCACCCTGGATTCAGCCGGCACCGCCAATTCCAGCCTCAACGTCGCCAGTGTGAGCGAATTCGATCAAACCTTTGGTGAGGTGCCCGAGCCATCTACGCTGCTCGTCCTGGGCCTGGGATTGTTGGCCTGCGCGGTGGCGGTGGTGCGCCAGGCACGCCGCGCCGGGAATCCCCTGGGGAACTAACCAGCCCGCAGCGGTGTCGTTACAGTAGTCTATCGTGCAGGCTCTTTTACCCGGCCTCGATCCCGGACCGCTTCCGCCGCCGGAAGGCCCACCTCGCCCGCCCCGCCGGTTGCCGGGACGGTTTGCCCTGCCGATCCAGATCGCCGGACTGCTGGCGGGCGCCTGGATGCTGTTCTTCACCACCATGAGCCAGCACCAGCGCTTCACCTGGGCCGGCTTGGCGGGGCATGCGCTGCGCTATGCCTTCCTCACCTGGTTCTGGAGCGCGGCGGTCACCTTCCTTTTATATTTCACCCTGCCGGCCGAGGAGCGCTGCGACATGGCATGGCATACCCTGCGGACTTCGTCGGCGGCGGTGTGGTTCGCGCCGGCCATTATTCTGCTCTCGGCACTCTCGCCCGCGGCTCTGGCCGCCGGGCTGGTTCTGGTGGTCAAGGCCACCCGCCTGCTGTATTCCCAATGGCGCGTAACCCATCCGCTGCCGCCGCCGTTGCCGGTGGCGCCGGCCCTGGAAGGCCTCTTCGACGACTACTACCTGCCACCACGCGGATTCGGCCGTGAATTGGCGCCCGCGCTCACCTGCGCCTGCCTGACCCAGCTCGGTGTGGTGGAGTTGGGCATGCAGAGACCGCTGGCGGCCGCCGCGCTGCTGGTGGCCGGCTGCGCCACCCTCACCCTCCAGGCCTTGTCCCGCGGCGCCTGGAGCGAAGACCGGCCCTCCAGCCTGCCGCGGTCCTTTCTGGGCGCCTTGCTGACCATCCTCCTGGCGGCGAGCCTCACCGTGACGGGCCTGGGCGGCCGCGTGGTCTCGGGCGGGCTGGGCGGCGGCAGCCCCGCCGGAATTGGCGAGCTGCTGCGCCAGTTTATGGGCCGCGACCAGCCTTCCAGCAGTGACGACGATGCCCTCACCGCCAAAGGGAAAGGCGCCGGGAACTCGGACGCGCCGCAAGCGCCGCCACCCCCACCGGTGCAACCGGCCGTTGCCGGCGGGAACTTTCCGGGCGTGATCCTGCGGCCCGAGGTGCAGCCGGTGGTCACCCTGGTCGCCCCATTACCCGCCATCAGAAACGGATTCCCCAGCGCCACCCCGGCCCATCCCTTCAGCATCCCGTTCGGCGGAGAGTACTGGATGTATCGCTGGCTGACCTTCAATAACCGCCCGCCGCCCAACTCCTTAATGGAGCGGGGCAGCCCGGCCGATCTCTCGTTTCGCACCGTAGACCGCTGGCCCTTGCAGATGGAAGCGCATCAGAAGCTGATCCAGCCCATCGATCTGGCCTGCTGCGCCAAGGTCGATGTGGAGATCCGCAACGGCGATCCCAACGCCGCGTCCGTCACCCTGGAGTTGGTGGTTCTAGGCGGCGGAAGCTTCGAGCGCAGCCTCGGGACCGCGCCCGTGCTCTCCCGCCCGGATGGGACCAAAGACCCCATCCTGCCCGTGCCCGAGACGCTCGATTTTGCGGTCCCGGCAAGCCCGCCGCTCGGGATGGTGGACGAGTTCAAGGTAGTTTTTCGGCGTACCCGCCTGCATAACGACAAAAGCGCCCGCATCGCCATCTCCCGATTTCTGCTGGTTCCCAGGTGATGAGCACCGGCGCGCGGGCGCCCGCGACGCCGTGAAAGCGCTGGTCCGGCACTACCAGGCTGAGGTTCTGCTGATACGGAATGTTCCGATCGACTGTGAACGGCACATCCAACCCAGCGGCTTCCACGGCCTCCAGTAGGCGCCGATTTTTCAATCCGGCCAACCCAGAAGCATCTCGGTCCGCCGGTTGGCTCATCAATAGCGCCAGCTCTTGACGTCGGCGCCTTCGGGGGCGGTTTTCAGCATGAAGTCCATCATTAGCGGCATCAGCCGCTGGTTGACGGTTTGGCTGGATACCGGCATCGGCAGGTAAGGGTCACCGGTGTAGCCGTGGGGCATGCCGGGGCCGTAATCGAAGGATCCGCCGTAATACGGACCCTTACCTGGGTCCTTGGTGGATTCCAGGAATTTTTCGGCCAGCCGGACGGCGCGATCCAGGTAGTAATTGTCGCCCGTGCCAACGGCGAAATGCAGTTTACCGATGAGCTTCGGGCCGAGCGTCTTCCAGTCGCGTTGCATGATGTGGACCAGGTCGTAGTGCTCTTTCCAGTACCCGGCCACCTGGTGGTCGATGGCGCCGGTGTGGGGGTCGAGGATCAGGGCCGGATAGCCATCCGCGCCCACCGGGCTATACACGGCCTGCCAGATATCGAACTGCTCCGCGGAACGGCCTCTGGTGCCCAGCACCAGCTCAAAGCGGATGGCGTCTTCCATCACCGAAAGCACCTTGCCATCCGGCTCGCGCTCCATGGGGATGGGCACCTTTTTCCACTGGCTGGGTGCATAGAAGGCGTTCTGGTCGTCATACAGGTCCACCAGCGAGTAGGCATGGAAGTCGATGGGGTCAGGGCAGAAGACCCAGGCGCCGTTGAAGAAATCGGGATGCAGCACCTGCAGCGCCAGGGTGCGCCAGCCGCCCGTGGAACTGCCGTAGACGGCGCGCGCCCATCCCTGGCCGATGCCGCGGAACTGCTTTTCTACGTAAGGGTACAGTTCCTGGATGAGGGCGTCGCCGTAAGGGCCGACGTTGGCGGAATTGACGGCGTAGGAATCGTCGTAGAAGGGATTGGCGTCCTGGGTGTAGACGATCAGCATGTGCGGCAGGCGGCCGCTGGTCCAGTCCTGGTAGAACTTGTAGGCGAATTGCGCGGGCGAGTTGGGATTGCTGCCGCCGGGCGGCTCGGTGCGGAAGCTGGAAATGGTTGGGGTGAAGTGCCCCTGGTAGTAGAGCACCGGGTAATGCGCGTTGGGATGGTCGTCAAAGCCCTCGGGCAGCAGGACGATGGCGCCGAGGTACATGGGCCGGCCCCAGAAGTCGCTCAGCAGTTTGCTTTGGATGCGAATGTGTTTGATGTAGCGGGTATCCTGAGGCGGGTCTATGGGCGGGATGGTTTTTTTCAGTTCGATGTGGATGGTGGCGGAGGAGGCGGGGTCGATTTTCATTTTGGCCGGCTCGCTATAGAGGTTGCCGGGCTTGCGCGCCCACTGCTGGCCCTCGCCTTCGTCCATGGGGAGCTGCAGTGTGCGGCCATCGGAGCGGTGGAAGGTTTCATAAAGGTTGAGGACCGCCTGCACGTAGTATTCGCCCGCGGGGACTTCGGCCAGGGAGGCCAGCGGATAGCCGATGGTGGCGCCACCGATGGTCACCGAGCGGGCGTTTTCCACGTCGGCGCCGAACATCTGCTGGGTCTGCAGGCCCTCGGAAATCTGGAAGCGGGGCTCACGCCGGTTGTTGGTGGAAATAATCAGGACCACGTGTCCATCGGCAGGTTTGGGCCAGGAAATCTGGACGCGAAGGGGCGCGGCGGCTTGCGCGGGAAATGCGGCCGCAGCGAGCAGCAGGGATGCCAGGAGGCGCATGACAGAAAGTGTAGCTCAGGCGGTACGGGCGGGCCGGACGGGTGCTGCCCGCGGCAGCGCCGGAAATTGGCATTCTGTCCGCGCAGAATCGGCAACTTGGGCAGCGTCTCCGGAAGGCGCGGCCCCCGGCAGCCCAACACTCCAGGCGTAAGATAGGGGAATGCCGATCACCCTGGAGCAGGTGCGGGAGGCCCGCCGGAATATCGCTCCGCTGGCTTTGCGGACGCCCCTGGTGGCGGGAAATTTCGAAGCACCCTCCGAGGTCTATCTCAAACTGGAGAACCTCCAGCCCATCGGCTCGTTCAAGATTCGCGGCGCGGCCAACGTGATGGCGCGTACACCGCGCGAGCGCCTGGCGCGCGGCGTGCTCACCGCTTCGGCCGGCAATATGGCGCAGGGGGTGGCGTTCTGCGCGCGGCGGCTGGGCGTCCCGGCCACCGTGGTTTCGCCCGACACCGCGCCCGAAACCAAGATGAACGCTGTGCGGCGGTTGGGCGGCCGCGTCATTCAAGTGCCCTTCGCCGATTGGTGGCGCACCTTCGAAACCCGCAGCTATCCGGGCGTGGATGCCACCTTTATCCATGCCTTCGATGACCTGGACGTGATGGCCGGCAACGGCACCATCGCGCTGGAGTTGCTGGAAGACCTGCCGTCGCTGGATGCGGTGGTGGTGCCCTGGGGCGGCGGCGGCCTCTCCTGCGGAATCGCCGCGGTGCTGCGCCAACTGGCGCCGCAGGTGCGGGTGTTTGCCGCGGAGGTGGAAACCGCCGCGCCGCTGGCCGCCTCGTTGGCCGCCGGGGCGCCGCGCACAGTGGACTACCGGCCGTCCTTCGTGGATGGCATCGGCAGCAAAATGGTCTTCGGAAACATGTTCGAGCACGCGCGCGGGTTGCTGGCCGGGTCCCTGGTGGTCACCCTGGCGGAAGCCGCCGCCGCCATGAAACTGGTGGCGGAGCGCAACCGGGTCATCGTGGAAGGAGCTTCGGCCTGCGCCATCGCGGCGGCTTTCGCGGGGCGAGCCGGCCCAGGCAAAGTGGTGGCGATCGTCTCGGGCGGTAACATCGATCTGGCGACGTTCGCCCAATTGACCGCGGGCGCGTAACCGCATTTCCCAAACCGCGGGCAGCGGTTCGCGTCCAACCGGAAGAAGTCGAAGGAGGCGCCCGATGGGTCAATCCGTCGTGAAGCTGGCGGTGTTGGCGGCCCTCGCGGCCACGGCGCGCGCCGACACCCTGGCGGGCCGCGTGGTGGAAGACCACACCGGCAATCCGCTGGCCTCGGTGGAAGTAAAGATCTTCCGTACCGGCTCGCGCTACCTGGCGGCCGACCTGGAAACCGACCCCGAAGGCAAGTTCGAAGCGCCCGGCCTGCCCGCCGGAGAATATCGCATCGAAGCCGCCAAGGCGAATTACGTACCTTCGACCGTGCGCCCGCGCTCTGCCAACGCCACCTTGCTGGTGCGCCTGGTGCGCTGCGGCATCATCACCGGGCAGGTGAGCGATGCGCAGGGCCAGCCGCTGACCGGAGCCACCGTCTATGCGTTGCCCAAGCCGGCCGGCGGCGGCCCGTTCCGTCCTTTCGTCGAGCTGGGCCAGGGCAATTACACCTTGGTGGACGAACAGGGCCAGTACCGCCTGTTCAACCTGCCGCCGGGCGAGTATGCCGTGGCGGTGGCGTACGGCGCATCCACCTTGGCGGTTGGCTCCTCGGGAAGCGCTCGCGTGCATCCAGGCGTCGGCTGTGGCGTGCAAATTTACCCGGTCAGCACGCGCCCGCAGATTTTCCCGGTTTCGGGGGGCGAGGAATACGCCAATATCGATTTCTCTATCGCACCCGGCGCGGTCTTCACCGTCAGCGGAAAAGTGGACGCCCCGCCGGGGGTGTACTGGGTGGCGCTCACGCCGGTGGATTCGCCGGCTCTGGCGGCGGCTGTCACGCAATCCGAGCGTAATGGGACCTTCAAACTGGAGGGCGTTCCGCCGGGGTCGTATCAGATTACCGGCGCCGGACCTTCCAATGCCCGCAGCGCCATGGGCGGCATCATGGGCAAAGATCCGCTCTACGGCCGCAGCCGCGTGGATGTGGGCGGCGATACCGAAGGCGTGACCATCACACTGCAGAAGGGCCGCACCGCCACGGTGGTGTTGCGGGTGGAAGAACTTAAGGACGCCCCACAGGGCGCGCATGCCTGTCCGGCAACGGCCGAAGTCGCCATCTCCCCGCTGGAAGACTGGGCCGCTTACTTGCAGCGCACCGTGCCGGTGAGCGTGGGACAGCCGCAGACCATCGATAACCTGGCGCCCGCGCGCTATCGCATGACCGCCGCCAAACTTGGCGATGCCTGCTACCAGGCGGCCGAGGCGGTGCTCGATCTGACCGGTTCGGCGTCGCCAACGGCCATGCCGGTGATGGTAGCGGCGGCGGGATCGATCCGCGGCCAACTGGAGGGTACCCCATCAGCGGAAGATTGGACCGTGACGCTGGTGGCGGCCGATCCGCTGGCCGGCGAACAGCCGGTGCGGGCGGCGCTTCCGGATGCCGAGGGCAAATTCACTTTCGCCGGGCTGCAGCCGGGGCGGTACCGCATCGCCGCGCAACGGGTGTCCGCCGGCGGCCCCGCGGCGCGCTGGGTATCGGGCGCGGGCATGACCGAAATCCAGGTGGCTGCCGGCAAGCCCACCGAAATCAAGCTGCCCCTTAGGAGACCATAGGGAGAGCCAGCAGGAGGTGCTGACGATGGCCAAAATCGGGATCTTCTTGATTCTTTGGGCGGCCGCGGGCATCGCCCAGGACCAGCCGCCGACCGACGGCCCTGCGCCCGGCTCCATCGCCGGCAGGGTGACCGATGCCGGCACCGGCTCCCCCATGCCCGAGGTGGATGTCTACGCCAATCGCGGCGCGCGCGACGAACTGCACGCGGTCACCGACGCCCAGGGCCGGTATGCGATCCGCGGCCTGGAAGCCGGCCAATACCGCGTTTCGGCCATGGCGCCGTCGCCGGTGGGACATGGCTTCGGCGCCAGCGCCTCGCGCCAGGTAAGCCTGGCCGCCGGGCAGGAGTTGGCCGCCATCGATTTCCACCTGGTGGCGTTTGCGTCGGTCACGGGGAGGGTGGTGGATCAAAACAACGAGCCGGTGCCCGGGCTGACGGTGTTTCTGGTGGCGCGCGAATATTCGGGCGGCGTGCTGCGGGCGGTCTTCGCCCGGTCATCCCTCACCGACGACCGCGGCGATTATCGCCTGGAGCGCATTCCGGCGGGCCGCGGTTACTTCATACTGGCGCAGCGGTTCCCGCGCGATCTGGACGCCATTTCCAACGCGCCGCTCGATCCCAAGCTGCGCCGCCCGGCGGTGGTTCCCACCTATTACCCCAACGGCGCCAACATGGACAACGGCCAGGCACTGGTGCTGGCTCCCGGCGAGCACCGCGAGGGCGTGGATATCCACCTGGTGCGGTCGCCTTCGCTCTGCGTGGAAGCCGTGTTGGAGGGGGCTTCCGGGCCTTCCGATCTGCACTTCAACATCGCCGAAACGCAGCCCGCCAGCGGCGCTTCCGGAGATGGCGCGTTCTACATGCGGATGCCGCACGGCGTCTCCGGCCGCGACGGCAAGGTGCGGATTTGCGACCTGCACCCCGGCCAGTACGAATTGTCCGCTACGGAGTACGGTGCCGAGCCGCAATCGCCGGCATCGATGTTTGGCGCGGTGGTGTTGAACATCGCGGATCAAGACCTGCGCGGCGTGCGTCTGGTGACCCGCCCGCGGTTGGTGTTGCCGGGCGAGGTGGTCTGGGATGGAGCCGCCCCGGTGAACCCGCCCGCCGCGGAGGTCAATATTCGGGTGCAGCCCATCACCCGAACGGGCGATGCTGCTCTGTTTGCGGGGGTGAATGTGCCGCTGCCGGGCGAGTTCAGCCTGCCTGGGGTCCTCATGGACGAGTACCTGGTGCGCATCACGCGCGTGCCCACCGGCATGTACATCAAGGACGTAACTTATGGCGGCCACAGCATTTGGAACCTGACCCTGCGTCCCGGCACGGCCACCGCCGATCCGAGCCTGCGCGTGGTGGTGGCGCGCGATGGCGGCACGCTCACCGCGCGGGTGACCGATAAGGATGGCAACCCGGTGGGCGATACCACGGTGGTGGCGATGCCGGCCGCGGCGGATTCGGAAGCCATTCTGGCCGCCACCATGCTGACCGGCAAGACCGACCAGTTCGGCGCGTACACCTCCTCCACGCTGGCGCCCGGGAAGTATTACGTGCTGGCGCCGATGACGGCGGTCGACAAGTCGCCCGAAAGCATCGCCCGGCTGTGGCGGGCGCGCACCGCGGCCTACGAAGTAGAGGTGCCGCCCAACGGGACAGGCGCGGCGATGCTGGTTCCCAAAGCTATCGAATAGGCCGGCCGGGACATCGTCCAAAAGGCCAACCGCCCCGGCGGGCCGCTGGAGCCGCACGGGGGTTGTCCGCGGGTGCGGTTCCCGCTTCCCTCCGTTCAGATTATTGGGCGCCCTGTTGCAACTCCGCCACCAGCTTATCGGCGCCATACAGCTTCTCCAGCGCCTCGGTCATGGCCGCAGTATGCACGGCCACCGCACGATTGGTCTCGCCGTCATACACAAAATCGCCCACCAACGACTCGATGTTGCCGTCGAAGATCAGCCCTACAATCCGGCCCTCACGGTCGATCACCGGCGACCCGGAATTGCCTCCGGTAATATCGTTGGTGGTTACAAAATTCAGCGGCGTTGCCAGGTTCAACTTGTCCCTTCCTTCCGCCCACCGGGCCGGCAATGCGAACGGCCCCGCGTTGTCAAAGCTCGCCGACCGGTCGTAGAGACCGAACATGGTGGTTTTCGGTGGCGCCTTGGTCCCGTTCATCGGATAACCCTTTACCTGCCCGTACGAAAGCCGCAAGGTAAAAGTCGCATCCGGGTAGGTCGATTTTCCGTACGCCGCAAAACGCGCCTTGCCCAGTTGCTCACCCGCGCGCTCCTCCACACTATCCACGTTGTCTTCGGTCCACTTGATTAACTCCCGGCGCATAGGGTCCAGTTTGCGCGCCAGCACGATCATGGAATCGTTGGAAGCCGCCACCGCCGCCTCTCCGCCATCCACAAGCGTTTTGCGCACCGCCGGATCGGCCAGTTTCGATCCGTTGACCAACCCCGCCGCCACCTGCGCCGGAGACTTTCCACCCAATACCAGTTTCACCCAGGGGTCGTTGGCTCCCGCCTGTTGCAAATCGAGTTGCAGGGCCCCGGTTATGCGAGCAATTTCCATTTGCGGATAAACCGGCGCCGGGGAAAACATCTGAAGCTTCAAGGAATCCAGTTGCGCATCGTGGTAGCCTTCCAGCCGCTGCCCGTCGGGTTTCTTGATCTCGGCCACGTACTGCACGATGTTCATAGCCAAGCCGGCCAGCGTGGAATCCAGCCCGTGATAGAACTCTTCTTTGTAACGGGATGCCGATTTCTTCTCCGCGGCGGCAATCTCGTCCCAAGCTCCCCCATACGCCGCTTTCCATTCCGGTTTGGCCATGATGAGCGCCCGGAACCGCTCCTCTTCCTGGCGCTTGGTGTTCATCACGTGGGTATTCAGGAGGCCCTGGTACCGGCCCTCGTAAGCCTTCAACGAATTCTCCAAACCGAAGATGCGGGTGACCGCCTCGCGTGCCTGTTCCGGTGAGGTCGCCGAAAACTTGTGCAGCGTGTCCAGACGGCTGTGCAGGATCTTTAAGATATTCGGTTCCGCAAGGTCGCGCTCCTGGTCAAGCTGCGCCACGGTATCGGAACGCTGGGTAGACCCCGGGTTCCCGCTGACGAACACCAGATCGCCATCAGCCGCACCCTTGGAGTTCCACTTCAGGTAATTGGGCGTCTCCAGAGGCTTCCCGTTCTCATAAACCCGGAACAGCGCCATATCGAGGTCATACCGCGGATAGGTGAAGTTGTCGGGATCGCCGCCGAAAAAGGCGGTCTGCTGCTCCGGCGCGAAGACCAGCCGGACGTCGGTGTATTTCTTATAGCGGTACAACCAATACTCCCCGCCCTGGTAGAGGGTCACCACGTCGGAGCGCAGCCCGGTCTTTTGGAGACTCTCGCGCTCGATCGCCGCCGTCGCGCTCTTACGCGCCGCAAACTCCTGCTCGGCGGTCTTGGCACCCTTGATCGCGGCTTGAATGCGCGGCGTCACGTTCTCCATCGAAACCAGGACGTTGATTTCGAGGTCCGGCGACTTCATTTCTTCCTCGGGCGTACGCGCATAAAAGCCGTTTTGGATGTAGTCGTGCTCAGCGGTCGAATTCTTTTGCAATTGCCCCCGCGCCACGTGATGGTTGGTGAGCAGCAGTCCGTGGGGACTGACAAACGACCCCGAGCCGCCATCGTTCAGCCGAACACTGGCGAGGCGCACCCGGTCCAACCAGTCCTGGGTGAGGGTGAAATTGTATTTCTCCCGAAGCTGTTTCGCGGGAGGATTGTCGAATGTCCACATCCCCTCCTCGGCGTGTACAAAAATGGCTGCCGACAGGAGGGATAAAGCGGACAGGGCCAGCACGCAAAGGCCCCTGCCGTGCGCGCGGACATAAATAACCTTCATTTCCCCATGGTAGCAACCGCTCAGGGAGTGGTTGGCGGCGATCTATGGTCATCCACGGCGCGGTGGGGAGTGCGGCGCGCCATCAGCTCACTGGCGCCCGGGCGGTCGCATCGCTGTCCGGATCCGGCTGGTTTCGCCGAATCACCGGCGGAGGTGCTCAACTCCCGATCGGGTCACTGTGCGGGCGGACGCCCCAGGCGCCTACTCTTCCACCGTCAATTCCACCCAGCCTGGCAGGGTCGCGGGGCGGTTCCCCAGGAACACAATCCGGCGGGTCTTGGGGAACGGCAGGCCGGTGGCCAAGGCGCGGTTGTAGAAGCCGTAGGCCTCCAGAATGCCGCGGTAGTCCGCATTGGTGGTGTCCAGCCAGGCGCTCTTGGCGGGCATCCCGCCGCCCCAGCCGATGGAGAGCAGACAGGCGCCCCGGTCGCGCGCCGCGGCCAGCCGCTCTTCCAGGGTTGCCAGGCTTTGATCCAGCAGGCCCAGGCCGGCCCAGGAAGCGTACTGGCGCTGCAAGGCCAGCAGCCCGGCGGCGTAGACGTTGGCGGCTTCGAAGATACGCGCACGGTTCATCGATTCCGGCCAGCGAATGGCACGCCGGATCTCCGGCTCCAGGAAAAAGTTCTTCTCGTCCCAGGCGCCCCCGAAGGTAGCGCCGGGCGCGGCCATTTCGGCGAAGGCCGGCGTGGAGTCTTCGGGCCGCATGCCATCTACCGCACCGCGCGGGCTTTGCTTCCATCCCAACACAAAACCGCCGCCGCGCGGCACCAGGGTGGAGGTGCGCAGCAGGTAGACCTTGAACTGGGTGTTGGCGACCGTCGCGGAATCGCCCGCGCCCACAAACCGCATGCGGTTGGAGCCGGCCGGACCAAGCGCCTGCTCTTCCACGATCTCCGCCGGCCGCCGCGGCAGCCGCTCGCCCTTCACGCGCGCCAGGACGTCCTGCAACATGCCGTCGCGCCAATGCGAGAACACCATGCCGGTGCGCAGCGCGCCTTTAATAGCGGCGCCGGGCAGATACTGGCCCGAAGCGCCCGCGCAAAACGTGGGGATGTGGAGGCTCTCGCCCGCGGCGCGGTTCCAGTACACCGAAGACGCGGCGTTTTCGAAGGGAATGCGGCGGCCGGCGAAATTCTGGGCGAAGCCGCCCCAGGAGGCGAAATCCAGCTTATCGGCCTTCTTGAGCTGCGACAGGTAACCTTCCAGGCGCGGCCCTTTGGCCAGCAGCCGGAAGATGCGCCACTGGTCGAGCACATTGACGTGGTCCTTCCAGACCATGTAGTCGATGGGACTGAGGCGGCGGCCGTCGCCCACCAGCACGGGGGTCAGACATGTGAGGCGATAGTGCATCAGCTCACCTCGGGAAGCGGAATGGCGAGCGCGAAGCCCGCCCGGTAGACCGGATGGACGAAGCCCTCTGGCGCCACATCGGGAGCCGATCCGGCGGGCGGCGCGGAGGCGTATAGCACCGAGCCTTCGGTGACCATGGGCAGTTGCTTTTTCCTTTCGCCGGACCGCACCGGGCTTTCGATGCGGCCGCCGCGGGCGATCACGCTGTAGCTGCCGCGCGTCCAATCGACCGAATCGGCGGGGCCGGGGGTGAACAGCGAAAGCAGCCAATGGGGATGGGTCGCACCGGCCGCGGGAACCGGCGGAGGGGCGGCGGGCAGCGGTTCGGGAATGAC
>DATJRE010000140.1:0-19720 GCA_035505095.1 Bryobacteraceae bacterium | reverse complement strand
TACCGTTTCTAAAAGAGGGCCTGGCCAAGCCCTGACGCCGGAGCAGACAGCAAGGCTGATTGAGACGGCGAAAACCAAGGACCGATGGTTTGTAGCGCTGTGCGCGACGGTCCTGGCATATGCGACCGGATGCAGGTCGGGAGAAATCAAAAAGCTTCAAATTGGCGATCTCAATCTCAGTGTGCAGCGGCCATCCATTCGCCTTCCAGCGGAAAACACCAAGAACCGGTCCGAGCGCGAACCGGCATTGAACGATTTGGGGGTATGGGCGGTCCGGCAGCTTCTGCAACGTGCGGCCCTAATCGGCGCAGTTGCCCCGGTCCACTATCTGCTGCCGGCCGATCTATCGAAGCATACCAAGAAGAGCGACCCGCTTCGCGGTCGCACCGGGTTTGATCCGACACACCATCAGACCACGTGGAACTCGGCGTGGGAGGGCCTCAAGAAGGCCGCCGGCTTACCTGGATTCCGATTTCATGATTTACGGCACACGCATATCACCCATGCCGTGGAATCGGGCGTGCCAATTGAGGTCGTCATGGCCCAGGTTGGGCACCTCTCTGCTGAGATGACGCGCTACTACACGCATCTGGGGTCAAACGCCAAGCACGCGGCGGTCTCCGCCGTCCGAGAGAAGGGCTCGGCAGCCCTTTCCGTTCTCGGCATAAGGAGGGATGCCGGAGAAAAATAACGATTTCGCACAGCGTCGGCGCCCATTGGCCCATCTGTATGAGAGCCGGGTTATGACTTACATGTCTTGCCCACTGATCGCCTACATCTGGTTGGCATCACTGACGTCCAGCTTGGGAAAATGGATATCGATTGTAAATAAATGAGTTAGGCGTCAAAGGCGCTGTTTTCTGGTCATATAAGTCCATATTTTTCAGCGATCCATTTTCGCCGTCCCGGTTAATGAGGTAAACGAGGTAAAGCGAAAATCCGGGCTCAACAGGCATCAATGGCAGCTTCTTCCGGCTGACAGAGGGACAAACGTTCTCGGAATTTCTTGAGTCTCAAAAGCCGTGAATCTCGCGCGTGGATGGGCTTAAGAACCGCGGGGCGCTTTCCGGGAGGCATGAAATTCTGGGAGTTTCCGTTCAATTGGTCAGGCCCAGGCATATCTCCGCAGAAACCTGGCTCATGCGGTCCAATGCAGTCCTGATCGCCAGAGGCAAGGAACCTCGGAGTTTTTGCGGGGTCGGTTTCGTACGGTTTTCGTCGGAACCATCCGAACTGAAGACAATCGGGTTTCTCAAGGAAGGATGTGCCAGCCGTTCCCTGAACAAGATTAATTCCGAGAATCGTTGCCCTCCAAACCATGATTTCGATCGCGTCTTCATCCATTCCAGAGCCATTCGACGCCTTGTGCCGATCGCGTAGCCGATGTCGGAAGCTGCGGATATCACTGTCTCTGATTTACGCACACCAGCCGAACGCTCACGCTGTTTGCAACCAGTCCGGTGTGGGGCCGGCAGCATCGCAGAACACATCCCAGATGGTGTTTACGGGGGCTCGCACCGCAGCGAGAATTAAGGCCCGCGCCAGGTCGGCACGCGGAATGCCCCTCTTCATATCGAGTTCGTGCTGGGCCGGGGTCGCGGCAACCGTCACCAGGCCCCCTGGCCCGTCGTTCAGCTTCGGGGCACGGCAGATGATGTAGGAAAGGCCGCTCTCCTTCAGCACCTGTTCCCGCTCGAGGATATTGCGCTGCATCCCGGGCTTGCTCATGTTCAGGATCCACCACATCCAGGATGGCCGGTGTGCCCCGATTACTGAAAGCAGCACAAATTTCGGTCCGACCGCGTTCTTCGCAACGGCGCGGATTGCGTTCCGGCATCCCTCAAACATAACGGCACGGATCTCCTCGCGCGTTTTGAACAGGCCGTGAATGTCGACAGTATAGAACACAGCATCAAATTCGCCGTCCAGTGCCTGCGCGAGGGACTGTGCGTCAGTCACATCGGCGGCGAACGGCTCGATGAGCGGGCCCGCATCCGGCGGGCGGCGGGAGATGGCTCGCACAGCGTTTTGCTCACCGGCAAGCTGATGGACGAGCACCAATCCCGTCCCACTGCTGGCCCCAATCACGGCGTATCGTTTCATGTCACGTCCTCCGGAGGGCGGGGATTAAGAACTGCGGACATTAGACTGACAGCCGCGGAATGCAATCCTGGCGCGGTGGCCAGAAAATCCTCGCTCGCCAAGCTCCATGGGCGGCCGTGGGTATCCGATATGGTCCCGCCGGCTTCCCCGACCAGCAGCGCACCGGCCACCAAGCCGGAACGGACCTGGCTGTATTGCCAGAACACGTCCATTCGTCCTGCCGCCACCGGTATGAGTTGCAGGGTCGCCGGCACTGAGACGCGCACGACGAGGCCCGCTTCGAGCATCGCCGTGATCGACTGGCCGATGCGGCGGAATGTGTCGCTGCTCTCTCCAGGCTTGGCTTGGCCGGTACCGACAAGCGCCGCATTCAGCCCGACCTTTTTCGAAGACCGCAGCCGCATACCGTCGAGCCATGCGCCACCACCCCTCACGGCGGTGTACGTATTGCCGGGGAGCGGAAGGTGGATCGCGGTCAGCACAGGCACATTGTCCCTGACCAGCGTGGCGGTCACGCACCAATCGGCCATCCCATGGACGTGATTGATGTTTCCCTCCACAGGGTCGGTGATCCACCACTCGCCTGGAGGCAGTTCCCCGGTTTCCAATTCGTCTTCCGCCCACTGCGCGCCGGGGCATGCGGCGAGAAGCGGCTCGCGCAGGACGGCGAGCGAGGCTGCGTCGTTGGCGTAGATCGCCGCGACGACATCCTTGAGATTCCGAAAATCTGGTGCGAGCGGGGAAAAGCGCTTCATCAGAACGCTTCCGGCCGATTGGACCGCGGCGACGACGGGATGGAGGAGCGCCTCATCCTGACCGGTCGGGGTTTGAGTCATCTTCGTCATGTTGTTCCATCATCCTTTCCGTCTAAACTCAGCGCCAGAGATGCTAACTTACCAGGTCAGCTTGCCCACGATCTCCATCCGGCGCGCCAGGTTGCCTTGAATCGGACTAAGTGTTCCGAACGCCGGGCTGGTGGCAGCAGTGTCGATGTTTCCGAACCAGGGAGTGTTGCCGATATTGAACGCCCGCGCGGAGATCGAGAAGTGAGAACGCTCGCGAATGACGAAGGCTCTCGACAGATTTACGTCGACGACGGGCGGGCGAGCAAGCTGGAAACTCGGCCAGCGCGGGCTGAGGGTCTGCGCGACAAAACGCGGACGGCTGGAGGGTCCATGCCGGCTGCTCACGAGGGGTAATGCAATTCTGCCGCACACCACTGGCCGTGATGGTGCAGGTGTTGAACCACTTCTGCGCCCTGGTATCGCGGAAGGGTCCGGCGGACTTCGTGGGATCGGCACCGGTCGACCATACGTTCTCCGGCGCTTCGATCAGCGCCGGTTTGCAGGCTGGCGATGGCACTGATCGTCCAACCCGCCAGGAGCGGGGAGAATTTACGCTTCCCCGGAAGTTGGTAGGCCACGATGGCGTTCAACCGGAGTGTCTGGTCGGTGCTCTGGAGCACGCTCTGCAGGCTCGATGGGTAGCTATCGCTACTGTAGCCGGTCGCGCCCATGCTCTTTCCCCACGTAAGACCCGCGAGTGCAGCCACACTGTGGGAGAGATGCTTCTGATAGATCGCTTGCAGGGAGTGGTACCAGAGCCGTCCCAGCGGAATGCCGTCCTCCGCGATGCCGCAATATTGCGGGTATGGCAACAGCGACGGCTGCACCGTAATTCGCAAAGTGCTCAGGCAGGCGGTGCCCGGCAGCGGGCCGAATATGTTGGCGGTAGTGCGGGTCAACTGGGTATTCAGTCCGAGAAACTGCGCCTGGCTTACAGTATCGATCTGCCGGGTTACTCCAACGTCGCTGGTGCGGCTGCCGGTGTATGAGACGCGGAGGGTGGAGTTCGAAGGCAGGGCGAATTCGACACCGGCACTGAATTGCTGACTCAGCGAATTCTGAAAGTTCGGCGAGATGAAGGACAAGTTTCCACCGATCCGATTTGCCGCCATGCGCGGTTCGGCCGAGTCGAGAGACTGCCCGGGCGTGGGGCAATCGGGAAGCGGTAGTTGCCGTCGCTACTGGTCTGAGGAGAACTGGTCGCGATATCGAATCCCGATGCGGGATCGGTGGCTGCGGGAGCATAGACAATCCCGTATCCGCCTCGAACGACGATCTTCGGCGATACCTGATAGGCAACTCCGATGCGCGGCGCGAAGTTGTTCAAATCGGGCTGGTAAGGGTAGCGCTCCTGAGGGGTCGTAAAGGTTGGGACGCCGGCGACAATCTGATATCGAATGACGTAGAGCGCCAGCGGATCGAAGCCGCTCACCTGGCGGTTGTAACGCTCCGTGGGAGGTGTCTGATAATCCCAGCGCAGACCGAGGTTGAGAGTGAGACCGCGCGACACCCGCCAATCGTCGCGCAGGAACGGTGAAACGTAGCGATCGGCGTAATAGCGGGCCCCGGTGGGAGCGGAAGTGGCCCCGTCGGAGTAACCCAGCAGAGTGGTGGCGAACGCGTCTCCCGACGCAGGGTCAGCGCCGCTCAGCGGGTTCGCCTGCGTATATGCCGCCGAAAAGGACGGCACGCCAGGGGACTGATTCGCGGCTGGACGGTCGTTGAATGCCGCCATGACGGCGAGCCCGAAGCGCAGGGTATGGCTGCGCAGCTCTTTCTCCAGCGCGGCATTAACTAAGAACCTACCCAAATAGGTCGTATACCCACTGCCTGATTCCGTCGAGAGGTTATAGCGGATCCACTGCATTTTCAATGCAGCCGCGAGTGTCGGCGATAGGGCGGAGGTCCAGCCGAGACTGGCGTCGCCGGCCGCGAGCCGATCGAGGGAACTGTGCCACCACTCCTGTTCGAATGCAGCGAATAAGTTGTTCTTTGTGCCGAGCGGGTGGTCCAGCCGTGCACCGAACACGCCGTACGAGCCGGAGTCCGACGACGAGGACAGAAAGTTGATGCCCCCGGAAGGCGCGTTCACCAGCTGCGGGACGGGAAGCACCGCCGATTCCCGGCGGCGGAATTGATCCGTGTGGCCGGGATTTGCAAGTTCGGAAATACCGAGCGCGTACAATTAAGCAGTCTCGCGTCGCAAACGGTTGCAAGTGGGTCATAGATTAAGATTGCCGAGCCGTTCCCGCCGGCAGTTTGCGAGAAATCTCCCGATCGCTGGAGCAGCGTGGGATAGGTTTCCCCCGTCGTGCGGAAGCCGGTCTGGGAAGATTGTTCGGCGGTGATGCTGAAGAAGGCGCGTCCGGTAAGTGCGAATCCGCGGGCCGTCCTGCGAAGCGCCGGCTTCGACTGCCCAATGAAGTTCAGGTCCGAACTGCTGGCGTTCAGATCTTCATTGCCGGTATAAAGAAAGGCCGTGCCGTGGAGGGACGCGGTTCCGGCGGACGGTTGGGCGCACAAACAGGCGGCCCGGATAATACTCCCGATCAATATGCTGTAAATGATCTTCATGACGCTATCTCGCCGTGCAGGTCTCGCAGTCGGCGTGAACAATGAACCGCTGCGGGGCGGCGCCGACGAAGTCGAACGGACAACAGGGAACTAAAGTCAGAGTGTCGCGTCCAGTCGACGCCAATACACCAACATCTTTCGGAGTGACGATTTCGGTGGACACCACCCGGTACCGATACTCGCGGCCGGCGCAGCTGACGTCCACCACGTCGTCGACACGGATCGAGCGCAAGGGCCGGAAGAGACTGTCGCGATGGCCCGCCACCGCGAAATTCCCGCCTTCGCCCGGAAGCGGCGTCCGCGAAATGTGTCCAGGTCCGCGCTTCAACTCGCCAGCGCCGGTGCCCTCCAGCACCACTGTGGAGAGTCCGATTCTTGGAATTGTCAACAACGCCACCGGTTCCCCGCGAGCGGGCGGCGCCGGTTCGACTTTCGACGGCCCTGGCTCGACTTTCGCTGGCGCCGGCGGCTCCGCTCGCTGGCGGAACTGCTCCTTCGCCGTCGACTGGAATCTCGCTCCGTCCACATATACGTACAGGCAATACGCCAGCAGCAGGGCGCCGATGATGCCGAAGACTGCCGCCGACCGTTTCATCGGCATCCCTCACCGGGCGCCGGCGCCTCGGCCATGTAACCCGCCCGAGTACGGACGGTCAGTCGCACGCCGCGGTCAGTGGTCGCGCGCACACGAATGGCGCGATACTCGCCGCAGAACGTCTGATTTTCCGGCGAGTATGCCAGCACGTACTGCGTGCGGATATCGGCCGCGATCTGCCGGCAGGTGCGGACCGCCTCGCCGGGTTTCGGCTCGAAGGCCTGCCCGCCGCTCGCTTGCGCGATGCGCCGCAGAATGCCTGGGTTGCCCTCGGAATGGTCTTCGTCGAACAATCCAATGGTGTAGATTTCCACCGCGGAGCGGGAGATGTCCGCGAGCAGTTCCCGCTGCGCGATGCTGCTGGCGTTGTCGCCGCCATCGCTGATGACGAGGAGAACCTTGCGCTCGATGGGGCTTTTGCGGATGTGATCGAGGGCAGCAGCGACGGCGTCGTAAAGCGCCGTCTTTCCGGCCGACACCGGGTGCAGAAGCACGTCCGCGAGCGACGCCGGTGACGTAGCCGTCATGGCGGTGTCGGCCAACCTGCGGTGAACGTCTTCGTTGAAGTTCACGATGAATACCTCGTCGCGGGGATGGCTGCCCCCAACGAATGTGCCGGCTGCCGCCGCTACCTCCGGCAGCTTGCTGTACATACTCTGGCTGCCGTCCACGAGCAGCCCCACAGCTACCGGACTGTCGGCAGACTCGAAGGTCGCGATCGTTTGGGGTTGTCCATTCTCTGCCACGCGGGAGTTTCGCACCTGGAGGTGTGGGACCGGCTTACTCCTGGGATCCCGCACGCTGACGTTTAAGACGACGGACTTCACGTCGACCGAAATCCGCCGTCCTACCCCATCTTGCGCTCGCGTACGGTGGCGACCCAAAAAAGGCGAGCCCAGATCCCGAAGTGTCTCCGGACTCGCCTCAATTTGCTGCTGCTCATATGCACCAGGCTTATTTTGTTTTCTTGGTTACTTTGCCTGGACGGCACTGGCACGAAGCCGCAATGCGGCCGCAACCGCCAGCGACAGCATGCCGGCGATGCCGATCAGGGGAAGCGCAGACGCGGTAGCGGGCAATTCATCGGAGTCATCTTCAGGCATGGCGTTGGCGGAGAACGCAGCTTCCGCGGTCACTTCTTCGCCGGAGGGCTTTTCCGCGGTCACCGGTGCCATGATGATCGCCATTACTTCCGGGGCATCCATATTGACGTCCGGCTTGACGGTGTCGACGGCCAATTCGGACGGCATCGCGGCAACGGTGGTGTTGTTGAGCGACGCCAGTTCCACGGCCTTCTTTTTGGGGTAGACCAATTCGTGACCGTAAGTGCGGCCGGGATAGAACCAGGCCTTGATCGCCGGCGGATCGCCCGAAGCGCTCTCGTGGAACTTTACCAGCGGCTTGCTGGTGGGGTGCTGGCGGTAATCGGGAATCGCCAGGAAGGTTCCGTACACGTGATTTTCTTCTTTGTTGAATACCTGGACGATGTGCCGGTTCGAGGCCGAGCTGGCGAGTTTAAATACATAGGTTCCGGCGGGCAGAACCTGGCCGGGGATGGCAACGGGACCGCTGAACGTGAATACCGTTTTTAGGTCCCATTGATCGGCCTTCACGACCGGCGAAAGCACTAATGCCGTCAGAAGAACTACCAGAAACATCTTGACTGTGTTGTTACTCATTGACTTAGCTCCTTGAAATCTGTCAGGCGGTGTTTTGTAAGTGCCGTGTCCGGCTCTGTACCGCCTTTCGCTTTAAGAAAGGCAATCGGGGAGCCAAATCGGCGGAATCAGCGGTCTTGGTTTGGCTTCAACCAGTTGGCAGGAAACCGGCGGGTGGACGGCCGGGTGGGCAGCACGCGAAACGTGACGGCGCGGCGAAATCCTGCGACTCGACGGGAATGGAGGGGCGCATCCAAAAAATGAGCCTCGCTGGCGCTGGCCGGCGAGGCTCGAAGGGGCACGTCGTAAGGGAGGGAACACGGGCCCAAACAGTTGGAGTGCGGGTTATTGCCGCTGGACGTCTACCGACCGCACGCGCCCGCTGCGGAAATCCACGGAGCATGAATAGGAGAACGGGACATTCAGAGAGCGCCGGCGCGCGGCTACAACGCCGCTGATCCACTCGGGGCGGCCGTCCGGTGCATCGATCCGGCCGAAACTGGCGCTGGGATATCCGAGTTGACGCAAGCGGTCAGAGACGGCGTCCTGGCATGCCTGAACCGCGAAGGACGGTGGTGGCGGAGGAGGCGTCGCGGCGGGACGACGGGAGGACCTCCAAGCGGTTGACCACCTGCTCCACGCCGTCGATTTGCTTCAGCGCGCGCACGGCACGCTCCGGGAAGGTGTCCTTCACCACAAAGCCCGTCAGGACCACGGTATTGCCTTGCAACTCGAAATTGACGGTGTCGAACACGCCGTGATACGGCAGCGCCGCCAGCCGGTCATGAATCGTCTGTTCCAGACCGTCCAGGGTTCGCCCGGCCCACTTGTGATTCTGCGCGGAAGCGCTGAAGGCGAGTAGGAGTGCGGCGCTTGCGATTTTGGTAATTGCCCATCTATTCAAGGCCAAAACGCCTCGGGGCGGCCGTATAGAATCAGTGGCTTAGGGAAGCGTTTTTGCCCGACACTTACTATTACCACGGGCTGCTAGCTGGCCGCCCGGCGCGCCGTCGGACATCTCGTAGCGGTTTGCAATAAGCTGGTCACCGTAAATGGTCTGGTCGTAGCCGTCCACAGCGGCCCCGGCGGTTCCGGCGTAGGCGATAGCGTTGTACCAGGCGCCCGATCCCACGGTGGCCGGTGGGCCTGCTGAGCCGCCCGAGAGAACGGCGGAGGTGAAACGGCTTCCCGACTGGTAGCCGTAGAGACCGCCGGCCGGCGCATACCCGCCTGGGCCAATGCTTGAACTGCCAGGGGCGGTGCCCTGGCCAAAGTTGCTGAAGGACAGCGTGGATCCTCCCGATAACCAGAGCGCTGTGTCCGGGGAGTTGATGAAATCCACCCACTGCACGGTGAAGCTGCCACCCTGCCGGAGGTACAAGTCAACTACTGTCGCCTGCGTGTGGGATCCCGATGCCAAGGAGTTGAGGCAGCTAATGCCTTGGCCTTGTATGCCGAACCCATAGCGGTTGCCATCGAAGGTGAGGTATTGGATTGTTACGTTGGTGACCCCACTTTGGTCCTCGAGGATGTAGGGAAGTGTCGAAACACCTCGTGTCAGCACCGTGTCGGCTGGGCCTGCCGACATCGTTCCCGTAATGGTGAAATTAGAGCGTTGAGTCTGCAGGGGGGTCGAAACGGAGTACACGCCTGGCGACAGTTGGCATGTGCTATATGCGCTGCCTCCTGTCCCGATGCACGTCTGAAGATCAGCCAGGTTTGAGACAACCCATGTCTGGGCTTGCAACATGCCGGTCCCAAGGGCGGAGAACAGTACTGTCATTAGGTTGGGCAGTGATTTCCTATGCATCTTACTTGCCTCCTTGGGCGGCCGTGAGAGCGTTGGCCACGATGGTCCCTGCCATTTCGAGCTGCGCCGCCGTTTGTGGTCGGACTGCATTCACAATCTGGTTTGCCAGGGTAACTATCTCGGCCTCGCGTTGCGCCGCCATGGCAGACAGAGCGCTAAGATCGGAGGCGGAAAGCGCGGCCTTGCCGCTGGTGATGGCTTGGGAGGACTGGCGGATCTGCACCAGGAGAACATTCAGGGTTTGCCCCGCGGAGTGGATAGTGGCCGCCTCCTGGCTGTTGAGCCCAAAGGCCGGCACAAGCGATGCCTCGAACGAGCTGATCGAGTCTTGACTGTGGTCCACGCTTCCAAGATTCATGAGCATGTACCGGAAGTACTGAAGTTGAGCCTGTGTAACGGGTGGCTGCGAACCCTGCGCGCGGCACGTGAGGGATATGGCGATTAGAACACACGCACTACTCAAAAGCGATTTCATTGTTTGGATTCCTTCGTAAGATGGCATGCTCCGCTCACTTCGCGTAAGCGCAAATGGTGGAGGCGGTGCGTACGGGTACTGGCGGTCCGCGGCGGGGGCCAGCCACGGTCGTTATATGAGCGTAAAGAGTGCCGCTCCTCCCTGTATAGGAGTTCCAGTACTCTGGCGTCAGTCTACCACTATAAAGCACCATACCATATTAAAAGATCTTAAACTATTCTATACAGAGTGCGATAATTCACGGAAATTGGCCAGGAATAGACATCTGGAGTCACGGCGACGAATCGAGCTTTTTTCGAGGGACCTGCAGTGCCCGGCCACACGGGCCTGAGCCGCGGGATGATTGAAAAGCAACCCGCACCGCCTTGCGTCGTGGATGATATCGCCGCCTCCTCCGCACCCGAGCAATACCGACACGCCTTCGGCGTGGATGATCCCGTCTTGTGCCCAGTTCCGTACCGCGGCGCGCTTGTAAGCGGGACTGGTGAAGTGAAAAGCTCTCAGGCTTCGTTCCGCCGACTTGGCGGCTCAACCCGCGCTTCTCGGGGTAACGTATTCCGGAATGGGTCAACTTCAGCCTACCTCGGCGTAGCGATAAGTGGAGGTCGATGGGGGCGAGGCGCGAAGGCAGTTACGGCGGTCGGAGCGCCAAGTGTGCCGAGAATGCCTCCTGCCCACGAGATCAGCAGGGTTTCGATGAGAGCCGCGTTTTTGCGCCAAAAGCGGAAGTGCTGGTAATTGACGGGGAGGGTGGGATAGACGGTGTTCGAGCTGCGCGGGCGCGGCTTCGAACCGGCCGACCGTCACCGCAACCTGGCCGTGATCTCCGCGCGCCTTACCACAAGCTTCTTCCCCGGCCAGGACCCGCTGGGCCACAACTGTCAGCAGCGGATCTCGCATTGGCGATGCGCGCATCGTGCGTGTCGTGGGCGACATCTACACGAGTAAGCTCGAAGGCGACCCCACGCCAAGGATCTACGTCCCGTTCTGGAAGAGCGGCAACGTGTCGGACCTGCTGGTTCGCTGCGGCGGTGACCCGGTAGCGATGGAAGCCACCATCCGGAGCGCCATTCAATCGCTTGATTCCGGCGTTCGAGCGCCCAAGATGCGGACCATGCAGGAGATGGTGGATCGATCGGTGGCGCCGCGCTGGTTCAAAACGGAGGTTGCTGGCTCATTCGGCATCGCCGCGTTGCTGCTCGCCGCGCTCGGCATTTATGGCGTGGTGGCCTACGGAGTCGCGCTTTGTCATCGCGAGTTGGGAGAGCGCATGGCGCTCGGCGCACGCGCTTCGGCGCTGGTGCTACGCTGCGGGCTGCGGCCGGTGATCGCAGGCTTATTCGCAGGACTCGTTGGCGCTCGCAGTCGGACACGTGGTTCGCTCTCTGTTCTTCGGCGTTGCGCCGACGGACCCTTGGACGCTCGGCGGAGCTGCCGCTACGCTCGCCTCAGTCGCGCTGGCTGCGTGCCTGTTGCCGGCGAAACTTTGTCGCCGCGCATTCCTGTTCACGGCGAAATCGGGACGTATGTGCAACTGACCCAATACCGATTTCGGGCAATCGCTATTTGCCCCAAATACGAGACCGCACCGTGAGTAGCCGGGGGCACCACGGGGGCACCACGTCGGCGTTCCATAGCGCCTTCTGCGCAGCATCGTTGAAACAGCCAGCACTGAAACGACAAGAGTTAGCACGGCTGGATCTGGCGGGCACTCGCGGGTAAGCCCTTCGATTCCCGTTAGCGCTACCATGGTTTCATAGAGTTACGGGCCTTTGGCAAGCACCGGCAAGCACGCGCTTCGCGCCAGAAAAAAAACTCCTCAACAAGACAGGCTGGCTTGGATAGCTCGGGGCCTTTGGTCCCATTGCGGCACACGCGCGCCGTTCGCGCCGACGGTGCCGCCCTGCTACTAGCAGGCTGCCATCGCAAGAGACTCACAAACCAAACGCGCCGGCAGAGAGCAACAGGCTTTGGTGATGCGGAGCGGGTCGGTGGCGTAGACCTGGAGCTGGCGTGCCCGGTGCCCGCCGCGGTTGAGATCCATGGCTCCGCTAGTCGGAGATCCAGCACGGCCGCGCCCACGTCACCCGGTCGCTCACCCAGACCCGCGCCGGCCTGGAATTCAAAATGCACCAAGACCGGCAAGTCGCGCAAGATCAAGATCCCCGCGTCGGCACAGGCCGCGGTCGAAGAGCACCGCAAGCGGCAGGATGTTTTCCGGGCACAGTGCGGCGATCTATACCGGGCCGGTGATTTGATCTTCGCCAACCCGGATGGCAGCCCACTGAAACCAGACTCCATGTCGTCCGCCGTGTCGCTGCTGTTCCGCCGGCTCAAGCTGCCCAAGGGCGTCAGCCTCCATTCCCTGCGCCACACCCACGTATCCCAGCTCCTCGACGACGGCGTTCCACTGACCGTGGTCAGCGCGCGGCTTGGCCACTCGTCGGTCCGGACAACGCAGGAGATTTACGCGCACATGATTCACGGCCAGGACGACGAGGGAGCCGACCGGTGGGACGAGTACCAGAAGCGCCACGCGGCACCAGCCGTGGCGGGCGCGCGCAAAGACCCAGTCCAGTAACCATCATGGCCGTGTCTTCCACTCAGTCGCCTATCTCTGGGCGGCTTTGGGTCCCGCGACGGTTGGCCCGTCCTGGCGCACACCGTGGCCACGTTCGCGCCGGTGGCGCCGCCCCGTAGAACCAGGCCGGGTTGTAGCCCAAACTCGCGGAATCAACGCCAATCGCGGAGTTGACGTACCACAAGTATCGACGACCCGAACCCGGCTCTTCAAGTCTCCGCCCCTCAGCCCAGGAATCAGCTAATTCGCGAACAACCCCTGGAACTCCGGACTCCCGATGAAGCCCTGGTTTGGTGTGCCAGGCCCCAGGATCTGGATGCGCGTGGGATACCCGGCGGCGCCCTGGAACAGAATCCCCGGACCGCCGCTGTTGGCAACGCCCAGCCAGAACGCGAAGCCAGCCGGGTCAGGGTCCCTGCTCAGCGTCACGTAATAGATCATCTGTACGTATAGGGCATCGCTGTGATCCGGCCCCGTGCTGTAACTCCCCGTATTTTGAAATTCATTGTTCGTGGCGCCCACCGGCGTCACGCTCGAAGGGTACCCGATAATGGTCTGGAAGCAGTTGGCCAGAGCCATGGCGGTGCAACTGGAGTCGGTCGCCGTGGGTGCCCGGTTCAACAGGTTCTGGTACAGCGTGGTCATGGTGTAGCCCGACCCAATCAGCGAATTGAACAGGCCGGGCACTGTCTGCGTGGCCGCCGGGATACTGGCCACCGCTGCCGCGTATTGGGCGTACGTAGGCGGAGCATTGGTGGCAGCCTGGTAAGCCGCCATTACCGCGAAATCGCTGTTGAAGGCCTCCGGGCTGGTCAGAAAGGAGTCGGCCATCTGGCCTAGGCCAGCGCCACCTGATCCAGTCCAGAAGGCGAAGCCGGACGGGTCGGGATCGCGGCCAAGAAGCTGTTCGTACAACGCATAGACCTCACGGTAGACTTGGCTATTCCCCGATCCCGCCTCCATGACGTTGTAAGTCGCTGTGGACGCGCCGCTGGATAGCGTGATGGTGTAGTTCTGGGGCGAGGTGTGGGTGTTGTTCAGCAGCGTGAAACCGACGGTACCCGTGCCGCTACCGCTGCCCCCCGAAGTGATCTGAAGGAATTCCGGGTCTGAAGATGCCGCCGTCCACTGCCCGCAAGCCGCACTCGGCGAAACTGTGAAGGTCACTGGAACCTCCGGACTGACGCCGCAGTTTGGCTGGCCGGAGTTATTAGGGCAGGTTTCCACGGTGGAAGTTCCAGTGGCCGGTAGACTAGCGGACTGGGAACTTAAAGTGATTGCACAAGAGGAGGGTGAGATAACGGTTGAGTCAATTGCCGATGCACTCGCCGATCCCCCGCCCGAGACTGAAACCTGGTTGACTTGCGGAGAGGTGGCGTTCGCCGCCACATTTACCATTACGGTGATCGCCGGATAACTGGCCCCTCCAGCTAAGGCATCGTTGCGACTGCAGGTGGTTGCGGTGCAGGTCCATCCAACACCAGACATCGAGGCCAAGGTTAGACCCGAGGGAATCGCTTCGTTGGCAGTGACCGTTCCGCTAGTGGAAGCCGCTCCGGAGGCATTGGACACGATCACCGTGTAGGTCGCGTTCTGCTGGCCTTGTGCAAAAGCTTCGGAATGAGTTTTTGTAATGATGAGTGCCGGCTCAACTGTGTTCCCCGTATAGATGCTGCCAATTGCATTGTCGGACGATTCAGTAAACCAGACTGCACCATCCGACCCGACCGTGAGAAAAACCGGTCCCACTCCTACCGAGGCTGGATACTGGCTGATTGACCCAGCGGTCGTAATTCTTCCGATGTTGTTGTTTCCGTCGAACCACAACGCACCGTCCAAAGCGGCGGTGATGCCGTATCCGCCAACCGCGCCCGGATCGTTGTACTGTGTAAACGATCCGCCAGTCGTAATCCGCCCGATACTGTTTATGTTCCAGACAAACCACAACGCGCCATCCGGACCCGTTATGATGCCGCTGGGCTGGCTCGCGGCTGGGACCGTGTACTCACCGAAATTGCCTGTGGTGCTGATCGATCCGACCTTGCCGCCGTTGAATTCCGTGAACCAAAGGTTGCCATCCGGTCCTGTGGTGATAATATTGGGGGTGGCGTTAGCGGTAGGAACCGAGTACTCCGCGATGCTGCCAGTGGTGGTAATTCTGCCAATCTTATTGCCTACCCATTCGGTGAACCACAGCGCTCCATCTTCCCCGGCAATGACTCCGATGGGATAGGACGAAGCAGAGGGGAGGGGGAATTCTGAAAAGCCTCCCCCCGTCGTCACTCTCCCGATCTTGCCCGAGTTGGCTTCGGTGAACCAAAGGGCAGCGTCCGGCCCCGCGGCGATGCTGTAAGGTCCGCTATTCGCAGTTGGAATCGGGTATTCCGTGATAGCCCCTCCCGTTGTGATCCTTCCGATCTTATTGGCGGCATTTTCGGTGAACCAAAGTGCGCCGTCCGGGCCGGCGGTAATACCTACTGGAACGCTAGCGGATGTTGGAATTACATATTCTGTAAGCGTGCCGACCGGTATCACGAGTGGCGTGATGATGGTGGAATCACTGGCACTCGCACTTACAGAGCCGCCGCCGGATACCATAACCGCATTTACCTGTGGCGATGTGGCGTTCGCGGCCACATTCACGGTGACGGTGATAGGAGGATAACTGGTTCCGCCAAGTACACCATCACCGCGGGTGCAGGTATTACCAGGTTGGGGGCATGTCCAGCCCGAGCCGGCCATCGATACCAGGGTAAAGCCCAAGGGCAACCTTTCCGTGACCGTGACAGTTCCGAAACTCGACCCAGCCTTTGGTGCATTAGAAACCGTGACGGTGTAGGTAGCACCTTGCTGGCCCAATGTGAAGTTGCCGGAGTGAGCCTTGGTGATCGTTAGGGTCGGAGGTCCCGAAGCCGCCACTGGTGTAGCTAAGAACCCGTGCTCATTGCCGTTGGCATCAACATATGAGCCGACAATCTGACCAGCGTCGTTTATTCCGTTGACGGAAGTGCCTTGGCCGCTACCCGCCAATGGTTCGTCTATCGTGGTGAAGCTCCCGGCGTTGTCCAGAAAGCCATGCGGAACGCCATCTGCGCCAGTGTAATATCCGACAATTAAGCCTGCTGTGTTGATTCCGGTCGGATTCACATTCGCGCTCAGCGTCGAAGTATTAACTGTTGATAAAGTTCCTCCGCTGTAGAGGAACACCTGGGTTCCAACATCGCTTCCGTTGGTTCCTATGATCTGGCCTACATCACTAATACCAGTAGGAGTGAAAGGCAATGTGAAAAATGTGAATGTCCCGGCACTGTAAAGAAATCCGTAGCCTTGGCCCGTGCCGACGATCTGGCCAGCGTCATTAATGCCCGCGAGGTCAGTAGCGATGCTGCCGCAGCCTGTGTAAACGCAGTACGGCGAAGTTGGCGGGTTGAAAGTGGTGACGACTCCATTGGTTTCTAGCCAGCCGTTCGATGAGGGGCAATACCCGATGATTTGGCCAG
Organism: Bryobacteraceae bacterium; assembly: GCA_035505095.1. Taxonomy (GTDB): domain Bacteria; phylum Acidobacteriota; class Terriglobia; order Bryobacterales; family Bryobacteraceae; genus JOPF133. Next base: position 3,579 of record DATJRE010000140.1, on the reverse strand, counting down.
CATCATTAATACCGGTGGCGCTGACGGAGAAAAGGCCGCATGTTGGCCCGACCGTGTTAAAGACCCCGCTGGTATCAACAAAACCGAAGCCTTGCAAGGGTTCGTTTGGGGCGCGAATGTAGTAATGACCGACGATCTGACCTGAATTGTTGACCCCAAAAGCGGCGGTGCCCGAGTTCGCTAGGGGATCGTCAATCGTGATGAAGGTGTAGCTTACCGACTGCGCAAGAGCGGACGTAAGCTGGAATGCGGACAACCCCGCGAGAATTAGCGGGCGTTTGAAAAAGGACATCTGCTAACCTCCCATTGCCGGTCTGAAAATACTCATCCCCGTGCATGTCAAATACTGGCGCTCCCCAGAATCCGGTGGCATCCAATTCAATGTAGGATAGTTCAAGGCGACCATCCTGGGAGGATTGTAGCGCCTTGCGCGACCGCTTGTTGAACCTATGCGCGGACCTTCCCCCGCCCGGCGGGCCGGAAAGTTCGTATCCCGGTATGGCTTCGAATCGTGATACCTGCCCGGTGCCCTCAATGCCGGAATGGCTGGAAGTGGCGGGAATCGCAGCCGGGCTGGTGTTCGGCTAGCGAAACGGTCCTTCGTAACGAAAACCGGCACCAGGGTATTCGTGCTTGTCCTTGCGATAGAAAGCGAACAACTCCAGTTCCTGTTCCACATGGTTGATGAGAAGGTCGTCCTTGCGTCCCTGCGTTTGGCCTTGGAAGTAGAGCGTGTCCCCGTCGAGGCAGTCTTCATACTACGTCCTGTCGGAGGTCTTGTGCTCGGTGAGGAAAATCCACAGCGACGAATAGCCGCGGGGCGGGAATAGCCCCGTGTTGAGCGTGGCGTCGGTGATTTCAAAAAGCGCCCGCAGTTGCTCGCGCGTATATGCGGCACCGATCTGAAGACTGGTTGAGGTGTACTGCGGTCGTGATACCGGCGACATATCGGCGGCAGTCGATTCCACGGCGAAGCCCAATTGCTCAAGCTTGGCCTTGACTGTCGCATCGCCGCCGGAAAACTCAGCGGCACGCAGTGGACCCTTCTCGGGAAACTGGTAGCCATGAGCGGCGCCCATGATCGCTTTGGAGTCGTAGCGCTTGCCGTTGAGCACGAGGAAATACTCTCGGGCCTTTCCAAACCCGTAATGGGCCAGGAAAACTTCCCGCCCCAATGCATCGAATTCCTGCACCGCCTGGAGCACTGCGGTCGAGTCGGTGTTATCGGAGAGGCCCATTTGCCGCCTTACCTGCCACCTGATATTCAATCATGCTGCTGGGCGCTTGATTCCGAGACGCCGCCGGACTTCCTCAACGTTGGGGGACTCACCGAGGGGCATGGGTCCATCAGGACGACGCAGGAGATTTACGCGCACATGATTCACGGCCAGGACGATGAGGCGGCCGATCGCTGGGGCGAGTACCAGAAGCGCCACGTGGCACCAGCCGTGGCGGGCGCGCGCAAGGGGCAGGTCCAGTAACGCTCATCACGCCGCTTGTGTGGACGCGACGGTTGGCCCGTCCGAGCGCACACGGCGTCCACGTTCGCGCCGGCGGCGGCGCCTGGTACAACCAGGCCACGTTCGGCTGAAACCCGCGCGGGGTTGCCACAGCGACGGACGACCGGAATCCGGCCCTTCAGCTCGCCGGACTCAGCCCGAGAACAATCTAGTTTGCAAACAGGCCCTGGAACTCCGGACTGCCAATGAAGCCCTGGTTCGGCGTCCCCTTCTGAGTGGCAAGCAGACCGAGTGTTTGCGACGCAGGGACTTGGAAAGTCACCAATATTCGTGCGTTGCAAGAGCCGTCCGCAGAGTACCATAATTAGCAAACGTTGCTATAGATATGCCAATCCGAGCTCCCCAACGCGCCCCGCCGCATGAGGCCTACGGCGTTGGCCGGCGAGGACACGCCGTTTGGCGAAATCGACGCCCAATCGACCCTGGCGTGGAGCACGTGGTGGTGCGTGGTGGTTTTCGGCGCGTAAGTCTTTTGTTTCTGGTAGCGCTAACGGGAATCGAACGTGTAAGGTCTCTGCCGTTTTCCTCCAATTGCCGCCCGCCCTCGCGGGCCACGTCCCGCTTCGCAATCAGTACAACGACGGCCTCGCCGCGCCGCCCAGGCTGGTCCGTTGCTGCCAGGCCATCAACCACGGCAGTATCGAGGACCTAAGGGTTTACAGTGGGGAACCAGCCTTCGATGGATCGCCCGCGGTGGCGGCGGACGTCAAATTGGACGTCGCCGATGAGGCGCGGCCCGAGGTGGCGCTGGCCGACTTCGTGCTGAGCGATGAGGTCGTTCGCTTGTTGCGGCGGCTCGACCAGATCGGCGACGGCGTCATCCGCCGCATCGAGGTGCGCGGCGGTATTCCGCGCCGCATCCTGCTCGCGACGCGCTTCTCGGATGCAATCGAACCGATAGTGAAGTAAACCGGTATGGAGATTCAGTTCGCGGGGCCGGAGCTTTGGGCGCACCTTGCGGAGGATTCCTCAACCAGACGAGGTGAGGTAATGCTTTCGCAGGAAACGGCAGCCCCAAATATTAAATCCAGATTTGGTACATCGACCGCGTGGTCTGTTAGGCCCGCAACCCGCGCAAGAACGACGCTGCCGTGGATAGGATGTGCGGCAGCATTCGCGAGTGCGGATTCAAGGTGCCCGTGGGCAAGAAAGCCACGCTGGGTGGCGATGGCCGGACGTTCGACGAGCTCGCCGACGAGCGTCGGAAGGTGGCCGCATGAATCGTCCGCTGCCGCCAGGAGATAGCGGAAGCAGAGGCTGCCCTCTGCCGGCCATCCCGATGTCGAGGGGCTGTGCTTGGCGCTGGCCGACTGGTCGGGCGAGTTGCGGCTTCTCGCGGGCGGTCGCCGGGCGCCCGTGGAGTAGCCACGTTCTCGCCACAGGCGGCCCGCGTTCGCTCGGAGCGCCGCACCTGGGCCTATTGGGCCACCCCCGAGCGGCTGGGCCCGTGCGCGTGAACTTGGCAGGTTTTGGCATCTGATGGCAGCCGGCGGTTCGACACTCGGACGCAAACAGGGAGATGCAATCGCTGCGCTGCTCACCCAACGCAACGTGGAGGAAGCCGCTCGCACGGCTGGCGTGGGAGCCCGAACGCTACTCCGTTGGCTGAGGGTTCCGGAGTTCGACGCCGCGTGGTTCGGTGGTATGGGTTTATTGGACCGTTACCAACTGGGTCTCTGTGCGCTCCGTTCACCAGCTCTGGCACGGGCTAACGCCGCATCCGCGGTTCCGGCGCCTCGCCTTTGCCTTTAGGGCACCACGTCCGGTTGCTCGGAGAGATTAGTAGTGCCGATGGCTTCGCCAGTGCGCGCGACGCCGATGACGAGGAGACCGCCTTGCCGGTTCTGGTTCGCAAAGGCCGACACAGTTGCCGTGATCCCCTCTATGAGATCCTCGATCTGGTTCTTGCCGACGACACCTAGCGGGACTTTACAAGTTACGGGAGCGGCCGATGCTGCCTGCCCTCGGGCGCGCCGTTTACGGCGCGCCCCATCCTCTTGAAGAATAAGGGTTTAGGTCAAGCGGTCTGCTCGCGGGACTTCGGTTCTCTTGGGCTGCG
>DATJRE010000139.1:0-8138 GCA_035505095.1 Bryobacteraceae bacterium | reverse complement strand
GGCCGTGGGGACAGGCATGGGGTCGGAGCTGCGCCATCCGCTGGGAATCTCGATCATCGGCGGCCTGATTGTCAGCCAGGTGCTGACGCTTTACACCACGCCGGTGATCTACCTGTTGATGGACACCCTGCGCCTGAAGCTGACCGGGCGCGGGCGTGCGGCCTCGCCATCGCCGGAGGCTGCCTGATGCAGCGGCATCCGAGTGCCGGGGAGCTGCGCGTGCTCTCCGCGCTTGTTCCGAGGCCTCCACGACTCCACGATGAGGACCGAGCCGGCCGGCGTCCGGCGAAGATCGGCGCCGCCCCACAGGTTCCCTGCGGACCTGAAGACGGCGCCCCGAAATCCTCTGAGGTCTTCTCCGCGCTTCCTCCGCGCCCTCCGTGCCTCCGCGGTGAATACCACGCCAGCCCCTACCGGCGGGGCCTCATTGCGCTAGGCGCCGCCGTACTCTCCGTGCTGCTCGGCGGCTGCCGTGTGGGGCCGAAATACACGACACCCGCGACGCCCGCTCCGCCCTCGTTTAAGGAATCGGCGCCGGCCGCCTACCGCTCGGCGCCGCCGGGCACCTGGCAGCCCGCCCGTCCGCAGGACGCGGTGCTCAAAGGCAAATGGTGGGAAATGTTCCAGGAGCCGGAACTCAACGCGCTCGAAGACCAGTTGAATATCAATAACCAGAACATCGCCCAATACTTTCAGAACTTCATGGCCGCCCGGGCGCAAATCAATGAGGCGCGCGCGGGTTACTACCCCACCGTTTCGGCAACTCCCTCGGTCACCCGGACCGGCAGGGCCGCCGCGGGAGGCAATAGCCTGGCCTCCAATTCCACGGGCACCACCGGCGCCGCTCCCACATCGGGCACCAGCATCACTTCAATCACCGTGCCGGTCGATGTTTCCTGGGAGCCGGACCTCTTCGGCCGCATCCGCAACACCGTCCGCGAAGCGCAATACGCCGCGCAGGTGAGCGCCGCCGACCTGGAAAACGAGCGCCTCAGTGAGCAGGCAGCTCTGGCCGAATATTATTTTCAACTGCGCGGACAGGACTCCTTGCAAGAGGTGTACAACCGCACCATCGCGGCCGATCGCGAGTCGCTCAACCTCACCCGCGGGCTGGTGGAGACCGGCATCGATAGCCCGGAGGATGTCGCCCAGGCCGAAGTGACCCTGGCCGAGGCGGAAGAAGCCGGCGCGGGCGTGGCTACCAATCGCGCCCTCTACGAGCACGCCATCGCCACGCTCATTGGCAAAGCCGCGTCGGAGTTTTCCATGCCGGTCAAGATGCTGACCACCCCGGTTCCGCCCATCCCCGTCGGGGTGCCTTCCGAACTGCTCGAACGGCGACCGGACATCGCCGCCGCGGAACGCACCATGGCGGCGGCCAATGCCCAGATCGGTATTGAGGTGGCGGCCTACTATCCCACCGTCAGCCTGACCGGCAGCGGCGGGCTGGCGGGGACCACGCTGAAATCGCTGTTTTCGCTGCCGGCGCTCTTCTGGTCGCTGGGGACCTCGGCCTCGGAGCTGATTTTCGACGCCGGATTGCGCAAAGCCACTGTAAGTCAGTACACCGCCACTTACAACGGCGATGTCGCTGCCTATAAGCAGACCATACTTACCGCCTTCCAGCAGGTGGAAGATTATATTGCCACCCTGCGGGTGACCTCAGACCAGATCGTGCGGGAAGAAGTGGCCCTGGGCGCCGCCCAGAGATACCTGGAGATCGCCACCTCGCGATACCAGACCGGCCTCGACCCCTATCTGAATGTGATGACCGCCGAGCTGACCCTGCTCAGTAACCAGCAGCTTCAGGTAACTCTGCGGGTGAATGAGATGACCGCCGCGGTGGAACTGGTGCAGGCGCTCGGCGGCGGGTGGACCGCGGACCAGCTTCCCACGGCGCCGAAATAAGCGCCGCCGGCCGGCTCGCGAGTGGACGAAATCCTATATACTCGTCTGGAATGGTCGTGAAATCCGGCGACGAGAGCATCGTCCGTTTTGATCGGGAGCGTGGCCGCGGCTATGCTATTGGCGCCTGGGTCCTGTTACTGATCGCGCTGGGGAATATGGCAGTCGGCCTCGACGATGCGAGGGCATATCACCGATGGAAGAACAGGATCCTGGCCTGGGCGCTTTCAAGCTCTGTCTGGTTTGGCGCCCCGGCGGCCTGGGCTGCGTGGAAAGCATTCCAGTCATCGCGGGTATTGTCTCAAGCTTTCGTGGCGATCGGACCGGACGGAGTGAAACTGCATTTGGTGAAATGGAGTGTGGCTAAGATACAGTATTTACCCCTGCCGGAGCAGCGCTTCACCTGGGAGGAGATCCAGCAGGTCCATTGGGTAGGGGACAGCTGCAACTACTGGGTCCGCGGCCAGCCGTACACGCTGACCGACGAGAACTCTCCGTCTCCGCGGACAGTGGCCCAATTGATGGCGGAGAGGAAGCGCGTGCCGAATGAGGTTCCGGCACTGGCGCCGTCCGGCAAGAAGTCAACGCGCCAAGCGCAAGCCGTGAAATTGGGCGCAAGCGGCATCGCTCTGGCAGGCGGCGTCGCGGCGGGAGGATTCTGGTTGTATGGCCGCGTGGGCGCTCCCTATTACACCGCTGGTTTTTTCATTCTTCTTCTGATGGGGGCGCTCAGCTTTACCTTGTTTTTTACCGCGGTCTTCCTGGCCGTAGTCGAATTGAATCACCGGCTGTAGCCGCGCGGCTTAGCGCGGAGCGGCCGTCATCTGCGAGCGGTGCCCGGCCACCGTCTCCCAGTAGTCGATCCAGCGCTGGCGAATGCCATTGGTGCGCTCGATCATTTCCTGCTGGGCCTGGCGCCGTGCTCCACCACCACCATGCCGGTAGTGTAAGTTACGCAGGATGAAAAAGTCCGGTACTTCGGAAGGCGCGATCAGGCCCATCAGGTATAAGTCGAGATAGGAGTAACCGGCGGCCGGCACATAGTAATCGTCGGTATCCTTATTCGTCGGTCACGCACCCCAGCGCCGCGCTCTTCACCAGCCGGATGTACTTGGCCAGCGTACCGCGGTCGGCTTTGTAAGGCGGCATCGTCCAGGCTTTGCGGCGCGCGGCCAGTTCCTCATCCGTAAGTTCCACCGACAGCGTGTTGGCGGTAGCGTCAATAGCGATGCGGTCGCCGTTCTTCACCAGCGCAATCGGGCCGCCTTCCTGGGCTTCCGGCGTCACATGGCCCACGATGAAGCCGTGCGATCCGCCGGAGAACCGTCCGTCGGTGATCAGGGCCACGTCTTTGCCCAGGCCCGCGCCCACAATGGCCGAAGTCGGCGTGAGCATCTCGGGCATCCCCGGGCCGCCCTTCGGCCCTTCGTAGCGAATCACAATCACATCGCCCTTCTGAATCTCTTTGCGCTCCAACGCCCCCAGGATCTCTTCCTCGGAATCGAATACCCGCGCCGGGCCGGTGAACCGCAGCCCTTCTTTGCCCGTGATCTTGGCCACGGCACCCTCCGGCGCCAGGTTGCCGCGCAGAATCTGAATGTGCCCGGTGGCTTTCAGGGGCTTCGCAAACGGATGGACAATTTCCTGTCCCGCGGCCAGGCCCGGCAGCTCTTTCAGGTTCTCCGCAACCGTCTTGCCAGTCACCGTCACGCAGTCGCCGTGCAATACACCCTCGGCTAGCAGCATCTTCATCACCGCCGGGATTCCGCCCACCTTTTGGAGATCCTCCATTACATACTGACCGCTGGGTTTGAACTCCGACAGGTACGGCACCCGGTTGCTCACCTGCTGAAAATCGTCCAGTGCCAGCGGCACGTTTACCGAGCGCGCGATGGCCAGCAGGTGCAGCACGGCATTGGTCGAGCCACCCAGCGCCGAGACCAGCGCCATGGCGTTTTCAAAAGCTTCGCGGGTCAGAATGTCGCGCGGCTTGACGTCGCGCTCCAGCAGGTTGCGGATGGCCGCCCCGGCGGCGGTGCACTCGGCCAGCTTGGCCGGATCTTCCGCGGGGGTCGAGGAACTGTACGGCAGCGAGATTCCCAGCGCTTCGATGGCCGACGCCATGGTGTTGGCGGTGTACATTCCGCCGCAGGCGCCGGCGCCCGGACAGGCGTTGCGCACAATCTCCTGGCGCGTGGCATCGTCGATATTGCCGGCCAGGTATTCGCCGTAGCTCTGGAAGGCTGAGACCACGTCCAGTTTCTGCCCGTCGCGGCAGCCCGCCCGGATGGTGCCGCCGTAAATCATCAGCGACGGCCGGTTCAGGCGGCCCATGGCCATCACGCAGCCGGGCATATTCTTGTCGCAGCCCGGAATCGAAATGTTGGCGTCGTACCACTGCGCGGACATCACCGTTTCAATGGAGTCCGCGATCAGGTCGCGCGACTGGAGGGAAAAACTCATCCCCTCCGTTCCCATGGCAATACCGTCGCTCACCCCGATGGTGTTAAAGCGCATCCCCACCAGGCCCGCCGCCTGCAGGCCCTCCTTGACCTTCTCAGCCAGGTGCAGAAGGTGCATGTTGCAGGGGTTGCCTTCAAACCAGACGCTGGCGATGCCCACCTGCGGCTTGTTCATGTCGGCTTCCTGAAGCCCGGTGGCGTACAGCATCGCCTGGGAGGCACCCTGGGATCTCGGTTGCGTGATGCGGGAGCTGAATCGATTCAATGGAGCAGGCATATTCGTAGAGTTTTACTTTCCAGCCGCGGGCGGTTTTTCAATGCGCATGTAATCCACGTCCGAGGTGGCAATCATTCCAGTATCCATCATCTGCTCCACCTCGGGGATCAGCCGCGCCAGGTTCTCGGGCGTGTCCACAATGGTCACCACGATCGGCTGGTCTTTGCGCATGACGTGCGGGCGGTGAATCTCGGCCGATTCGCCGAACCCTTCCAGCCCGCGAAACACCGTGGCGCCGGCGATCTTCAATTCCTTGCAGCGGTTCACGATGGCTTCGTACAGCGGCTTGCCCTGGTAGCGGTCGCCTTCGCCGAAGTGCAGCCGCAGCAGCCTGGCTTTCTTAATGCTGCGCATGCGAAGGCTCTCCTTCCGGGCGGCTGTGAACCAGGCGCACCACCTCCACATCCGAAAGCACGATGATGCCGTCCTGCATCATGGCTTCGATCTCATCCAGGGCCTTGGCCAGTTTCTCCGCCGAATCCACCACCGAAACCATTACCGGCAGATCGTGCGAAAACGGCAGCCGGCTGCTTTTGTGCGTGTGCCCTTTGGCCCCGTACCCCAGGATGCCCCGGTAGACCGTCGCTCCGGCGATGTCCATCAGCCGCAGCCGCTTCACGATGGCCTCATAGAGCGGTTCGCCCTGCCACTTATCGGATTCGCCCATGTACACGCGCATCAGCCGGGCGGTCCCGCGCATCTCCGTATGCGGCCCTTTGGGCGCCTGCGGGCGTTCCTTGTTGGCCACTTTCACCACGTTGGTATCCTGCACCTCGATTACCCCATCGTTTACCATGTCGTACAGCGTCGGCATGATTTCATCGACCTTCTCCGGGGACTCGATGAACTCGATGCGAATGGGCAAATGCTCGGCCAGCACCTCGATCTTCGTGGTGTGCAGCACCTGGTGGGCGCCGAAGCCGGCCATCGCGCGGGTGGCCGTCGCCCCCGCCACGCCTTTGTGCAGCAGGAACGTCAGGATCGAGTCGCACAAGGAACCCAGGTGGTGCCGGGTGTCCTCATTGACGAAGATGGTGACCTTCTTTGCCGTGCCCTTCTGCAGCATAGCGCCTCTTTCCGCCGCCAGTTAGCGCCGGGCCAGCATCGATCCCAGCCACACCGCCGCGTACCCAAGCATAACGCTGGACACCACGTTGATCATCCCGGCCCACAACTCCCCGTCCCGCACCGTCGTGTAAGTCTCCCATTCAAAGCTCGAGAAGGTGGTGTAGCCGCCCAGGAAGCCAACCACCAGCAGCAGCCTCCATCGGGGGTCGATCTCCAATCGTTCGGTCAGCAAGGTCATCAGGAAGCCGATCAGGAACGAGCCGGTCACGTTGATCACCAGCGTCCCCAGCGGAAATTTTCCGCCGAACCGCGACATAATGGCCGATGCCGCTACGTACCGCGCCAGGGCCCCCGTGCCGCCCCCGATCACGATTACCAGATAGCGGCTCAACACCGGGACCCGGCCGCCAGCGATTTCCGTGCCGTCTCCAGCCGCTCCAGGTCCGCGCGGAGTTGCGGCGCCCGTTCCTTGCTGCCGCTCTCCACCAGCCGTTCAATGGTGCCCATCAATTCGTCCAACCTGCGCCGAGCCTCCTTCTCAATACCCCACAGAGTACCATTGATGCTCTCTTCCCACTGCGCGCTCACGCGGCTGAGGTTCTGATACAGCAGATACGAGACCGTGCGCGCAAAATGCCGGCGCACCACGCCCTGAATGAGCCACACCGGCAGCAGCGGCGAGAGCAGTTCCCAATTGCGGTCGAACACGCGCGCCACGCGGATATCCGGCGCGCCGGGGTCCACCACCTCAATTTCGGTCTCGGCCGTCCGCAGCGGCACGCCGAACGCCCGCAGGGTGCGCTCCGAAAGGCGATCGCGGAATTGCTGCAGCGCGCGAAAGGCCTGCTTGCGCACCTTGTGCAGCGGCTCCAGAAAGGCGCCGCGCTCCCCCATCGAAACCACCGCCAGTTCCTCGCTGAGCGCGTTCGCCAGCCAGCTTTCGAACGAAGAAAGCATGACTGCCAGGCTCCTGGTCCATTTGGGGAATTCGCCTGCGAAGCATGCCAGCAGGGCGCCCTCCAGATCGCTCTGGTGCGTCTCCAGCCGGTCGCTCACCATGCGCCTGGTTCCCGCCGCAGCGTCCTGCACCACCAGCCGGATGGCCGATTGCACCTCGCCGGCGATTTCCCTTTCCGCCGCCATCTGCCGCTGCAAGGCCTGGCGCTCCCCTTCCACCATCTCGGCCGATTTCAGGCTCAGCGCCAGGTAATCGCCGCATTCCCGCAGCAGCGTGTCCAATTTCCGCCCCAGGATCTCCTCACGCTCGCGGGCCAGCCGTTCCAGCGTGCCGCCCACCAACTCGGCTTCCACGGCCGAACGGAATCGCTCAAACCCCGGCTGCGTGGAATAGGGAAAGACCCGCGGCGCTTCGGAAAAATTGCGCGCAAGCTGCCCGCCGATATATTCCAACACTTCCGCCAGGTCCTGCTCGCTCACCAGGTCGGCCTTGGTCAGCAGCACGGCCACCTTGGGGGTGTACTGGTAGAGGCTCTTGAGCAGGTTGATATCGCGCTCGGAAAGCGGCGGGTCCACGCTCACCGCCACCAGCGCCAGCCCCACGTTGGGCAGCCAGGCGAGCGCCGTGCGGGTGTTGTGCGCCAGCGCGCTTTCGAGGCCCGGCGTATCCACAAACCGCAGACCGCGGAACTGGCACAATTCCGGCAGTTCCACCGTGATCCGCTCCACCTGCTTGCGGTTTTCGGGATTTTCCTTCTCGGAAATGTAGCTGCCGATCTCGCTGAGCGGAATTTCCGGGTCGCTCCCGTCGCAGTGATGCACGCGGGCCTCTTCGCGCGCGCCGTAGCGGATCTCGGTGATCGCCGCGGTCACCGGCACCACCCCGCTGGGCAACACGTTGCGTCCCATGAAGTGGTTGAGGAAACTGCTCTTACCCGCCTTGAACCGCCCCAGCACGGCAACGCTGATTTCGTCCTGTCCGGCTACCGCCCGCGTGCTCGCCAGAAGCCCCGAAAGGGCCGCAATTTGGTAACGCGCGGCGATCTCCGCCGCCAGGTCCAAAGCAGGCTGCCCGGAGCCGTCGCCAGGGCCGGAGGGATGGTTGCCATTCAGGGAACCGTCGCTGCAGTTAGTTTTAGAGTGGATGTCGTCTATTCTCGGAATCATAGCTCCTCACCGTAGGAGCTATCGTTCCCGAGCCGGCTCGAGACAGTTGATGGCGGGCTCCATCACCAACGTTCTAAACCAGATTATAGCGTCCTTTTCGACGGGCAGGCCAGTACCCGCGTCATCGCGCCACTGTCCCCGTCTTCGTCCTTCTTGCGCCCGCCACCAGCCCCCCGCTCTTCGCCGGGACCACCATCAGCACCAGCCGCGAGGGATGCTCGCGATCGTGATAAATCGTCTCGGTGGCCTTCCACAGCCGCGCCTCCTGGGCTACCGGGGCGCCGGTGTTGGGGTTGCGGTCG
>DATJRE010000138.1:0-11484 GCA_035505095.1 Bryobacteraceae bacterium | reverse complement strand
ATGGCGCCGTAAACCGCGGCTTCCAGATCGGCATCGGCGAGCACGAGCATGGGATTCTTGCCACCGAGTTCGAGAGAGCAGCCGATCAGACGCACGGCGGCCTGGCGGGCTACCAGGCGGCCAGTGGCGGTGCTGCCGGTGAACATGAGGTAATCGGCGCGCTCTCCGAGGGCGGGTCCGAGGAGGGGGCCCTCGCCCGTGACCACGGCTAAGACATCCGGCGGGAGACCGGATTGGCGCAGCAAGTCCACGGCCCAGAGGGCGGTGAAACTGGATTGAACGTCCGGCTTGAGGATCGCGGCATTGCCGGCCATGAGCGCCGGAAGGGCATCGGTGACGGCCAGGTTGAGCGGGTAGTTCCAGGGGACGATGAAGCCGACTACGCCGATGGGGGAGCGGAATTCGAGGGTGCGGGTGAGCAGGGGGAGAGCGCCTTTGCGGCGGCGCGGGCGCAGCAGGCGGTGGGCGCGGCGGGCATAATAGCGGGCCACCACGGCGGTGTCCAGCACCTCTTCGAAGGCATGGCGGCGGGCTTTGCCAGTTTCCCACTGGATGAGGTCGAGGACTTCGTTCTGGCGCTGGAACAGCAGGTCGTGGAAGCGCAGGAAGATGCGCGAGCGGTCGGCGAACGGGCGGCGGCTCCAGGCGGTTTGAGCGGTGCGGGCGCGTTCGAAGGCGAGGTCCAGGTCAGCGAGGGTACCGGCGGGGATGCCGCCGAGGGAAGCGCCGGTGTAGGGGGCCTGCACGGGGATGGCTTGGTGAGGCCCGGGGGAGAGGGTGACTTGGGAACGCAACCGGTCGAGCAACGCGGGCGCCAAGGCGCTCAATCCGAGCGGCCCGGCCTTACTCGTGGAGGTCATCGAAAGGATCAACCCGGTGCAAGGATAGCACGAGGAAGCGGGTGTGGCCGGCGACTTGACGCTATAGAGGAATTAGCTCTACTATAGCGGAGAGGGGCAATGGCGGCGCGGAATCGGGCGGAAACGGGGCAGGATCTGGACCTGGTGGAACTGGGCCGGCGGGTACGCGAGGAACGGGTGCGGCGTGGGGTAACGCTGGATGGGCTGAGTGCGCGCGCGCGGGTGAGCCGGAGCATGATTTCGGAGGTCGAGCGGGGGACCAAGGCGGCCACGATCCTGGTGCTGGACCGGATTGCGACCGGACTGGGGACGAGCCTGGCGCGGCTGGTGAGCCAGGAAGCCCGCGCGCGGGTGATTGTGCTGCGGCACGAGGACCAGGTGGTGGCACGCGATCGATCCGGATGGGAGCGGCGGATCCTCTCGCCGGTGCTGCCGGGCGTGGAGTTTGAATTCATGCGGACTACGCTGGGGCCGGGCGTGGACGCGGGAATGTTTCTGCCGCACGCGACGGGATCGCGCGAGTATGTGGCGGTGGAGCACGGCACGCTGTTGCTGGCGATTGACGGAAACCCTTATACGTTGCTGGCAGGGGACAGCATCTACTACGACGGCGACTGCCGGCATGCCTTCTCGAATCCTGAAGAGACACCGTGCAGTTACTACCTGGCGATGGATGTGTTCGGGGAGGGGCATAGGGGAGACGCGGAAGAGGCGGAGGGAAGACATGGAGGCAGGGCGTGAGCGGTGGGAGTGGCCGGCGGAGAGGATCAGGAGGTTTGGGGAGCGGGTGGTTCAGGTGGTGGCAGAGCATTTGACCTCGCTGCCGGGACGGCCGGTGTTCCGGGTGTTTCCACGGCCCCTGGCGGAGCGGTACCTGGAGTTCGGAGGAGCGCCGGAAACAGGCGAGAGCGAAGATCGGGTGCTGGACGCGTTCCTGGCGGAGATTGAGCCGTATCCGTTCGGCAACGGGCATCCGCGATTTTACGGGTGGGTGAATTCACCACCGGTGGCGATGGGGATTTTTGCGGAGATGCTGGCGGCGGCCATGAACCCGAGTTGCGCGGGAGGCAATCACGCGGCGATCTATGTAGAGCGGCAGGTGGTCAACTGGTTCAAGCACCTGGTGGGCTTTCCGGCGGAAAGCATGGGGCTGCTGGTCAGCGGCGCGTCGATGGCGGCGTTCACAGGGCTGGCGGTGGCGCGCCACGCGAAGTGCGGATTCGATGTGCGGGCGGAGGGGATGCAGGGAGCGCCGGCTCGGCTGGTGGTGTACCGGAGCGGCGAAGGCCACGGCTGCCACCAGAAGGCTGCGGAGCTGCTGGGCATCGGCAACCGGAACGTGCGGGTTGTGCAGCACGATGGGGCGTGGCGGATGCGGCCGGACGCGCTGGACGAGCGCATCCGCGAAGACCTGGCGGCGGTGCACCGGCCAGTGTGCGTAGTGGCCAGCGCGGGGACGGTGAACACGGGGGCTATCGATCCGCTGGACGAGATTGCCGACGTCTGCGCGAAGCACGGGGTGTGGCTGCACGTGGACGCAGCTTACGGAGGGCCGGCGATTCTGTCGAGGAAATACGCGCAGCCGTTGAAGGCGCTCGCGCGGGCCGATAGCGTGGCGCTCGACCCGCACAAGTGGCTGTATATTCCGGTGGAGGCCGGGCTGGTGATGGTGCGCGATGCGGCCCTGATGCGGGCGGCGTTCAGCCTGGTGCCACCCTATTTGCGGACCGACGGAAATCCCGAGGGGGTGGGGGGATTGCCGTGGTTCAGCGAATTTGGATTTCAGCAGACGCGCGGCTTCCGGGCGCTGAAGGTGTGGATGGCCCTGCGGTACCACGGGCTGGCTGGTTACCGCGCTTCGATTGAAAGAGACATCGCTCTGGCGGAGCACCTGGCGGCGCGCCTGGCGAGCGCCGGAGATTTCGAAGTGAGCCAACCGCAGAGCCTGAGCATTGTGTGTTTCCGGTTTGCTCCGGCGCGCCTGCGCGGTGCGGCGGAAGCGCTGGATTCGCTGAACAGGGCGGTGCTGGAAAAGACGCAACTGGGCGGGGAGGCATTTCTTTCGAGCACCGTGCTGGACAACCGCTTCTGGCTGCGGGCCTGCATCGTGAATCCGCGAGCCACCGAGGCGGATATCGACCGCGTGCTGGAGGTGGTGCGGGAGGCCGGGGTGGCGCTTGCAGTTTGAAATACGCCGGGCGGAGACGGCGGACGCGATGGGAATTCTGGCCTGCCTGGCGGCGGCATTTGCTCCTTATCGGGAGCGGTACACGGCGGAGGCATACCGGGACACCGTGCTTACGGCCGATACGGTAGCGGAGCGGCTGCGGGAGATGTGCGTGTGGGTCGCGGTGGCGGAGGAGACGATTGCCGGCACGATCGGCTGCCGGGCGAGCGGCGCGGAGGGGCACTTGCGGGGAATGGCGGTGCTGCCCGAATGGCAAGGGAGAGGCTTGGCAGTGGCGCTACTCCAGATGGCTGAAGGAGAGCTTCGCAGAAGCGGCTGCCGGCGCGTGACGCTGGATACCACCGAACCGCTGGAGCGCGCGGCGCGATTCTACGAAAGACACGGCTACGCGGCCAGCGGGCGGGTGGCGGATTTTTTCGGCATGCGCCTGGTGGAGTATGGGAAGGGGCTGTGAACGCGCGGTGGATTATGAGGCCGGCTCGATGACGGCCGACATGGACCCCAGGGATCGCGGCAGCCGCCAGTCCGGCCCGTAGGCGTGGATCTGGTCGCGGGCGAATTCGGCTTCCGGCAACTCGCAGGTGATCAGCACGGTGCGGCCTACGCGATCGACTTCCTCGGCGTGGCGGTAGGCCTGGTCGAGCGAAAAGATGAAGATCTGCTGGAGCATCTCGATCACGTAGTCGTAAGTGTGGTCGTTATCGTCCAGCAGGACCACGCGATAGAGCGGCACCAACTCCTCGCGTTCCAGGCGCTCGGTTTCCGGCGCAATCGACGGCTTGGGCATGAAGGACCGGCACACGGCCGGTAAGACCAGTATCTAAGATTGCGGCGCGCGGGACAACCGGGATGTGGTGGCGGCTTTAAGAGGACGAGGCGGCAGTGCGGTCCCAGGGCAGGCTGTGATCGCTGGTGACGGCGCGTACCTCGGCGGGGCTGTCGGTGCGGAAGAAGGACCAGGGGCCGGGAATCCAAGGGTAGCGGTCGACCACGGACTCATCGACGGCGACGCCCAGGCCGGGGCTGCGGGGCACCACCAGGTCGCCGTGATCGAGGGGGAGCGGGTCGCGGAGAATTTCGGCCGCCAGCGGGAACGGGTACATACCGGCGCGGGTGGGGGTGGAGTAACAGGGGTATTCGAGCCACTCGACGACCTGCTCAGGCCAGCAGATGCCCAGATGGGCGGCGGCGATCACCTCCAGAGCGGTGCCCCAACTGTGGAAGGCGAAGCGCAGGCCCTGGCGGGAGATTTCGGCGAACAGGCGCCGGCCCATGGCATAGCCGCCCTGGCAGCAGACGTCCATCTGCACGTAGTCCACGGCCTGGCTGAGGATGAGATCGAGGTAGCGCTCTTCGCTGGGTTCGTGTTCGCCGCTGGCGAGCGGGACGATGTCCTTCTCTTTAAGTTCGAGGTAGGCGGCATGCTGATCGGGAGGGATGGGTTCTTCGAGCCAGGCGATGCGGTATTCGGCCATGGAACGGGCGAGGTCCTCGACGGTTTGGAGGGAGTAGCTGCGATCGCCCATGCGCCACCAGGTGTGGGCGTCGACCATGAGGTCGAAATCGGGGCCGACTGCCTGGCGCATCAGGGCGACGGCCTCCACGTCGCGGACAGGCCCGAGGGCCGGGCGCATTTTGTAGGCGCGGAAGCCGAGATCGGCAATGGCGGCGGCTTCGGCGGCGTAGGCCTCGGGGGGCATATACATTCCGGCGCTGCCGTAGAGACGGATGCGTTCGCGCTCGCGGCCGCCGAGCAATTCGGAAACGGGGAGGCCGTGGGCCTTGCCTATGAGATCGTAGAGGGCGATTTCGGCGGAGCAGTAGATTTTGGCGAGGGCCGGGTCGGCGCCGGGACCGGCGAGGAACTGGATGCGCAGGGCGTCAGGATCGACGAGGGTGCGGCCCTGGAGGAAGGGGCCGATGGTGTTGTCGATGGCCTGCTGGGCGAAGACGCTGCCGGGGCCGGGAGCATAACCGACCATCCCGGTGGTAGTGGCCACGCGGATGAACATGGCGTCGCGCTTGACGAGGGTACGCTCGCCACCGAAAAAGGGCAGGCGGATGGGCTCCGCGAAGGGGTAGGAGAGCAGGTAAGCGCGTACGCTATCGATCTTCATGAGGACGCGGAATCAGGATAGCACGCGAAAAGGCAGTGGGGCCGTGGCCCGCCGGGGGCACTTGAGGCTCCTGTGCTGCGCGTCACACGGCGCTATTGGGCCGTCGGCGCGACGATGGTGGTGGGGACAGAAGTGAAGGTTCCGAAGGGACTGAAGCGCAGGCCGAGGCCCGAGAGGCCGCCGTTGCCGGTGAATTGCATAATGCCGAGTTGGCCATTGGTGATGGGGAACTGGGTGGGCAGCGCGAAGGAGGTGTGGCCGTTGGCGGCGATGGAAAGAGTCTGCACGGCCAGTTGAACGCCGTTCGCATCCATGATGGTCACGGTGATGTTCTGGGGCGTGGGCGAAACATTCGCCAGGGCCACGCCCATGATGAAGCCGGCGGTGTTGTCGTAAGGAAGCGAGATGGAATAGGGGAACTGGGTTTGCAGGGGCACGGTTCCCTCGGAGGGTGAGCCGGACTGGGGCGTCTGGCGAAAGATGGCGTAACCGCTCACCGGCCCGGTGCTGTAGATGGCGGCCGACCCTACCTCGGTGGTTCCGGCGGCGCCTCCCATGGAGATTTGCAAAGTGGCGTTGGGATTGAGGTTTTGGGAGATCTGCTGCGCGGTGTAGGTTTGGGTCACGCCCTGGAGCGACGTGGTGACGGTGAGATTCAGAGGGCTGCCGTCATCGGCGGAAAGGTTGACCTGGAGTTCGATCGGAGCGGGGGCAATGTTGACAAGGGTAATGACGGTGGTCCAACCGCCGCCGGCAGCGATGTGGGAAAGAGCGCCCAGACGGCTCATCAGGACGCTGAATGCCGGCTGGGTGGCGACGATGCCGGTGAGCACCTGCCATCCGGAGCCGTAATTGGCCATGGCCCCGTTGAGTCCCAGAACGTTGGTGTACCACAAAACATAAGTATCGGCGGCCATGGGCTGAACGGTGACCCAGTATCCCTGGCCGGTGGACAGAGTCAGATTGAGGCGGTCGTTGAGAACGGTGAGCGCCGGCTGGGAACTGGCGGGCAGGCCGGTGACGGTCCAGCTCTCCAGGGTGTTGCCGGGAGTTCCATTGGAATCCAGGGCCAGCGAGACGATTACGCCGTTGGTGCCGGCGCCGCCGGCGGCAAGGGCAAGGCTGAGGCTCTGCAAGCCATAAGTCAGGGTGGGTTTGAATGGCGCCGCCACTTCGCGGTACTCACTCGGGCCGCAGCCGGTGCTGAGCGCGCCGGTAATGCACCAGTAATTGGTGGAGAAAGCGGAGGGCGGAAAGGTATTGCCGGGATTGGCGCCGAAGCTGGTGTAGAACGTCCCGCCGTAGACTTGGGCGTTGCCCGGGGCGGCCCACAACGCGAGGGCGAGCAGGCAGGCCAGGCGGATGGCCGCTCCGAAAAACGGGAACAAGGGCCGGGGGGATGCATGGTAGCGTTCGATTGTTTCCACTGTGTTCTCCGTTTTGGCTTGCCTGGTTGCCTTGTCTGGCTATTTGGGCAGGAACTTGAAATCGGAAATGGCGATTTCGTCGTTGCCGGGAATCATAAATCCGAACTTGCCCTTGGTGAAATCGCGGCCGGGTTCGGAAAACGTATCGAGAACCTTCCACTGGTTGCCCACCAGGACGCTCTGCACCAGGCGATCGGGCGATACCTCCAGTTGAATGGTGAAGGCCTTGGGATTGCCCAACTCGTGGGCCTCTTTGATGCGCTCGAAGCGCTCGCCCTGCTTGACCACGCCGGTCCAGAAGTTCTTGTGATCCAGCTCGGAGAGCAGGTAATTCTTGGAATCGAGGTACTGGACGCACCAGCGGACCGCACCGCCGCGGAATACGCCGCCGCCTTTGAGCAACTGCACGGTGAAGGTGAAGACGCCCTTGGGGGGCAGCTTATAAGCGACGAATCCGCCGCCCTTATGGACCCAGCTCTGGCCGTCCCTGGTCCAACTGGGCGCGTCGGCGAACTCGGTCATTCCTTTGGGCAAGGGCGGGGGAGGGGGAGTGGGCCGCTCGCGGGCCAGAGTGAATTCGACCTCGCGGTTTTCCCCGGCGGCGATCTGGACGCGCACGGTAGTGGGGGTGAATCCAGGGGCGGCCGCCGAAAATGCGTAACTGCCCGGCGGCAGCTCAATCTGGCCTCCGTGGGCTTCGTGGGATTCCACTTCGTCGGCGCGGCGGTAGGTCACCGCAGCGGAAGCCGGACTGCGAATGAGGCGGATGACGCCAATCGCGGAAGTGAGGACAGTATCGGCGCCGCCTAGTTCCACCTCGCGGCCGGCAATGAAGGACCGCTGGACTCGCTTGGGCAGGAATTGTTCGCGCCGCAATTCGACGGTGTGTTCGCCCGGAGGCACGGATCCGTAACTGAAGGATCCATCCGGGCCCGCGACACCGATGTTGGTCTGGTCCAACCAAATTTCCGTGCCGGGGGTGGCGCTGTGGACTCCCAGGGAACCGAATTGCGGCTGCGGTTTGAGGTCGAACTGCAAGCGCACTTCGGCGCCTTTTTTGACGTCGGCGGTTTGCGGCGGAGTGTCCAGGAAGCCATTCTTAGAGACGCGCACGGTGACCTTGCCGAGGGTTTGGATGCGGACTTGGCCGCGTTCGGTGAGGTGGCGGTACTCTTTCTCGTTCACAAACACGTGGACCCCATCCAGGCCCGCGGAGACGATCAGGGTGCCGGCATTGACGTCGGTTTTGAGAAAGGCGGTGAGGGCCGGAGCGGCGCCGAAGTTTTCACTGAGGGTTCGCTGATCCTTACCCTCTCCCACGGCGATCTCATTCACGCCGGGCTGAAAACTGGTGAGGTCGGTGCCGGCGGGTCCGGCGTCGATTTGCGGCTGGCCGTTGACGGCGAGCTTCCAGGGTCCTGCGCTGGTGACGAGGCGGGCCTGCTTGCCGAGGCTGGAAACGAGCACGGCCACCATGTTCCGGGCGGTGATGGGGCCGGTGATGGTGGGTTGGCGGGCTTCGGCGATCTCGAAGGAAAACGAGGCCGAGGGCTCGCCGCCGGGGCCTTTGACTTTCAGCTCATGGGTGCCGGGAGGCAGCTTATCGAGCACCAGTTGGCCATCCTGCAAAGGGGTGGCAGCCTGGTCGTCCACCTGGACGGTACCGGTGGGGAGGTCGGTGAGGAGGCGAACCGAGGTGGCCTGCGGCTGGAGGTCCAGGCCGACCGTTGCGGGATGCTGGGCCGCCACGGTGACCGATTTCACCGCGAGATCGTAGCCATCGAGCGAGGCGGAGACCTGGTAGTTCCCGGGCGCGAGCGACAGCTTGCAGTTGGACGTGCAGCTTGTGCCGCGGCTGCCGCCGGCGACGCTGACGGCTGCACCGGGCGGGACGGTGGTGATGTTCACCGGGACAGGCGCGTGGAGCGCCGCGACGGTCTCGCGTGTGTGAGCCTGGTGCACGGCGACAAAAATGATCAGCAAGACCACCAGCGTTGCAAGCGCCCCGCCGATCACCTCACGGTTTCGATTGCGCCCAGTGGGTGGCGGGAGCGGAGGGCGGCGTGCAGCGGCACCCGGAGCGGGCGGGCGGAATGGCGGCGGCGGGACCGGCGTCTCAGGCATCGGGGCGTGCCCGGGAGGCAGCGGATCTGCCGGCGGCACGTCGAACAGCGGCGACGACGGCAGAGGAGGGGGCGATGCGGCGGGCGGGAATGCGACGGTGCTCCAAGTCATGGGCGAGTCCGCCGGCGGCGGGGCAAGTGGCGGCGGAGCAAAGGGTTCCGGAGGGGCGGCAGGCGCGGGCGGCGGCGGGGCGGTGGCCACGATGGGGTCGGGCGCGGGGGGCGGCGGCGGGGCCGGAGCGACTTCCCCGTGCTGAATGAGCGTGCCGCGGGCTACCAGCAGTTGCTTCAGGTCGTTGCAGGCGACCCAGACATCGAAATCGCCGGACTGCGCTTGGATGATTTCGGTGATGCGGAAATAGATCGGCTTGAGTTGGTGAAGCTCAGTGGCCGATTTGATCTCCGCTTCGAGCCGCTTCAGTTCTTCGCGAGGATCCAGGTTTTCCACCCCCACGCTGCCTATCGTACACCTTCGGACGGACAGGTTTCCGTACCAGCACCAGGGATAACGCAGGTAGGGATGGGGTGCAAATGTGCGCTATCGAACGTAGGCGGGGAATGGCGGCCATTCGACTATTGGTCGCGCAAGGTGCGCGCGGGGTCGATCCAGAGGATACGCGCGGCGGGAATCAAACTGGCGACGGCGGCGGCAGCCAGCAGGATGGCGGCGGTAATGGCGAAGGTGGCCGGATCTGTGGGGCGCACGCCAAAGAGCATGTGCTCCAGAAAGCGTACCGCCAGCCGCGACAGGAGGTACCCGGCCGCAATTCCCGCCAGAGCCAGCACTAGCCCTGGCTTGACGGCAGTGGCAATGGCTTGGCCGGGAGTGGCACCCAAAGCGAGCCGGATGCCAAGTTCGGGAGTCCGCTGGGTGACCGAATGGGAGATCAGGCCGTAGAGTCCCAGGGCGGAGAGCAGCAGCGCGAGACCGGCGATGGCCGAGAACAGCATGGCGTGGAAACGCTCATCGAGGGTGCTATCGCCGCGCAATTCGGCGATGGTTTGGAAGCGCGCGATGGGAAGCTGCGGATCGGCGCCGGCCACGGCGGACTGCACCTGCGCCTCCAGGCTGCCCAGGGCGCTGCCCGAGCCGGCGGCGCGGATCACAAAACTGGGCGAAAACCAGGTGTGGATGAGCTGCAGGTACGCGTCGGTCAACTGCGCGACCGGAAGGTAAACGGTAGGTTCCATGGAGAGCGGGCCGAAATTGCCCAAGCCGCTATGCTGCTCGACATCGCCCACGATGCCGGTGATGCGGCGATTGTCCTTGCCCATGCGCAGGTGGCCTCCGAGGGCTTCATGCTGCGCATAATACTTGCGCGCGAAGCTCTCACTGACGATGGCCACGGGCTCACCCTCGGGCGTATCGGAGTCCGCAAAGCCGCGGCCGCGGCGGATGGGGATGCGCAGGGTTTCGAAATAGCCGGGGGTGACGTAGACGACTTCGATACCGTGGCCTTTGAGGTCGTCGCCATCGAGAGTGCGAAAGCCGTCGTTCAAAGGCCGCTGGTAAGGCAGGGTGAGGGCCACGGCGGCGGATTCCACGCCGGCGATGCGGCGGATGCGCTCCAGGCCGAGGCTATAGAGGCGGTTCACCGCGGTGCTGGTGCGGTAGCGGGCGTCCTGGAGGGAGATCTGGGCCGTGATGACGTTGCGGGTGTCGAAGCCGGGGTTGAGCCGGTCGAGGTAGGTGAGGGTGCGGATGAGCAGGCCGGCGCAGACCAGCAGCACCAGGCAGAGGGCCACTTCGGAAGCCACCAGGGCCTGGCGCGTCCAGCGGCGGCCACCGGGTCCCACGGGGGCGCCACCGCGGCCGCCTTCGACCAGCACGGAACGGATATCGAGCTTGCTGGTGGCGAGGGCGGGGGCGAGTCCGAACAACAGGCTGGTTCCCACCGAGAGGGCCAGCATCACGAGAAGTACGCCGGCATCGATTTGAAAGGGATGCCACATCTGGAGGCGGGCGGCACCGAGATCCTTGAGCCAGGCGATGCCGCGATAGCCCAGAGCCACGCCGAGCGCGCAGCCGCCGAGAGCCAGCAGGAGGCTTTCCGAGAGCAACTGGCGGACGATAGCGGCGCGGCTGCCGCCCAGCGCCAGGCGGGTGGCGATTTCGCGATTGCGGGCGCTGGCCCGGGCCAGCATCAGGCCGGCCACATTGACGCAGCCGATGACGAGAACCATGAGGACGGCCGCCCAGGCAATCAGAATCTGGGTGCGCGAATCGGCGGTGAGGCCGCGATCGAGCGGGACGATGCGCTCTTGGAAATTGCCGGATTCGCGCGGGAAGCCGGGCGTTTCCATCAGGCTGCGGCTGAGGGCCTGCAACTGGGATTGGGCGGCGGCCCAGGTGGCGCCGGGCTTGAGCCGGGCCACCACGCCGTAATTGGATCCGCCGCCTTCGCCGGTGCGGGAGGGGTGCAGAGGCGTCCACACGTCGATGGCGGCGGCGGCACGAAAGCTTTGCGGCATGATGCCGATGACGGTGTAAGGCTCGCCCCGCAGGTTGATGGCGCGGCCGAGCGCGGCTGGGTCGCCATGGAAAATGCGCTGCCAGAAATTGTAACTGAGGATGGCCACCGCGGCGCCGCCATTTTCCCCGGCCGGGCGAGCCAGCGGCGCGTCTTCGGCGGGGGTGAATTCGCGGCCATATTGCGGCGGCACGCCGAGCACGCGGAAATATCCCGTGGAGACGCGCTGCTGCTGGACGAACTCCAGGTGGCCGGCGGTGGCGAAGTTGACTCCGCCGTAACCCGCCCAGGCGGCGAC
>DATJRE010000137.1:0-2691 GCA_035505095.1 Bryobacteraceae bacterium | reverse complement strand
CCGCGCCGCGGCTCTCACGAGTCAGCTCCTGGCTTTTAGCCGCCGCCAGACGATTTATCGGCGCGTGCTCGACCTGAATCAGGTGATCGCCACCACAACCAACGTATTGCGGCGGTTAATCGGCGAGCACATCGAACTGCGGACACACCTCACCGATGAGGCGTGCCTGGTCGATGCCGACGCCGGACAGATTGAGCAGATCATCATGAATCTGGTCACCAACTCACGGGACGCCCTGCCGGACGGCGGCACGATCACCATAGAAACCGGTCTGGTGGATCTGGCGCCTGGCGAGGAGCGAAGCGGCGGACGGTATGTCCTGCTGGCAATCACCGATACGGGAATTGGCATGGCCGAACAAACCCGGATCCATATCTTCGAACCTTTCTATACGACCAAGGAGTTCGGCAAGGGCAGCGGTCTGGGTCTTGCCAGTGTTTTTGGTATTGTCAAACAGCACAGGGGTGACATTCGCGTTGAAAGCGAATTGGGCAAGGGAACGCGGTTTGAGATATTTCTGCCCTGCGCCGAAAAGGTCGCCGACGCGGAGGCGCCGCAACCCAGCCGCGACGTGCACGGCTCGGAGACCATTCTGGTTGTGGAGGATGAAGAGGGCGTTCGTCTTTTAGTCCGCCAGAGCCTGGAGATGCTGGGCTACAAGGTTCTTGGCGCCAGCAACGGCCGTGAGGCGTTGCGCATGTATCAGGAGCATGCGGGCGTCATCAGTATGGTGGTGACCGACGTGGTGATGCCCGAGATGCACGGACACGAGCTGGTGACCCGCCTGAAACGGATGCAGCCCGGACTCAAGGTAATTTATATTTCGGGTTATCCAGCGGACGCTATCGGCCAGTTTGGCGTCGTGGATAGCGATTCCCACTTTCTTGGAAAACCGTTCACCTCGACCGCTCTGGCGCAGAAAGTTCGCGAGGTGCTCGATGAGCCGGTCGCGTGATTGACCGTGTAGGCCCACCCCGAACGGGGCCCGGCGACGTCCATTAGCTGCGCGCTCACCGCCGGCAACTCTCCTCGCCCTGGATAGTGCACTCTGTTCGACGGCTGTGTGCCCCGGTCATCCGGAGGGCTGGTTACCGGGAGTTGGGCGGTCAGCCTGACGGGAAACGCCCGACGGTGAGAAGCTAGACGACCCCGGCGGCGGTTCCGGCAGTCGCGGGCAGGCTCCCCGATTCGGTCAGCGCCCGCAGCAGCTACGGTCCGTCCTCGGACGTCACCCACTGGAACGCGTGCTGCACCAGCTCGCGCCCGTTCTTCAGCGCCAGCTTTTCCTTGATGTGCGCCTGGTAGCTCTCCACCGTCTTCACGCTCACGTGCAGATCGTCGGCAATCTCGCGCGTGGCGCGGCCCTTGCCGATCAGCCGGAACACCGCCAGCTCGCGGTTGGTCAGCGCCTCAATGGGCGTCTTTCCGGGCGACGGGCTGCTCACCACCTGGTGCAGCAGCCGCCGCGCGATCCGGTCGCTCACGTAAATCTCGCCGCCGCGAATCCGCCGGATGGCCTGCAACACTTTCTCGGTGGCCTCCTGCTTCATGATGTAACCGTTGGCCCCGGCCCGCAGTGCCCGCTCGGCGTACAGCGACTCATCGTGCATCGAAAGCACCAGCACCAGCAACTCCGCATGGATCAGCCGGATTTCCTTCAGCACCGCCAGCCCGTCCGGTCCCTGCAGCGAGATGTCCAGAATCACGATGTCCGGCCGGTGCGTGGCAATCGCGCGTAGCGCGCTATCCCCATCCTCGGCTTGGCCACACACCATCAGGTCCGGCTCCTGATTGATCAGTTGCGCCAGCCCCTGGCGTACGATCGGGTGATCGTCCACCAGCAGCACCGTCGCCTTCTTCGCCGCCGGTACAACTCGGTATTGCGGCGTCATCATTCGGCCTCCTTTCCAATTTGCTGGCGGGAAACGCGCAGCGCACCGACGTCCCTCCGTCCGGCCCGGGCCGGATCTCCAGCGATCCGCCAATCATCTTGGCCCGGTAGCTCATAATCAACAGCCCCATCCCGTTGGCCCCCGGCGCGGCGGGCCACGATTTGTCGATCCCCATGCCATCGTCTTCCACGCTCAGGAAGGGTCCGTCGCCCGCCGCCAGCCGGATCGCGATGCGCCGCGGATGGCCGTGCTTCAGCGAATTGTTCACCGCCTCCTGGGCGATATGATACAGGTGGGTGGCGATGTCGCTTTCGCGAATCAGCACCGGCTGGTCGCACTCGAAGCGGCAGGCCACGTGGAACAGGTCCTCCACCTCAAACGCCAGCCGCTCCAGCGCCGCCATCAGGCCTGGCGGGTCGGAAAGCACCGGCAGCAGAACCCGCGACAGCTCACGGGTCCGGCCAATGGCCTGGTTCACCAGCTCCACGATCTTGGCGGCCTCCACGGCCTCGGGCAGCCCCTTCTCGCGCAGTTTCTGTTCCAGCACCTTGCTCAGAAACGCCACGCCCGTCAGGTGCTGGCCCAGCCCGTCGTGCAGATCCTGCCCGATGCGCCGCTGTTCCCGCCCGCTGATTTCCAGAATGGTGCGTTCCAGGCCTTTGGCTTCGGTCACGTCGATCCCCGTGAGGATCACGTATTCCAAGGCGCCCTTCGCTCCCGCCAGCGGCGTGCTTGACCACGCGATCACCCGCCGCGCGCCCTGCCGCGTTTCCCAGGTGCTCTCATAGGCTGCCGGAAG
>DATJRE010000136.1:0-6478 GCA_035505095.1 Bryobacteraceae bacterium | reverse complement strand
TCCCACTTACACCACCCCCGCCGCAGGCGCTCCTAACTCCGTGCGCCGATTTACGCTACACTACCCATGAGGCCTTGCCGTCGTCGTGTACCCACGGGCAGCTTCGCTCGGCGGTACGCTTGTGCGGCTTGCCCAGGCGCGGCGGACTTTCCGGTTCGCCACTCCGATGCCGCCTCAAAAGGAATCTGAATGGAACAGAAATTGAAGATCGCCGTATTCATCGATTTTGACAATATCGAGATCGGCGTGAAGTCCACCCTGCACCGCGAATTTGACGTGGCTGCCGTGCTGGACGCTTTGAAAGAACGTGGTGAAATCGTCACCAAATTTGCTTACGCCAACTGGGGAAGGCAGGAATCCGCTACCCGCGCGCTCTCTGAGCACGCCGTGCAGATGGTTCAGCGCGACCCCTCGCCTCGCGGCGATAAAAATGGCGCCGACATCAACCTGGCCCTCGACGCCCTCGAAATGGCCTTTACTCACGACCACATCAACGCATTTGCGATTGTCAGCGGCGATAGCGATTTTATTGCCCTGGTGAACAAGCTGAAGCAGTACGACAAGCGCATTTACGTGGTGGGAGGCCGGGCCTTCACCAGCACCATCCTGCAGCGCAACTGCCACGAGTTCATCGCTTACGAATCGCTGATCGACGAGCGGCCTCGCGGCGGCCATCACGATAAATCACAGGGCCAGCCGCAGCAGCAGGCGTCGCCTCAGCCGCAGGGGGCGCCGCAAGAGCGCCCGCCCCAGCAGGATCGGCCGCCCCAGCAGGATCGCCCGCAACAACAGCAGCAGCAACGGCCCCACAAGCGCCAGGCGCTCGATCTGGCGCAGGCCATGCCCCTGGTGGAGCGCGCGCTTGGGGTGCTGGAACGCCGCGAAGTGCGGCCCCAGCTTGGGCTGCTGAAATCCACCATGCTGCAACTCGATTCGACCTTCAACGAAAAGGCCTACGGGGCCAGCTCGTTTACCGATTTCGTCGAAAAGTTGCAGAAGAGCGATTACGTGGAAGTGACCGGCGGCGAAGGCCGCTACATGATCCGCATGAAGGGCGGCACCGCGGCGGAGAAGCCCGGCGCCAAGCCCGAGGAAGCTATCCCGCTGCTGCGCGACGTGCTGGAGACCCACCGGCTGGAGGTCGATAACGGCGCGCTGGCCGAAGAACTGGCCGAATGGGTGCACCAGGATCATCCCAATTTCGATTGGCGCGAGTACGGCTTCCAGGAATTCGACGAGCTGTTGAACTTCGCCCAGGACAAGGGCTTGGTCCGCAACCAGGCCGATGAGGAGAGGGGCCTGATCGTGTTCCTGGGCGCCGAGTTTCATCCCCCGGCGCCCCCGCCCGAACCCGAGCCGGTCTCCCCGGTGGAGGAAGAGGAGGAGGACGAGCCGCAGCCCCTGGTGCCCGGCCAGCCCACCGCCACCGGCGAGATCCCCATCCCGGAGCCGCCTCCCAAGCCCATGCGCCGCCCGCGCGCCCCGCGCAAAACCTCTGGCGGCGATGGACAGCCGAAAAAGCGCGTCAGCCGCCCGCGCAAGAAGCAGCCCACGCAGTAAGAGCGTGGCCAGCCGCACCGCCCGTAACCCGGCAACTAACGGATCACGTATAAGTCCAGGTCCAGCGCTAACTCCCCGTGCGGGTCCACAGTTACTAACTGTGCGCCCGCCAGGTCCATAGTCTGGACGTCCGGCGCCACGTACTCGAACGTGCCGAGGATTCGATAAGTTCCCGGAGCCAGGTCGCCAAAGGCATACTGGCCGCGGGCGTCCGCGCGGGTGGTCCGCAAGTCGGTAATGCGGGCGTGCGTGGCCGTGTCGTAGCCTTCCAGGTACACCGGCACGCCCGCCACCGCATCGCCTCCGCTCTTCACCGTGCCGCGGATCGCGCCGGGGCCCGAGGAAACCGTGAACTGGAAGAAGGCATAGCCCAGCGAAAGGACCTCGTTCCAGCCGTCGGCTCTCCCGCCCGCGGGCGGATTCCCGCCTCCCCGTGAGAAACTGGCCACGTAATAGCCCGAGGGCGGCTGTAACATCACCTCCCAGCGGCCCGGCGGCAGTACCGCCCTGCCGTGCACGAACTCCGCCTGATAAGGGACACCCACGCCGGCCAGGTCCTTGCGGCGGATCCAGAGTTTACCGGGATTGCCGCTTGGTCCGCCCGTAACGGTGAGGGCCCCAACCGCGCGCATTTCGGGCGGAGGGGGCGGCTGTAAGTGCAGATTCACGCCGGAATCGCGGCCCAGCGAGACCCGCTCGTACGCGGCTTGCAAGGGGGGACCCGCAGTCCCGTCGCGGGTTTCGGCGTAGACTTCGTAGTCTCCGGCCGGCAAATCGGTGAACCGGAACGCGGCAACCTTTACGGTTTGCCGGCCTAATTCGGAGGCCAGCGTGAGACTCACTTCCGTGCCCGTGATGGGAGTCGCCGCCCCTGCCGTGAGCGTGAAAAAGCGGCCCCCGGCCAGCGGCCGCACATCCGCAAACTCGGCCTCCTGCTCGGCCGAAACTTCAATGCTGCGGGCCTCCTCCGCCTTCTCGGTCTCGCGCGAAAATGTGGGCAGATAGGTCTCGTCCGGGTAGCGCTTGCCGGCCGTGCGCACCAGGTAAGTTCCCGGCTCCAGGCCGGCGAGGCGGAAGGCGCCGCGGTCGTCGGTGACGGCCTGCGAGACAATCTCGGGCGGGCTGGTATTGCGATAGGCAATCACCCCATGGTCCGGAAGTCCCACGTCGTTCTCGTCGCCCACCGTGCCGCGGATGGCGGAATACCGCAGCATCCGGATGCTGAGCGTCACGGCGTCGTCCTCCGCAAGCACCACGGGCGTTCCCGCGGAGTTCCAGCGCTTCTGTCCATATTCGGTGGGCATAAAGCCCTGCCGCGTGGCTTTGAGAACGTAAGTGCCGGGCGGCAGGGAATCGAACTCGAAGGCCCCGCCGGTATTGGCGCGCGCTGTCCGCGGCCCACCCGGCGTGCCGGCGATAGGTTCCAGCCTGAGGTTCGTGCGGGCCAGCGGCTTACTGCTCTGGTTCTCCACCACCGAGCCGCGAATGATGGCCGCTTGCGCCGCCGTGGCCAGCAATAAGACCGGCAGGTATCCGCGCATTGCGTTTCTCGCACCAGTGACGCACCACGCGCCCCAACTGTGCAGAAATTTATTCGCGTCCCTGCAAACCCGGAAGCCCGAGCGCGCCCAAGACTTCCGCCTCTACCCCCCCAAAAAAAAAAGCCCCACGCCCGCGAAGGCGTGGAGCATGAAGTTCTACTGCAATCTGTCTCGGAGGATGACAGACCGGTGTCGATAGTAACACCTGCAACTGCTCAAATCAATTGCTTTGGGCTTTTTTTCACCATCTCTTTTGCGGGTAGAAGTGAGTATTCGTTAACGTAGTTCCTCTAGTACTTCCTCCAGAATCTCCCGCGAGGGCCGCGTTCTCGATTCCGGCATCGTCGCCAGAGGCTCGTCCGCCAGGTGCAGCATATCCAGGAACATCGGCTTGTCCGGGTTCACATACAGCACTCCCGTCAGCACTTCGCCCTTCGCCTCGGCATCCTCCAGCGCCTTCAGCCCCGCCAGCCGGTCCATCGGATTGTATTCCCGCCCCAGCTTGCGAATCCGCAGGTGCGAGCCGTCGTGCATCTGCACGTCCATCACCTCGCCCTCCGGAATATCCACCGCAATCTCTTCGTACGAGGGCACGAAATCCAGCTCCTGCAAAATGGCCTCGTGCTCCTTCATATACCCGTAGCTCTTGGTCGACCCCTGATGGTCATTGAACGTCACGCACGGCGAAATCACGTCGATCACCGAAAGCCCGTTGTGCGCAATGGCCGTCTTGAAAATCGCCTGAAGCTGCCGCTTGTCGCCGCTGAACGAGCGCGCCACAAACGTTGCGCCCCATTTCATGGCCAGCGCGCAGCAATCGAACGGCGGCAGCTCGTTGGGCGTGCCGGTCTTCAGCGTCGACCCGATGTCGGCCGTGGCCGAGAACTGCCCCTTGGTCAGCCCATACACGCCGTTGTCTTCAATTACGTAGATCATCGGAATGTTGCGCCGCACCAGGTGCATGAACTGCCCGATGCCGATCGACGCCGTGTCGCCGTCCCCGGTCACCCCCAACCCCACCATCGTGCGGTTGGCCAGAATCGCGCCCGTGGCAATCGCCGGCATGCGCCCGTGTACGCCGTTAAATCCATGCGACATCCCCAGGAAGTAAGCCGGCGATTTCGAAGAGCAGCCGATGCCCGAAAACTTGGCGACGTTATAGGGGTTCACCCCCAGCTCGTAGAAGCACTCCACAATGCGCTCGGAGATGGAGTTGTGCCCGCATCCCGCGCACAGCGTGGTCTTGCTGCCCTTGTAACTCAAAACCTCCAGACCCAGGCGGTTGGTCTTCTTCGGGGGAGGCGTGACGGTGGTGCTCATTTGCCCTCCTGGCTGATAATTTCGTCGGTCACCGTGCGGGCATCCAGTGGCAGCCCGCCGTAATACCGGATGCTGCGCAGCTTGGCGATCAGGTCCGGGTCCAGCTCCAGCCGCATCAGCGCCAGCAACTGGGCGTCGCGGTTCTGGTCCACTACGTACACCCGCTCGTGCCGGCGGATGAAGTCCTGCAGGTGCTCCGAGAAAGGATACCCGCGGAACCGGATGTAGCTGGCGTCGATGTTGTACTCTTCCCGCAACTGGTCGCAGCTCTCGCGCACCGCGTAATCCGAGGTGCCCACGGCAATGAAGCCGATCTCGGCCCCCTCCGCCAGGTGCACCACCGGCTCCGGCAAATGCTTGCGCATGGCTTCGAATTTGTGCGCCAGCCGGTCCATGTTGTGGATGTAGTCGTCTTCGCGCTCGGTGTACTGGGCGTGCTCGTTGTGGCCGCTGCCGCGCGTGAAGTACGAGGCCATCCGGTGGTTGGTCCCGGGCAGCGTCCGGTATCCCACGCCGTCCCCGTCGATATCTTTATAGCGCGAGAATCCGCCCAGCCGGTCCAGGTCTTCGGCGGTCAGAACCTTGCCGCGCTCGATGGGCTTTTCCGGGTAGGCGAATGGATCGGCCATCCAGTTGTTCATCCCCAGGTCGAGGTCGGTCATCACGAACACCGGCGTCTGGAAGCGCTCGGCGAAATCGAACGCCTCAATCGACATGGAGAAACATTCCTCGGGCGAGCACGGGAAGAACATCGGGTGCTTGGTGTCGCCGTGCGAGAGAACCGCGTTGATCAGCAGATCGCCCTGCTGCGTGCGCGTGGGCAGCCCCGTCGAGGGGCCGACGCGCTCCACATCGTAGACCACCGCCGGAATTTCCGCATAGTAGCCCAGGCCGATGAATTCGGACATCAGCGAAACGCCCGGTCCGGCCGTGGCCGTCATCGACCGCGCGCCCGCCCAGCCGCCGCCCAGCGCCATTCCGATGGATGCCAGTTCGTCCTCCGCCTGCACCACCGCGTACGTCGCCTTGCCGGTCTCCGGATCGTGGCGGAAGCGCTTCAGGTAGCCGATCAGGCTTTCCACCAGCGAAGACGACGGCGTGATGGGATACCACGTCACCACCGTGACGCCCGCGAACATCGCGCCCAGCGCGCAGGCCGCGTTCCCGTCGATGATGATCTTGCCGGCGGTGGCGTTCATCCGCTCGGCGCGGTACGGGTCCGTCTTGGTGAAGGTGCGCGCGGCAAATTCGAAACCCGCTTTGGCCGCGCCCCAGTTCAGTTCCGCGGCCTTCGCCTTCCGTTTGCCGAATTGCTTCACCAGCGCCCTGTGTACCTCGTCCATTTCGATCGAAAGCAGCCAGGCCACCACGCCGTCATAGATCATGTTGCGGACCAGCTTGCGCAGCTTGGCTTCCGGGCAGACGGGGGTCACCAGTTTATCGAAGGGGACCGGGTAGAAATGCAGGTCGCTGCGAAGCTGGCTCAGCTTCAACGGTTCGTCGTAAACCACCGCCGCGCCGCGATCCAGCTTCATGACATCTTCGCGCGCCGTTTCGGGGTTCATGGCTACCAGGAAATCGATCTCCTTCCGCCGTCCGATATAGCCATGCTTACTGGCCCGGATGGTGAACCAGGTGGGCAGCCCGGCGATGTTCGAAGGGAACATGTTCTTGCCGGAGACGGGAATGCCCATCTGGAAGAGAGAGCGCATCAGGACGGTGTTGGCGGTCTGACTTCCCGAACCGTTGACTGTCGCGACCTGGATGCTGAAATCGTTGGTAATCGAGTGGCCTGAAGAGCCCGAGGCGGGCTCCGAAGGGGATACCTCTAGTGTCGACATCGATAGGGAATCCTTATTATGGGGAGTGGCGAGTACACTGTTCCATACGATTATATGCAATTTGCAGCCACGGTGGGCCGGAGGTGCCCGCATGAAGTGAACCCCTGGGGTGAGACACGAAGTTAAGGGGGTTATCGCCGTTAGCTGAAAAATTATTGCACGGCGCGGTTGATGTCGTCCATCCTGGACATACCTGAGCCGGACGGGATAAGGCTC
>DATJRE010000135.1:0-4419 GCA_035505095.1 Bryobacteraceae bacterium | reverse complement strand
TTGAAGTAGCCGTCGAAATTGCGCTGCAGGACATCGATGATGTAGTCGGCCGCCGAGCCGCCGCTGTTGTAGCGCTCGTCGATAATCGCGCCGAGCTTATCCTGCTGGGAGAAGTAATAGCGGTTGAAGCTGGCGTAGCCGGGCTGGCCGGTGCTGGGGATGTAGACGTAAGCCAATTGGCCGCCGGAGAGCTTCTCCACCAGGCGGCGGTTGGCTTCCACCCAGGCGCGAGTGCGCAGGCCCTGCTCATTGGCCACCGGCACTACGGTCACCTCGTGCGCGCCTTGCATATCGGGCCGCGAGTTGACGGTGAGCACGGTCTGGCGGTTGGCGGTGCCATCCAGCAGGCGGTAGATGTTATCGGGGGCGCGCAGGTCCGCGCCATTGATCGCCAGGATGTAATCGCCGGTGGCGACGTTCACGCCGGGTTCGGCCAGTGGAGCCCGCAGCTCGGGATTCCAGCTTTCGTTGTCGTAAATACGGGTGATCTTGTAGCGGCCCTGGTCGATTTCGAAATCGGCGCCCAGCAGGCCGCCGGGGGAGCTGGGTAAGGCGGGCATCTCGCCGCCGCGCACGAAGGAGTGCCCGATGGCGATTTCGGATCCCATCATGTCGAGCAGGTAGTTGAGGTCGGCGCGATGGTTCACGTAAGGCAGCAACTGGCCGTACATTTCTTTCATCTTGGGCCAGTCGGCGCCATGCATGTTGGGCACATAAAGGTAGTCGCGCTGGTTGCGCCAGCCTTCGTAGAAGATCTGCTTGAACTCCTCTTTGGGTTCCAGGTACATGCGCAGGGAAACGTTGAGGCGGCCGGCGCCGGCTTGCGGCGGGTTGCGGTCGGCATCCACCAGGAAGAGCGCGGGAGCGGGCGGGGCGCCGGCTCCCCCTGCCCCACGACCGCCGCGTCCGCCACCGCCGCCGGCCGCGCGGTAGACCAGCTTGTGGCCATCGGCGCTCACCGAGTATGCGGCCACACTGGTGACAAAGGGCGTGGCACGGCGGTCGCTGAGGCGAAACCGCTCCAGCGCACCACCGCCTCCACCTGCGCCACCGCCGCCATTGCCGCCGCGGCCTCCGGCTTCCAGGTAGTAAACCGTGCCGGCCACTCCGGCGTGCAGCTCGCTGTATTGACGTTCGGGAATACCGGGCACGGCGAGGATGCGCTGGCCGATGCCATCGAAATCGATCTGCACGTTGACCGGCGTGCGCGGGCTAGGCGCCGGAGCCGCTTCGGCCTGATCGCCCTCGGCCGCCGCAGCGCCACGGCCTCCGCGGCCGCGACCCCCACCACCGCCCGGACCGCCGCCGGTGGCGCTGCCCACACCGCGATCCTCGTCGCTTTCGGGCAGTAAGGGGCTGGGACCATTTTTGCGCAGCACCGCCAGGTAGAGTCCGAAGTTCTCTTCGTGGTCGTAGGAGGTCATGTCGAGCCATTCGGAGCGCAAACCGAAATCCGTGGAGGCGAAGAACCAGAGGTACTTGCCGCTGGCATCCCAGGCGGGCCAGACGCAATCGGCCAGGCCATCGGTGACCTGCTGGCTTTCGCCGGTTTCGACGTTGGCGATGAAGATGGCGTGGAAGAGCGACTTCAGGCGGCTGGAGTAGGCCACCCACTTCGAATCGGGACTCCAGACGGGGTTGAGCGTGCGCGAGGGCACCATCCACGGATCGCGGCCGATGGTTTTGGTCTGGCCGCTGGCGATATCCAGCACCCAGACATTCAGATTGGTATCGGTGTAGAGCAGCTTTTTGGAGTCCGGCGACCAGGCGGGGGTGTAGTAATGGTTGGGATGCGGCAGGGCGATTTCGCGCGGCGGCGTGAGGCCATTCTGGCTTTCGAGGACCAGCTTGTACTCGCCCGAGCGGTCGCTGAAGTAGGAGATGTACTTGCCATCCGGCGACCAGGCGGGGTCGTGCTCGGCCGAGCCGGAGGAGTGGCTGAGGTCGCGGACGTCGCCCTTATCGGAGGGGACGGTGAAGATTTCGCCGCGCGCTTCTACCAGCACGCGCTTGCCGGTGGGCGAAAGGGAAATGTTGGTCATGCGGCTGGCGACATCCTCCCAGTGGGGCATCATCCAGGGGAAATCGCCAGTGGCGGTGATGTTGACGATGTGCTCTTTGCCCGACTTGGGGTCGAGTTCGTGGACGTAGCCGGCCTGTTCGAAGACCAGCACGCCGGCGCCCGAATCGAGGGTCTTGACGTCGAAATCGGTAAAGCGGGTGACCTGCGCGAGCTTCTTGGATTTGGTCTCGTAGGACCAGATGTTGGCGACGCTATCGCGGTCGGAGATGAAGTAGACGGTGTCGCCGATCCACACCGGGTCCATGTCTTTGGAATCGGTCCAGGGCGGCGTGGTTAGCGCGTAGGTCTTGAGATCGACGATCCAGATGGGGCGGTTCTGGCCGCCGCGATAATTGCGGCGCTCTTCATCCCAGGAGTTGTTCATGCGGTAGGCGATGCGGGTGCCATCGGGCGAGATCTTGCCCTGGTAGGCGCGAGGCAAGGCCATGGGCTCTTCGACGCCGCCTTCGGCCGGAACGGTCCAGAAGCGCGGGGCGGCGCTGGGGGCGGCGGTGGCCCGCGAAGAGGCGAAGACCACCGATTTGCCATCGGGGGTCCAGCCCTCCACGGTATCGGCGCCGGGATGCCAGGTCAACCGCTTGGGCTCGCCGCCTTCCGAGGGCACCACGTAGACATCCACGTTGCCGGCGTACTCGGCGCTGAAGGCGATCCATTTGCCGTCGGGCGAGAAGTGCGGATTGGTGGTCAGGCCGGGAAAACTGGTGAGGCGGCGGGCGATGCCACCGGAGCGACCGACGGTCCAGAGATTTTCGGCGTAGACGAAAGCGATCTGGGTGGCGCTGACGGTGGGGGCGCGCAAGAGGCGTGTGGACCCGCCGGCGGAGCCATCGGCTGCGAACGCGGACGCGGCAAAGTAGAGAACTGCGAAGAGCAAGGTCTGTTTTGGCATAAATCGTCCCGGACTTGTTGAGTGCAGACAGTATATCACCGCGTTCCGGCGTGCCGGAGCGGCGGGCGGACGGGGCAGACGGCAATGCTGGGGCCGTGGCGGCTACTTGCGGCCGGTGCGGTTGCTCGAAGGCGGCACGAGGCCTTTGAGGCGGAAGTAGAGGGCCATGTAGCCGTACTCCTCGTTGCTGTGCATCACATCCACCAGCAGGGTACCGAACCGGGAGCGCTGGCCCATTTTTTCGCCGGCGTTGGCATCGGTGAGGCTGTCCCAGGCGGCATCGCAGACGGCGTAGGAAGCGGCGAGCGCGGCCACCAGGTCGGCCTTGGTGGTTTTGGAAGCGGCGTCTCCCTGCTTGGGCGTTCCCATGGACGCGCTGCAGAAGCGGGTCTGATGGTCGGCGATATGGCCCAGGAGCGCGGCGAAAGTGCGGATGTCGGGCGTCGGCTTGAAGTTGTAATCCGCCTCCGGCATGTCGGTGGCGGCGCGGGTGAGATAGCCCTTGATGGCGTTGTAGGACTGGCGGGCGTCCGCGATTACGGGGCCGGCGGATTGGGCCTGGAGCGGAGCGAGGCCGGCAAGCGACGCGGCCAGCAGGAAGAAGGAAGAGCGTGTCATAGGAGTCCATTCTATCGTTAGTGGTAGGCGAGGCCGGGGAGCGGGGAGTCGGAAGCCGCTGGGATTTGCGGAACGAAGCCATTTTGAGGATTGGCGGCTTGGGGCGGGGGGTGCGTAGGCGCGTGGCGGGGTGCCGCGGTGGATGGGGTGCCGCGGTGGAAATTGACAGAACGAAGCCAATTTTTGGGGTTGGCGGCTGGAGCGGAGGGGTGTGGGGGGCGGGGCTGGTGCCACGGTAGACGGGGCGGCGAGATGGAAATTGACAGAACGAAGCCAATTTGGGGAGGCCGCTGGAGCGAAGGGGTGTGGCAGGCGGCGCTGGTACCGCGATGGACGGGGGCGGCGGGGGAAACTGCGGAACGAAGCCAATTTGGGGATTGGCGGCTTGGAGCGGAGGGGTGCGGGAGGAGTGGCGGGGGGACTGAGGTGGACGCGGCAGCCGGGGGAATTGCGGAACGAAGCCAAATTTCCGAATTTGAGGTTGCGGGATGAGCACTGAGCCTTGCGGGCGGATTTGCGGTTGGCCATAAAAAAGGGCCGCGAGGGCCCGTCGTCCGATTCGAGGGTAGCACGCGAGTGGAGGGAATCCGGGAGTTTGGGAGGTAAGTATATGAAAACACTTTGGGCGAACGTTGGTGACCGGGCCTCGTTAGTTCTCGATGGGGACGCGCAGGCCCGGGTTCTCGCAGAGGGCGTCGGGGCTGACGGTCGCGGCCCGAATCGCCGCCTCGCGGGCTGCTTCGCAACCGTCGGGTCCGCACTGCGGTGGTCAGCCCAGGCTTGCCACCCACGCGGCCGGTCCTCCGCAACTGTTCGGGGCCCCAATACC
>DATJRE010000134.1:0-13758 GCA_035505095.1 Bryobacteraceae bacterium | reverse complement strand
CGGGCGGCGTCGGTGAGTTCCAGGGTAATGCGGCGGTCGGCCAGGCGGGCCCTCAGGCGGGCAAGCTGGATCTCCACAATCTGCTTCAGGTGTTCTTCGGTGAGCGCGTGGAACACGATCACCTCGTCCACGCGGTTCAGGAACTCGGGGCGGAACTGGCGGCGCAACTCTTCCAGCACGGTCTCCTTCATGCGCTCGTAGCCTTCGCCGGCGGAGCTGCCGCGATATTCCAGAATCCGCTGGCTGCCCACGTTGGAGGTCATGATCACGATGGTGTTCTTGAAATCCACCGTGCGCCCCTGGCCATCGGTCAAACGGCCATCGTCGAGCACTTGCAGCATCACGTTGAAGACGTCGTGGTGGGCCTTTTCGATCTCGTCGAACAGAACGACCGAGTAGGGGCGGCGGCGCACCGCTTCGGTCAACTGGCCGCCCTCCTCATAGCCCACATAGCCGGGAGGCGAGCCGACCAGCCGCGCCACGGTGTGCTTCTCCTGGTACTCGGACATGTCGATGCGGATCATGGCGCGCTCATCGTCGAACAGGAACTCGGCCAGGGCGCGCGCCAGTTCGGTTTTGCCCACGCCGGTGGGTCCCAGGAAAATGAAGCTGCCCACGGGCCGGTTGGGGTCCTTCAAACCGGACCGGGCGCGGATCACGGCCTCCGCCACTGCGGTCACGGCTTCATCCTGGCCCACCACGCGCTTGTGCAGCTCGTCTTCCAGGTGCAGCAGTTTTTGCAGCTCACCTTCCATGAGGCGGGTCACGGGGATGCCGGTCCAACGGCTCACCACTTCGGCGATGTCTTCCTCGTCCACCTCTTCTTTAAGCAGGCGGCCTTTGGCGCCGTCGGCCGCGGAGCGCGCGGTTTCCTCCTGTAGCTGGCGTTCCAGGGCCACCAGCTTGCCGTATTTCAATTCGGCGGCGCGGTTCAGGTCGTACTGGCGCTCGGCCCGCTCGATCTCGGTCTTGACCTGCTCCACCTGCTCGCGCAGCTTTTGCAGCCGCTCGACGGATTTCTTCTCGTTCTGCCAGCGCGCCGTGAGGGCGTCGGAAGAGGCCTTTTCGTCGGCCAGCTCCTTTTCCAGCTTGGCCAGGCGCTCTTTGGAAGCCTTGTCCTTCTCCTTGCGCAGGGCTTCGCGCTCGATTTCGAGCTGCATAATGCGGCGGCGCGATTCGTCGAGCTCGGCGGGCATGGAATCGATCTCGGTGCGCAGGCGCGCGGCCGCTTCGTCCATCAGGTCGATGGCCTTGTCGGGCAGGAAGCGTTCGGTGATGTAGCGGCTGGAGAGCACGGCGGCGGCTACCAGGGCAGCGTCTTTGATGCGCACGCCGTGGTGCACCTCGTAGCGCTCTTTGAGGCCGCGGAGAATGGAGATGGTGTCTTCGACGCTCGGCTGGTCCACCATCACCGGCTGGAAGCGGCGCTCCAGGGCGGCGTCTTTCTCTACGTGCTTGCGGTATTCGTCGAGGGTGGTGGCGCCGATGCAGTGGAGCTCCCCGCGGGCCAGCATGGGCTTCAGCAGGTTGCCGGCGTCCATGGCGCCTTCGGCCTTGCCGGCGCCCACCACGGTGTGCAATTCGTCGATAAAGAGGATCACCTCGCCGGCGGATTCCTGGACCTCCTTGAGCACCGCCTTGAGGCGCTCTTCGAACTCGCCGCGGTACTTGGCGCCGGCGATCAGCGCACCCATATCGAGGGCCACGATGCGCTTGTTCTTGAGTCCTTCGGGGACGTCGCCGCGGATGATGCGCAGCGCCAGGCCTTCGACGATAGCGGTCTTGCCCACGCCCGGCTCGCCGATGAGCACGGGGTTGTTCTTGGTGCGCCGTGAGAGCACCTGGATCACGCGGCGGATCTCCTCGTCGCGGCCAATCACCGGATCGAGCTTGCCTTGCGCGGCCAACTTGGTGAGGTCGCGCCCGTAGCGCTCCAGGGCTTCGTAGGTGGCCTCGGGATTCTGCGACGTGACGCGCTGGTTGCCCCGGACCTCACGCAGGGCCTGCATCAGCCGTTCGTGGGTGAGGCCGAATTCCTTGAGCAGTTTGCCCGCGGTTCCGGATTCCTGCACGGCCGCGAGCAGGATGTGTTCCACGGAAATGTACTCATCCTTGAGCTTGCGAGCCTCGTCTTCGGCGCCCGTCAGCAGGCGGTTCAGGCGCGCGGTAACATACACTTCGCCGGGAGAACTGCCCGGGCCGGAGACTTTGGGCAGGCGGTCGAGGTCGGCTTCCAGGCGGGCGGCCAGCGGTTCGACGGGAATTCCGGCTTTGGCGAGAATGGATGGCGCGAGTCCCCCCTCCTGTTCCAGAAGCGCCGCCAACAGGTGCTCCACGTCGATCTGCTGGTGGCCGTAGCGGACCGCCTTGCTTTGGGCGGATCGGATCGCTTCCTG
Organism: Bryobacteraceae bacterium; assembly: GCA_035505095.1. Taxonomy (GTDB): domain Bacteria; phylum Acidobacteriota; class Terriglobia; order Bryobacterales; family Bryobacteraceae; genus JOPF133. The sequence continues at coordinate 11,362 of DATJRE010000134.1, read as the reverse complement.
CAACTTCTCAGTGAACCGATTGATATCCATACTCTTGTATTAACAGAAGCGGGCGTTTCCCGAAAGGGTGCCCCCTGACATACGTGACGCCGCCTACGGCCCACTGGCTGCGGCCGCGCCCGCTCCCGCGTTGCCCGGTTGGATGTTGTGATAACCCTTACCGCTTCACGGAACCCAAGGGCCTCCAGTTGCATCATGTCCAATGGGTGGTCAGGTGGAGGGTATGAGTGCGGTAAGAAAACAATGGTTCCAACTTGCGGGCATCTGGTGTTCTCTGATGCACCGCAAGAGCACATGGCCGATCCACGGCCGCTACCGTTGCCGCAGGTGTGGACGTACCTATCCGGCCCCGTTCTAATCGGCGCTAAGCAACCAGGACAGGCGTTTCCCAAAACCCCCTTCCTCGGGTTTTTTCCGTGGTTTTTCCCAAGCGGGCTAATGCGTTATAATTGGGGCGCTTGTGCCCTCGCCGGACGTCAGCCGTGCCCCCAAGCCATGACTTTCAGGCGCGGGCCGGTTCAATCCTGGAACGTTGCAAGGGGAGGGGAATTCGATGTTTGCACAAAGTCAACCAGGTTCCGCCAGGCAGCTTGAGGACGCGCGCGTCCACTATGAAAAACTGACCCTCGACGTGTTTGAAAAAGAGATGGGAGTGAATGCCATTCCGCGTTCGCTGTCAACGTATATCAGGGAACAGAAGATTGTTGACCTGGTCCACGCGTTAGACCATGCCAGGGGCGAGAGTGCGGAAAGCATGGAAAAGGCGCTGAATGGCTTCAAGGCCTATCGCCAAACCTACCTGGACAAAATTAAGGCGGAGATCAAGAAGATTGCCTCCAAAGAAACCGACCAGTTCAAGCTGATAAGGCCACTGGGCGATTACACGGGCAAGCTCCACCTCATCCAGGAAGGCTACGAGCGGGAACTGACGACCCGGAAGGAGAGGGAGAAGCAGGAGCACGCCAGGGAATCCGCTGCCGGGCAAGCCAAGAAAAAAGCCAAGGTGCTGAGCGAGAAAGAGATCCGCAAGGAGTTCGAGGCGGCCGCTGCCAGGGAGAAGGAACGGGGGTTATGACGGAGAAGAGTTCTGGCGTCGTAATCGCACGCCAACACGCGAAGTAGAAGGCGCTTTTCATCGGGGCCGCTGGCGGCGCCGCCACGCATTGTGTAATGTGTTCTAACCGCTGCCGGGTTGCGGCGGGCCCGTGCTCATGCGGATTAATTGCTCGGCATGCTTGAGCGCTTCCGGCGTCAATCTATGCCCGGAGAGCATGCGGCCGATTTCGCGCGTGCGGGCTTCGGCGTCCAATTCCTCGATGGCGGCGGCGGTGCGGCCGTTAGACTCCTGCTTCTCCACGCGATAGTGATGGTCGGCGAAGGACGCGATTTGCGGCAGGTGCGTCACGCAGAGCACCTGGCTGGCGGCGGACAGCTTTTTCAGGCGGCGGCCGATTCCTTCGGCGGCGCTTCCGCCCACTCCGCTATCGACTTCGTCGAACACCAGGGTGCGCGGCGCGGATTGCCCTTTGGGCGCGGCCAGGCAGGTTTTCAGCGCCAGCGCCAGGCGCGAAATCTCGCCACCGGAGGCGACTTTCTCCAGCGCCCGCGGCGCCTCGCCCAGGTTAGGCGACACCTGGAACTCGATGCGGTCGGTGCCGGTCGCGGACCACGGCGCGGCCTGGATCTCCACCCGGAATACCGTGCGCTCCATGGCGAGCTGCGCCAGTTCGGCCTCGACCCGCTTTTCCAGCTTGCGCGCCGCCGCCTGCCGCCGCCCGCTGAGGTCGCGGGCCAGCTTGTCGAATTCCGCCGCCAGGGATTTCTGCTCCGCGCGTAGCTTTTCCATACGCTCGCCGGCGTGCTCCACGGCCGCAATCTGGCCGCGCACTTCGTCGAGAAACGCCAGAATGGCGGTGCTGGATGCCCCATACTTGCGCTTCAGGCGGTCGATGGCGGCCAGGCGCGTTTCCACTTCCTCCAGCCGGCCCGGATTGGCCTCCAGGCGTGAAAGGTAATCGCGCAGGCCGTAGGCCAGTTCCTGCAGGCTCAGATCGGCCGCCTGCAGGTGCTCGCGAAGGCCCGCCAGCCCACTGTCGATGCGGCACAGTTCCTCCACGCGTTTGGCCGCCACGCGCGCCTGCGTGAGGGCCGATTGCGGCCCATCGTAGATGGCGGAGTAGGCCGCCTGGGCGGCTTCCTCGATGCGCTGCACGTTTTGCAGCACGCGGCGCTCGTTTTCGAGTCCCGTCTCTTCGCCAGCCGACAGGCCGGCGCTTTCAATTTCCTTGCGCTGGAACGACCACAGGTCCAGCAGGCGCAGCTTTTCCTGCTCGGAGCGCTCCAGTCCCTCGAGCTCGGCGGACGTCGTCCGCCACGCCCGCCAGGCCTCGGCGACGCGCGCCAGCAATTCGCGGTGGCCGCCGAACTGGTCCAGCATTTCGCGCTGCGCCTCGGGTGAAAACAGAAGCTGCTGGTCGTGTTGTCCGTGAATATCGGCCAGCAGCGGGGCCAGGTCCTTCAGCAGGGCCGCCGCAACCGGCCGGCTGTTGACGAACGCGCGCGATTTGCCGCCGGCCAGAATCTCCCGCTCGATGAGCACCTCGCCGTCTTCCGCTTCCAGCCCGGCGGAGTCGAGAAGCGGCCTCAGGCAAGGGATTTCGCGGACATCGAAAATGCCGGCTACGCGCGCGCGGGCCGCCCCGGTGCGGACCGCTTCGGCCGAGGCGCGGGCGCCCAGCAGCAGTCCCAGCGCATCCACCACAATCGACTTGCCGCTGCCGGTCTCGCCGGTCAGCAGATTCAGGCCTTCGTGGAAGTGGACGCGCAGCCGCTCCACCACCGCATAATTCTCAACCACCAGCTCCAGGAGCATTCTTGAGCACGATTATAGCGGGCGGCTCGCGTGCGCGCGGGGGTGGGGTCCTCACCGCGGAGACGCTGCCGAGGATGGCCTTCCTCAGTTGCTACGCCATTCCACCCTGGTGACTGCCGGCGCTGCCGGGCCGGCCTACACGCTCGGTAGAAATCCGCACCCGCCCCTGGTAGAGTTTGTAGACAGCGGGCTGGCGGGGCTGAGTGCTGACGGTGGCCCGCAGGGCTCGGGGCGCACTGCCAGGTCCGGCGGACCCGGCCTGTCGGCGATCTCAGTGGCCCTGGGAGCCGCTGCCCGAGGCTCGCTCGGACGGCACGGAAGCCGGCGCATTCCGCTCCGGTGCTGCGATATAACCGGCCCGCGCGCGCACCATCAGCTTTCCCCGGTGCGGCGCGGCGGCCTTCACCCGGATGGTCCGGTAGGTATTGTCGAGTTTCGGATTGGAGGGGACGTAGCCAATAGTGTATTGCTGGCGAATATCCTCGGCGATGTGCTGGCAGACCGGCACCACGTCGGCGGTCGTGTCGGGAAAGAACGCCTCCCCGCCGGTAGCGCGCGCCAGCTTACGCAGAACCCCCGGATTCTGGTCGCCATCGTGTTCGTCGAACAGGCCAATGGTGTAAATGATGACGTCGGAGCGCTCGGCATCGGACAAGACCTGCGGAAGCCGGCAATGGCTGGCGTTGTCTCCCCCGTCACTGATGACGATCAGTACTTTCTTCGTACGGCCCGCCTGCCCGGCGCGCGCCAGACCGGCCTCCACCGCGTCGTATAGGGCCGTCATGCCATAGGCCGGCACATCGTTGAGGGCCTTGGTCAGCTCGGCTGGGTTGGCGGAAAAAAGTTCCGCGGGCGGCAATCCCAGAGAGACCTTTTGATTGAAATTCACCACGAATACTTCGTCCTGGGGATTGCTCGACCGCACGAAAGTCAGCGCGGCTGCGGTCACATCCTTGCGCTTGCGGGCCATGCTGGCGCTGTTGTCTACAATCAGCCCCACGCTGACGGGCACATCTTCGTGCTGAAACAGGTGGATGGCTTGCGGCCGGCCGTCTTCGTATACCTGAAAGTCCTGCTTCTGCAAGCCCGAGACAAACCCGCCCGCCCGGTTGCGCACGGCCACCTGAAGAACCACCAGGTTGACATCCACCGAAAACATGCCGTTCGCAGCGGGTGTGGCGGATTGCCCCGATAGGCCTGACGGCAGGAGCAGCGGAAGAAGCGCCAGCGCCCAAACCGCTGGATTCTTCCGCCTGTCGCGGCTGCGGCTGCTGCCCCGGCTGAACGGTTCGCGAAAAATGCTCACCCGCCGTTTCGGTCCCACGTCAGTCTCATTCTAGTGCCGCGCAACCGCACAACGTCTCCCGGTCAGATCCCTAACCGTGGAGGCGGCAAACCGTTCCGGCCGCTCCCACAAAAAGCAGGCCCAGCAGCCCGAACAGGGGCCAGGGGCTAGCCGTCTTGGGCAGGGTCTTCGGCATGGTGGCCGGAGGTGGCGGCGGCGGAGTGAAAACTTCCGTAATCTCGGTTTCGGTCTGATTGGGCTGCTGCGCTTTGAGCGGCGCCTGCTTCATGGCCATCACACTCGGCTGGCTCATGCTGGTAGTCGGCGTGGTGGTGTTGGCCGCCAGCTCATTCGGCATGGACGCCACCGGCTGATTATTCACTTTCGCCAATGCAAGGGCCCGGGTTTTCGGATAAACAAACTCGTGGCCATAGTTGTCGCCGGGATAAAACCATGCCCTTACGGCCTCCGGCGAGCCGGCTGCGCGTTCTTCGAAGGTGATAATCGTCTTACCGCTGGGCCGTAGGTGGTAATCCGGAATTGCCAGAAAAGTCCCGTACAGGTGATTTTCCTTCTTATTGTAGACCTCCACGATGTTGCGGTCGGATGCCGAATCGGCCAGTTTGAACACATAAGTACCGGCCGGCAAAACCTGACCTGGTATCTCCACCGGGCCGGTGAAGGTGAAGATGGTCTTTTCGTTCCATTCATCGGCTTTCGCCTGTGGCAGCAATGCTACCGCGAGCATTCCGGCTGAGATAAACGTAATGATCCTCGCAATGCCCATTTTCAAAATCTCCTTAGTTGAGGGCGAACCCCTTTATATCCCGCTGGCTTCTTACTCCCCTACCACTGCTGACTTCCTAACAGTCCCTTTGGTTTCGGAATGAGGTACGAAGAATAACGGATCTGCCGGCTCCCGTGCTGTTACGCTCTGCCTCCGGGGAAGCCGGTGTCTGGGACCGGCCGCGCGGGCCAATAATTGCTCTATACTCTCCTGTTCGTGCAATGTTGGAAAGCATCAATCAACTACACCATTTAACCCTGCACGCCAAAGATGGACTTATTGGCAAGGTCGAGGACACCTACTTCGACGATATCCGGTGGACCATCCGGTACCTGCTGGTCTCCACGTCCCACCCGCTGCCCGGCCGCGAGGTGCTGATCTCGCCGGCTAGCATTCAGGCTTTGGATTGGCCCGCCAAAACGATTCACGTAAACCTCACCTGCAACCAGGTGAAGGATAGCCCGGATGCCGGCACCAATAAGCCCGTATTATCCCGCCAGCATGAGATCGAGTTAGGAGCTTATTATGGGTGGCCGCCTTATTGGCCCGTGGTACCCTTCGGCATGGAGGCGATACCGCCCCCCAGTGCCGCGCTGAAGGCTTCCGCCGAACCGGGCGAAGGCGATCCGCACCTGCGCAGCGCGCGTGAGGTCAAGGGTTATCACATCGCGGCCCGGGACGGTCCTGTGGGACACGTTTCCGATTTTGTTTTCGACGACCAAAGCTGGGGAATCGACTTTATGATGGTCGATGCCGGCTCGTGGCTTCACAAGCGACAAGTGCTGGTGAAACCGCAGTGGATCGAATCCATCAGTTGGGAAGACCGCCAGGTGGCCGTCCGGCTGACGCGGGAGTCGGTGAAGAATAGCCCCGAGTTAGTGGCGCACTTTCCCATTCCGGCCAGTTACATCGAACAACTGATGCAGCACTACAACGGAAACGGATGACTCTGAAACGGCAACATAGTCTGCTCATCGACACCGTGCTATTGGGTGTGGTGGGGGCTCTCAGCGCCCAGGCATTCATGTTCCTCTTGCGGTGGTCGCAGCAATTCTTTCTGGTCTGGCTGGCCGGCTACCAGCCTTTGAGCCTGATGCCGGCCGGCAGCGTCGGTGGGGCGGAGGGCGGAGCCCACTGGCTGATTCCGGTCGCGACCACGTTGGGCGGCCTCCTGGCGGGCGTGATCGTCTACAGCCTGGCTCCCGAAGCCGAAGGCCACGGCACGGATGCCGTTGTCAAGGCTTACCACTATCAAGGAGGGGTGATTCGGACACGTGTGCCCTTCGTCAAGATGTTGGCTTCGGCGATTACCATAGGGTCGGGCGGGTCGGCCGGACGCGAGGGTCCCACGGCGCTGATCAGTGCGGGAATCGGCTCATGGTATGCCAGAAAGTTCGGCCGGTCGGAGAAAGAGACGCGCCTGCTGATGTTAGTCGGCATGGCCGCGGGTTTGTCGGCTATTTTCCGCTCCCCGATCGGCACCGCCATCTTCGCCGTTGAAGTTCTGTACAGCGAGACCGAATTTGAGTCCAGTGCGCTGGTGTACACCATGCTCGGCTCCATCGTGGCATACGCCATCAATGGATTCTTCGTAGGCTTCGAGCCGCTGTTCCAGGTTCCAGCTACCCTGGCGGTACCCGGCGCGGTCGACTATTTGTGGTACGTGGTGCTGGGAGTTGCCGGCGGGCTGGTGGCGACCATTCTGCCGATGGCGCTCTATGGCGTGCGCGATCTTTTCCGCCTGATTCGCTGCCCGCCGCATTTCAAGCCCGCGATTGCCGGTCTTGCCATGGGGCTGATCGCGGTCGCTTATCCCCAGTTGCTTGGCGGAGGCTACGGGTGGATTCAGGCGGCCATTAACGGCAGCCTCGCCGAGAAGCTGCTGCTAATCCTCGCTTTCGGCAAGATTTTGACGTTTTCGCTGACCATCGGGTCGGGCGGCTCGGGCGGTGTGTTTGCTCCCAGCCTTTACACCGGCGCCATGGTGGGGGCTTTCCTCAGCGTGCCGTGTCATCAGCCGCCGGCGGCTTTTGCGGTGGTCGGCATGGCGGCCGTTTTTGGCGCGGCGGCCAGGGTACCGATTGCCACGCTCCTGATGGTCACGAAAATGACCGGCGGGTACCACCTGCTGGTGGCCGCGGGTCTGGCCGTAATCCTGAGTTCGCTGGTGCAGAAGCTTCTGTCGGCATCCTTGAAGTACAAAAGTCTGTACGAGGCGCAAGTCCCCAGCCGCCCATACTCACCTTCGCATTTCGTGGACCAGGTGCGCATTGCGCTGGAGTTGCTGCGCACCCCCAACCTTTCGGCCAGCCTGAACGGCCGCGGGCTGGAATTGGTTTCCTTGGTAGCGTCGGGCGTACCGGTCAACCTGACGGATGAGAAGCAGATCCGCATCGGGGTCTTGCGTCCCAAGAGCCCGTGCGTGGGACAACCCATCACGTCCGGCTGTCTGGGATCAAAGGAGGACGTGGAATTCATCCTGGTGTTGCGCGGCAAGTGCTCGCTCTGGCCGCACGCGGACCTCAAGCTGGAGGCCGGCGACCGCCTGGTGGCGGTGGCGTCGGAGAAGGCGTGGGCCGGCCTCGCGGAGCACCTCGATCACGTGGCGGCCCCGGGAACCAAGGTCCCCGAATCGCACCCACCCGTTCCCCGGCCGGTGCTTCCCTGAGGTTCCCGCGTCCCGCGGCATCCCCAAGTTCCGGTGATGCGCTAATTCATGGGAATTAGCTGACCACCCAAGTTCCAATCCACTCCGGCGCCCAGGCGTCCCGCCCCGCGGAACTTCCCAGACGGCTGCCCTCCGGGGTGCGAACGGGCGGAAGCCGCGAGCGGCACGCTATGATTGCTGTTTATGTCGTGGTTCAGCGTACGCGTGCCGGCGTCCAGCGCCAACCTGGGAGCGGGGTTTGACGCCCTGGGACTCGCGCTGGAAGTGTATCTCACCTGCCGGTTCCGTCAGAGCGCATCCCTGGCGATTCGAGCCCAGGGGCGCGATACCGCCCAGATTTCCGTGGATGCCGATAATCTGATCTGGCAGACCGCCGTCACCGTGGCCGAGAACCACGGTATGCGCATGCCGCCCATCGAGCTGCACATCCACAACGACATCCCCATCGGCAAAGGCATGGGGTCGAGCGCCGCCGCGCTCACCGCCGGAGTAGTAATCGCCGACCTCCTGCTGGACCTGCGCTGGAAGCCGCTGCGGATTCTCGACGAGGCCGCGCGCCTGGAGGGCCATCCCGATAATGTAGCGCCTTGCACGCTCGGCTCCATCGTGGCTAGCGCCATCGATTCGGGTGGCGTGACCAGGGCCGTGCGCCTCGACCTGCCGCGCCGCTTCGGCATCGGCATCGTGGTGCCGGATTTTGAACTGGCCACCAGCAAGGCGCGCTCCGTGCTGCCGTCTTCCTACAGCAAGGCCGACGCCGTGTTCAACGTGCAGCGCGCCGCCCTGCTGATTGCCGCCCTGGCCGCCGGCGCGGCCCATGCCTTTCCCACCTGCCTGGAAGACCGTTTCCACCAGCCTTACCGCGAGGCGCTGATCCCCGGCCTGCACGATATTCTGCGCCTGCGCGCGCCCGGCCTGCTGGGGTGCGCCCTGAGCGGCGCCGGCCCCTCCATCCTGGTCTTTTTTGAGCGCGGCTACGAAGGCGTTTGCGACCTGGTGCGCCAGATCTTCCAGCTTCACGGCCATGCCTCCGAGACGCTTTTCGCCAATATCGCCGACCACGGCTTCGTGCTCGAAGAGTGCGCCGGGGATTGAGCGCCGCCCGATCCGCCCCACCCATCTCCCAGCCCGCGAACCCCGTCAGCCCAGGAAGGCTCGCCAGGTGGTGACTACCAGCGCATGGGTGACCACACCGGCCCGAATGCCTCCCGCCTGGTTGCGCGCATGGCCGCAGCACCAGCCCATAATGGCGGCCAGGAGCGCCCAGCGCCAGTTCGGAAAGAACCGGAAAAAGAGGTGCGCCGCGCCAAACAGAATGGAAGTGACCACCAGCGCCAGCCCTACGCGCTTGGTCCACTCCTCCATCCAGCCCTGCAGTACGCCGCGGACGAAAAACTCCTCCGAAAGACCGATCACCCAGAAGAAGCCCAGAAAGGTGGCGGCGATTTTCCACAGCGGCGCCGGAGCCGTGAAGTGGACAGCCTTCAGTGCCACGGCCAGCGGCAGTCCCACCGCCGCGAAGTAGACGTAATGGCGCAGCCCAATGATCCACTCCGCGCGCGTGGGGAAGAACCCGTAGCCGGTGCGCACCCCGCGCGCCAGCATCAGCACCGGGATGGCGACTTCGAGCAAGGCCACATGGCCCAGCTCGATGAGGTCCTTTTTCAGCGCCGGCTGCACCGCAACGTAGATGGCTTCCAGGTAACCGGTCAGCAGGACCACCGGGATGAGGGCCAGAAAGGCCAGGTCCGCGAAAATGGACGGCCGCACCACCCGGTACCACAGGCTGAACACCACGGGCATCGCTGCCAGCAGCGCCAGGCCGCGCCAGTGAAACACGATTCCACCGTCCCAACAGCCCGTGAGGTAAGGCGCCAGCGCGGCGGCCAGACAGTAGATGAGGAGCCGCGCACCACCCAACCGCTCCCTTAGGCGGGGGTACGCCGGAACCAGATAGAATGGAAATGCCACGAGGAAGGCGGCCACCACCGGCAGAGCCGCCTGGTTTGGAATGCCTTTGTACCGTGCGTATAGGATGCCCGCCGCGCTCAGCCCCACCCAGCCTGCCAGAATCACGGCAAGGAAGCCGCGGAGCGATTTCGCCATCGCGCTCATTCTAACATCCGTGCTTTTCAGCGCCCCCGGCGCGGCGCGGCTGTGCGCGGACGATGGCCCGCCCAACCTCGCGAAGCTGGTGGCCCATCGCGAAACCGAGACCGAAGCCGAGCGCAACGAGTACATGTACCGCCAGACCTTCACGCTGGAGGAATTGGACAGCCGCGGCGCCGCCCAGGGGATCTATCAAGAGGTGCGCGACATCATTTTTTCGCCCGCGCACGAACGCTCCGACGAGTTCGTGGGCAAGCCGCGCAATGGCTTGAAGTCGCTAAAGCTCACCGACGAGGATTTTCGCGACCTGCGCGACATTCAGCCGCTGGTGCTCACCGAAGACCAGCTTTGGAACTATGAGACCCGCTTCCGCGGCGAGGAGACCATGGACGACGTGGATTGCTGGGTCTTGCAGGTGCGCCCCCGGCAGATTCTGGAAGGCCAGCGATTCTTCGACGGGATGATCTGGGTGGATAAAAAGGGCTACAACATCGTGCGCATGGAGGGGCAGGCCGTTCCGCAGATCCGGACCACCAGGAGCGAGAATCTGTTCCCGCGCTTCACCACCATCCGGAAGCCCATCGACGGCGCGCACTGGTTCCCGGTCTACACCTATGCGGACGATACGCTGTACTTCCGCCAAGGCCCCCAGCGCGAGCGGCTGCGGATCTCATACGCCAATTACCGCCGCTTCGGCGCGGTATCCACCTTTACGCCCAAATAGCTCCCCAATAATGGCTCGCCCGTCGCGGCTCGCCGGAAAAGCAAGCTCTTGCGGCTATGGCCGCGGAAGCAGCGCCGAGATCAGCAGGCCCGCCAAAGCGCTGCATCCCAGCACCAGCCAGGTGTGCTTGTGGAACTGGGCCTGCCAGTTGGCCTCCTGTTCAACCCGCTGTTGGAATGCCGTCAGATCCCGGTCAAGCGCGGTCCGCGCGTCCGCAATCTCGCCAACTACTTGCTTCGTTCTGTCGTCCATTGGATGTCTTCCTTCACCGTTTGCACTGTTTCCACCGGCGCAAAATCGATCTCGCTCAGCTTGGTCCGTCCTGAAACATAGGCTCCTGCCGCAATCAGCGCCAGCAGAATCCCCATCAGCAGCGCGGCCAGCCATAACCCCATCACCAGGGTCAGCGCCCCGATGCATGCGGTCACCAGGCATGCCGCCGCCAGAAACCCGGCCAGCGCCGCCGCCGCCAGCGGTCCGGCAGCCTTGCCGGTCTCCCTGGCCTTCCCGGCAAGTTCGATGCGTGCCAATCGAAACTCGGCTCGCACCATGCGGCCGACATCCTCCAGAATGTCCCGCAGGATCTCCCCCAGCGGGCGCGCCCCCTCCGTTTCCTCGTGCACAATTACGTTCCCTCGGTCCGCCATTTTTCCCTCTCGCGTCCGTCGTGTTACCATTCCTGGCCGGCGCGGCGGACTCACTCAGATGTCTGCGTCTATGGAATATGCACGTAACGTGCCCGCGCCGTTGCCGGCGTGGAGCGTCTGTTCGTGAAGGTACCGAGGCCTTCGCCCGGGCGGGACGCCACCGGGAGCAGCATGGCAGCCAATTCTGTCAGGCCCGCGCTTCCGCAAAACAGTACGCTAACCAATACTAACGGTACTCTCGACACAAGTCCGCCGGCGCTCTAGTGGATA
>DATJRE010000133.1:0-10120 GCA_035505095.1 Bryobacteraceae bacterium | reverse complement strand
AAGCATGCCCCACGCGCCCGCCGGTGGTGGTACATTCCAAACAGATGACGACACGGCTCGCCATTCTGTTTCTGCTCGCCCGCGCCGGCTACGGCCAGTTCGCACCCGCTCCGGTCGCGCCCCGCGGCTTCCCGTCTTTTCACCACGCCCGCGGCCACATGGTCGAATTGGATGCCCTGGTCACCGATGCCGCCGGCCGCATCGCCCAAGGTCTCACCGCCGCCGATTTCTCGCTCGAATCCGGCAAGCCCCTCAAAATCGCAAGCTGCGGTTACGTCGATACCAGCGCCCGCCGCACCATCGTCTTCGTGGTCGACGACCTTGCCCTTACCGAAGAGGCCATCGACAACGTCCGCGCCGCGCTCCAACAATTTCTCCCCACTCTCCACGCCGGCGATCGTATCGCCATCCTCCGCAGCGGCTCTGGCGAAGGCGAACTCCAGCAACTCACCAACGATCCAAAGCTGCTCGGCCAAGCTATTGCCCGCCTCTACTTCAATCCGCGCCGGGCCTTCTTCAACTCCGCGGCGGACCGCGCCGGCGTCTTCAATACCGGCGCCATGGGCGTCCTCCGCGTGGCCATCGCCGGACTGAACCACTTGCCCGGACACAAATGGCTGGTGCTGTTATCACCCAATCTCCACGAGCAGCCCGTCACCGCCCTCGAAGCCCTTGCCTCCGCGGCCAAACAAGCCGCCGTATCGGTTTACGGCATCGATCCTTCCGCTCCCACGCCGGTGCCCTCCACTAGCCCCGCCCGCACCGCCATCGATTCCCAAGGAATGGCGGCCCTGGCCCGCCGCACGGGTGGCGAATTGCTGGACGCCGGTTCGGCTCTGCCGCAGGCGCTCGCGCACTCCGTTGGCGGTCCCGATGGCTATTACCGCATCCTCTACGCGCAGGCCGAATCCGAGGAAGTGCCGCGCCTCAAGGCGTCCCGCCCCGGCATCCAGATCCTTAGCACTCACGAGCCATCCGAAACCCCTGGCGATCTGCTGGTCGCCTCTCCCGAGCAGGGCGAAGACGATCTGCCCCGCGCCATGTCCCAACCGTTTTCCACCGGCCAGATTCGCACCCGCCTCACCCCCATCTTCTACAACAGTCCCCAAGGTTCCACCATAGCCGTGATGGTCCATCTGGATGCGCGCGACCTGGCCTTTCGCCAGGATCTGAATGGCATCTACCACGCCGGAGCCAGGGTCCTGGTGGCCTCCTTCGGCGCCACCGGCCCGTCCCTGCAACACCAGGAATGGGGCACCAGCATCTCCTGGGACCACGACCAATACCAGCAGGGTCTGCGCACCGGCGTGATGGTCACCGGCGAGTTGCCGGTGCGGATGGCCGAGCGCGGCGCCGGCCCTGCCCCTTTGCAGAATGACGCCAACACCATGCTGCAAATTCGCACCGTGGTCAGCGACGATAGCAGCGGCCGCCTGGGATCGGCCGCCTCCTGGCTGGAAGTGCCCGGTGTGGAAGATGGCCGTATGGCGATCTCGGGCGTGGAACTCACCGGCCCCGGCGATGCGTCCGCCGCCGGCTGGTTGGACCCCGCCCATCCCCACACCACCGAACCGCAGTTCGCGGCCGTCCTGCGCACTTTCCGCGGCGGCCAGCCCATCACCTATCGCTGCGAGCTGTATAACCTCACTGCCGGTGCGGACAAACTCTCCCGCATCCAGCTTCAGGCGGTGTTTTACCGCGAAGGAAAGATGACCGTCGCCAATCAGCCTGTGGATGTCGAGTTGCGCGCGGCACGCGATCCCCGGCGCATCCCCATGACCGGCCAGATTACCCTCCCTGCCAACCTGGAGCCCGGCCGCTACGTCATGCGCTTCGGCGTCACCGATAAGCTCGCCCCCGCCGACCCGCCGCGCATAGCCATCCAGTTTGTGGACCTGGAGTTGGTGCCATAGTCTCGCCTTTTGGCCCGGTCTCGGAGGCGTCACTTCCGAGCCGGGCGCGTGGCTGCCCATCTGCCGGCTGTCGCCGGACTTCATATGGGGAAGGGCTGCCCCACCGTAGTTTCCGGTGGGGCCGGGGGAGGTTGCTGCCAGTGGACGGGGGAGGCTGTTTTTGTTTTGCGGGGCCGCCGGGCTGCGTCAAAGCCCTTCAACTCCGCGCTTACCCGTTAGCTGTGATACCGCATCTCAACGGGCTGTTGCTGCTGTTGCTGGGCCGCTTGGAATGCTTTCATGCTTTGCGTACGGAACTCGTACCGCTCAATGGCCACGGCTGCGCCCCGATCGTTGCTCCGCAGCACGCAGCCGTAAATCATCAGCTTCATCGGACAGGAGTCGTTCAGCAGCACCGGCCAGTTCATCGAAATCTCCACCGGTATGCCCGTCGTCAGCACATTGTCGGTGGTGAACCACAGCCCCCCGCTCGAAATGTTCACGGTGGTGCCGCGCCCCGTTTCGGCGATGCGCTGCCCATACAGCAGCTTGTAGCGCACTTCCTGTTCGATGTGAAAGCGCCGCTTGGTGCGCCGCTCGCGTTCTCCGCTCTTCATCAGCTTGTCGTCAAAGATGTCCATTCCCGCGCCTCTTGGGTGAGATTCGCATTTGCGACCTTGCTCGCTCAATATCTCTTTAGTTATTCGGACTTCGCTATCCGGACCTCTTCCTGGCAGCAGGGAAAGACCGCCAAAATGCTGCCTGGGAGCGGGGAATCTCCGGTCCCCGGCGCTCCCTGGCAACAGGGAATTCCCCCCGCCCGCTGTTGCCTGGGAGCGGGAAAAAACCCGTCCCCATTGCTGCCTCGCGGAAGGAAAAAACCCGCTGGCTACTAACCGGCAACAGGAGAAAGCCGGAAGTACTAAAATGGACAGTTTCCGCCCGTTTTCGGTATTTTTTTGAAGGTTCCGGCCCCGCCACCCCCCATTTCAGCCTTCCCCGCCGGCGCCGGCCCGCGTTGCCGCTTGCAGTACCATGGCGGATTGAAGGTTCCTTCGCAGTTACGTCGCTTCTCCGCCGCCCTTTGCCTCGCCGCATGCCTCTCGGCCGGCATCCCGGGCTATCGCGAGGCCCTCCCCGGCTACCGCTTCGAATTCCCCCGCGACCATTTCAACCACCCCGAGTTCCGCACCGAATGGTGGTATTACACCGGCAATCTCCACGCCTCCAACGGCCGCCGCTACGGCTTTGAGCTGGTCTTCTTCCGCCAGGCCCAGCGCCGCGGCCCCTCCGCCAACCCGTCCGCCTGGCGAGTGGACGACCTCTACCTCGCCCACCTGGCGCTCACCGATATCGGCGCCGCCCGCTTCCGCTACTTTCAGCGCCTCAACCGCGCCGGTCCCGGCCTTGCCGGTGTCAGCTTCGACGCAGGCCGCATCTGGAACGGCAACTGGCAGGCCCTCTGGGACAAGACCTCGGGCGCCCAAACCCTCACTGCCCTGGCCGAGGGCGTCCGCTTCACCCTCCGCCTCACCCCCCGCACCCCGCCCGTCATCAATGGCGAAAACAGCGTCAGCCAGAAGGCCGAGGGCGCCGGCAAGGCCTCCTACTACGTGTCCTTCCCGCTGCTCGCGGCCGAAGGCTCGCTCAACGGTTTCCCCGTCACCGGCACCGCCTGGATGGACCACGAATGGTTCACCCACCCGCTCGAAAACAACCAGCAGGGCTGGGACTGGTTCAGCATGCAACTCGGCGCCTCCGGCCCCGCGCCTTCCGAGCTCATGCTCTTCCAGTTACGCCGCACCGATGGCACTCTCGACCCCTACTCCGCCGGAACCTATACCTCTCCCGATGGCCGCCCCACCCACCTCCGCCGCGACGATTTCCAGCTCCAGCCCGAAGAGTTCTGGACCAGCCCGCGCACTCACATCCGCTACCCCGTCGCCTGGCGCGTTACCGTTCCTTCGCTCGGCATCGCGCTGGTCTGCCGCGCCGCGATCCCCAATCAGGAACTGGTCGCCCAAGATTCCGCCAGCCCCACTTACTGGGAAGGCGCCGTCACCTACTCCGGATCGGCCTCCGGCGTCGGGTATCTCGAAATGACCGGTTACGGCCAGCGCATGCGTTTGTGAGCCGCCATTTGCGAGATAATATTCGCATGACACTATCCGAGGGAAAACAAAAGCGCATGCAGGCGCTCGCCAACCAACGCGGCGTGATCGCCGCCGCTGCCATGGATCAGCGCGGCAGCCTGCAAAAATCACTGGCCGCCGGCCGCGGTGTGGATGTGAAAGAGATTACTCCCGCCATGATGAGCGAGTTCAAAGTAGCGGTGAGCAAAGTGCTCACCCCCCACGCCAGCGCCATTTTGCTCGATCCCGAGTTCGGCCTGGATGCTGCCAAAGCGCGCGCCGCCGGCACCGGCCTGCTGCTGGCGTACGAGCTCAGCGGCTACGATAATACCCAGCCCGGCCGCCTCCCTGACCTGCTGCCGCATGTCTCCGTCAAGCGCCTGGTCGCGTGGGATGCCGACGCGGTCAAGATCCTGATCTACTACACACCTTACGAGGACCCCAAAATCAACGATGTGAAGCACGCCTTCATTGAGCGCATCGGCGCGGAATGCGAAACCTACCAGATTCCCTTCTTCCTGGAATTCGTCGGCTACGACCCCAAGGGCGGCGACGAAAAGGGTCTGGAGTACGCCAAAGCCAAGCCCGAAATCGTCAAGCGCAGCATGGAGGAATTTTCCAAGTCGCAATACCGCGTCGACGTGCTCAAGGTGGAAGTTCCCGTCAACGCCGAATTCGTCGAAGGGTCCAGCGTCTACAAGGGCCAGAAAGCCTACACCCGCGCCGAAGCCCTCACCCATTTCCGCGAGGCCGCCGCGGTAGCCGGCAAGCCCTTCATCTATCTGAGCGCCGGCGTCGGCAACGCCCAGTTCACCGAGTCCCTCAAAATGGCCACCGAAGCCGGCACCGGCTATTCCGGCGTGCTCTGCGGGCGCGCCACCTGGAAGGAAGGCATCCCGGTATACGCCAAACACGGAGTCAAGGCTCTCGAAGAGTGGCTCCAGAAAGAGGGCGTCCGCAACATTCAGGCCGTCAACGAAGCCATCCGCTCCGCCGTGCCCTGGTATTCCAAAGCCGGCGTCGCCCAAACCGTTTCCTAATCCTCATCCGCGGCCGCTGTGTAAGTCGGCTGTACGCACCGGCCGCCCCCCTCGATCTCCGCATCTCCGCGTCGGATTTTCCGCCCTTTTCCCGCTCCCTCGCGTCCCAACTTACAGATGGCCCCACTCGCACCGTTCACCGATAATGAAAAGCAGGTCCAACCTTTGCCCGATCCTACTCACTCCGGCGGTCTTGCTCTGGGCGCACGCCCCGAGCCCCCATCCGAAAGCCGCGCCGCTCAAACCATCTGGGACACCTTCCAGTCCGGCCGCCCGCTCATCTACATCCGCACCGCCGAAGAACAGCGCGTCGCCCGAATCCTCCACGAGGTCGCCCTCCGTCGCTTCACCCCGCCCGTCCCCGTCTGGACCTGGAGCCTCACCGAAGGCCTCCGCCACAATCAGGGAGCCGCCGACGCAGGCACCTACGAAGCCCGCTCCGCCCTCGACTTCATCGCCGCCCATCCCGGCCCCGCCATCTTCCACCTCAAAGACTTCCACGAGCCTCTGCGCGACTCCGCCGAAGTCCGCCGCCGTCTTCGCGACGTCTACGAAAGCGCCCTCGACCGGCGCAAGTTCATCATCGTCACCTCCCCGGTCCGCTTCATCCCGGAAGAAATCGAGCGCAGCGTCCTGTTCCTCGAACTCCGCCCGCCCGATCGCATCGAGCTCGCCCAAACCCTCCGCGAGGAAGAACAGCGCATCGCCCCCGGCGCAGCCGAATCCCTTGACGCCGCCACTCTCCACCAGATCGCCGGCGCCCTTCAGGGGCTGACTCTCGATGAAGCCCGCTACGCCCTCCGCCGCGTCCACGCCGCCCACGCCCGCCTCGGCTCCGAATCCCTCCCCATCCTGCTCGAGGAGAAGCGCCACCTGGTCAACCGCAGCGGCGTCATCGAGTTCGTTGCCGAAGACGCCGCCGTGGGCGAAATCGGCGGCCTCGAAGAGCTCAAAAAATGGCTCCTGGAGCGCCGCGACCTCTTTCAGATGCGTGACACCCTCTCCAGCGAAATCGTTCCCAAAGGCGTCCTCCTCATGGGCATCCCCGGCTGCGGCAAAAGCCTTTCCATCAAGGCCATCGCCGCCGCCTTCAATCTCCCGCTCTACCGCATCGACATGATCGAGATCTTCTCCGGCCGCCACGGCAAGCCCGAAGGCGTCTTCGTGGAAGCCTGCAAAATGATGGAGGATATGGCTCCCGCCGTCCTTTGGTTCGACGAAATCGAGATGGGCCTCACCTCTACCGATTCCGGCCCCGAGCAGGGCCGCATCTTCGCCTTCTTCCTCACCTGGATGCAGGAAAAAGCCCGCGGCCTCTTCGTCGCCGCCACGGCCAACCGCATCGACCTGCTGCCCGCCGAAATGATCCGCAAAGGCCGCTTCGACGAAGTCTTCTTCGTCGATCTCCCCACCGACCCCGAGCGTATCGAGATCTTCAAAATCCACCTCACCCGCCGCGGCGTCGACGCCGCCTCCTTCGATCTCTCCAAACTCACCCAGTTCACCACCGGCTGGGCCGGCGCCGAAATCGAACAGTGTGTCGTCTCCGCTCTCACCAAGTCCCGTCTCACGGGCCGCCCTCTGACCCTCGAAGAACTCATCCGCGTAGCCGTAAAAATCGTCCCGCTCTCCCGCACCATGCACGAGCAGATCAACCACATCCGCGGCTGGGCCTTCGAACGCGCCGTCCGCGCCTCCGCCCCCAGCCGTTAGCCCACAATTGACGCGGAGGCGCAGAGACGCGAAGAAACACGCACAGACGCTGCAACGAATCTCCGCGCCCTCTCGCCGTCTCTGCGCCCTCCATCTCCTCCCCTTGCCCTGGCCTTCCTCTTGGTTTTCTCCGCGCTTCCTCTGCGCCCTCCGCGTCTCCGCGGTGAATGGGCCCCGCCTCCCAAGCAACGAGCCGCATCCCTCCGCCTTGACGCCGAGAAACACGCGCAGGCCCTCCACTCGCCACCCCTTCGTCCTCCATCTCCTCCTCTTGCCCTGGCCTTCCTCTTGGTTTTCTCCGCGCTTCCTCTGCGCCCTCCGCGTCTCCGCGGTGAATGGGGCCCCCCCCCGCCACACTATATCGCTTGACATTACATTTCCAAGCGTTATACTACCCCCGTGGCCACCCATCGCGATCCCCAACCGCAAGACCTCCTCCCCCTCTCCCCGCCGGTCTTTCAAATCCTCCTCTCCCTCGCCGGCGGCGATCAGCACGGCTACGCCATCATGCAGGAGGTCGCCTCCCGCTCCGGCGGGAAAATCCGCCTCAGTCCCGGCACCCTCTACGGCACCATCCGCCGCATGCTCGAACAAGGCGTCATCGCCGAACTCAGCGACCGCGACCGTCCCGCCGCGCCCCACGACGACCAGCGCCGCCGCTACTATCGCCTCACCACCTTCGGCCGCAAAGTCGCCCGCGCCGAAGCCGCCCGCCTCGCCGAATCCCTCCAGGAGGCCAAGCTCTATGGTCTGGCGCCCAAACTCTCGTAGCTTCTACCGCGCCCTGCTGCTCGCCTACCCCGCCGAATTCCGCCACGAATACGGCGCCGAAATGGACCGCCTCGTCGCCGACCGCCTGGCCGCCGAACCGCCCGGCCTCCTCTGGCTCACACTCCTCGCCGACGTCCTCTGCAACGCGCCCCGAGAGCACTTCCACATCCTCCTCCGCGACCTCCGCCACAGCCTCCGCCTCTTCGCCCAAGCCCCCGCCTTCACCGCCACCGCCCTGCTCGCCCTGGCCCTCGGCATCGGCGCCGCCGTCACCATCTTCACCTTGATCGATACCGTCCTCCTGCGCTCGCTCCCCTTCGCCCACCCCGATCGCCTGGTCTACCTGTGGACGCCCATCCCCCGCTACAAAGGCGTCCCCCGCGAAATTTCCCCATCCTTCGCCGACGTCGCCGCCTGGAGCGCCGCCAGCCGTTCCTTCGCCTCCTTCACCGCCTTCGATCAGCGCATACTCACCTGGTCCTCCGGCGGCGAGTCCATCCGCATCGGCGGCGCGCTCGTCCTCGGCAACTTCTTCCCAACCCTGCAAGCCGTTCCCCTGCTCGGCCGCTTCATCGACGCCCGGGATGACCGCCCCGGCCAGGACGCCGTGGCCGTCCTCAGCTTCGGCTTCTGGAATACCCAGTTCCATCGCGATCCCGCCGCCCTCGGCCGCACCCTCCAACTCGGCAAACACGCCTACCGCATCATCGGCGTCATGCCGCCCGATTTCACCTACCCGCAGGCCAACGATTTCCCCTTCGCCCACCGCCAGCGCACCGATGTTTGGATTCCCCTCGCCCTCACCGCACGCGACCACGCCAACCCCTTCCTCGATTCCGATGCCGCCATCGGCCGCCTGCGCCCCGGCGTCACCCTCCCGCGCGCGCAAGCCGAAATGTCCGCTCTCGTGAAGGCCCTTGACCCCCTCAACCCTCCCCTAATCCGCGGCAAGCAATCCTACCTCACGCCCTTCCTCGATACCGCCGTCGGCCCGGTTCGCCCTCTCATGCGCCTGCTCGCCGGCGCCGTGATCCTGGTGCTGCTGATCGCCTGCGGCAACGTTGCCAACCTCCTGATCGCCCGCGCCGCCGCCCGTGAACACGAAATGGGCGTCCGTACCGCCCTCGGCGCGCCCCGCTCCCGCCTGGTCCGCCAGGTCCTCACCGAGTCGCTGCTGCTCTCCACCGCCGGCGGTGCCTTGGGCGCAATTCTGTGCTTCGCCGCCGTGCGCGTTCTGGCCCGCATGAACCCCGGCGATATTCCGCGCTTCGAGGACATCTCGGTCGACTCGCACGTGCTCTTTTTCGCCCTGCTCGTCTCCCTGCTCACCGGGGTGGTCTTCGGCGCCTTCCCTGCCCTCGCCGCATCGCGCTCCAACGTCGTCGACCTGCTCCGCGACGGCGGCCGTGGCATCGCCGCCGCATCCTCCCGCGCGCGCTCCGCCCTGGTCGTCGCCGATGTCGCCCTGGCGGTCGTCCTGTTAGGCGGCGCGGTGCTGTTCATCCGCAGCTATCTGTACGTCCAGGGTGAGGACAAAGGCTTCGCCCCCTCCACCCTCACCATGAATCTGGCCGCCGATCTCCAGTCTTTCGTCCCGCCGGCGCGCATGGCTGTCTTCTCCCGCGCCGCCATCGAGCACATCGCGGCCCTGCCCGGCGTCCTCTCCGCCGGCGGCACCAGCGCCTTACCCCTCGCCGGTCACGAAAGCGTCACCGTGTTCCGCGTCGAAGGCTACCCCAATCTCCCCAACCAGACCGTCAACGGCCGCCGCGTGGCGGGCGATTACTTCTCGGCCATGCAGATCCCCCTGCTCGCCGGCCGCTACCTCACCTCCGCCGATATTCCCGGCCGCCCGGTCTCCATCCCTCCCGTCGTCACCGTCAGCGAAAGCTTCGCCCGAACCTACTTCCCCGGCCGCAGCGCTCTGGGAGGCCATGTGCAAACCGGCCAGCCCGGCCAATTCGGCGCCGTCTGGTCCACCATCGTCGGGGTGGTCGCCGACGTCCGGCATTCCAGCCTCGAAACTCCGCCCGCGCCGACGCTCTACGACCCCTCCCGGTTCGTCGACTCGCTGGCCATCCGGACCGCCCTTCCGCCCGATGCCATGGTCGCCTCCGTCCGCCGCGCCCTGCGCGCCGCCGGCACGCCTTTTGTGCTCGCCGATATCGCCACCATGCGGCAGCGCGCCGGCCAAGCCACCGCCCATCGCCGCTTCCAGACCGTGCTGCTGGCGGCCTTCGCCGGGATCGCCGTGTTTCTCGCCTTGGTTGGCCTCTACGGCCTGCTCTCCTATGCCGTCCGCCAGCGCACCGCCGAAATCGGCGTCCGGATGGCACTCGGCGCCAGCCGCTCCCAAGTCGTCGGCATGGTGCTGCGCCAAGGCCTCGCCCTCGCCGCCGCCGGCCTTGCCATCGGACTCCTGGCCGCCGCCGCCGTCGCCCGCCTGGCCGCCACCCTGATCTACGGCGTCCGTGTCCTCGACCCCGTCACCTTTGCCGTAGTCCCCCTCCTCACCCTGGCTGCTGCCGCCATCGCCTGCGTCTTCCCTGCCTGGAAGGCCTCCCGCGTCGAC
>DATJRE010000132.1:0-3083 GCA_035505095.1 Bryobacteraceae bacterium | reverse complement strand
CAACCCGCGCCGGCCCGCCAGCCGCAACCGCAGGCTCCCGCTGCCCCGCCATCTCCACCGCGCGCCCCCACCCCCGCGCCCGCCGCCACCGCCCGCGCTTCCGCCGGCAACCTGGCCCTGCGCCTCTAACACCATTTCGATGACGCAGTGTTCTCCTGGTTTTCTCTTTTGGTTTTTCTCTTGCTCTTCTCCGCGCTTTCTCCGCGCCCTCCGCGTCTCCGCGGTGAACGGGCCCTGGCGGTGAACGCGCCCCTACACCAGCACGGTGAACGTGGATTCCGTACGCTCCACCGCCCGGTACAGCGTGTCGCGCTCCACCGGCTCCCGGCCGGCCTTGCGGATCAGTTGCAGCAGTTCCGCGCGGCGCAGGCCCTGCGAGGTGGTGGCGCCCGCGTCGTGGTAGATGTGCTCTTCCACAATCGTGCCGTCAATATCGTCGGCGCCGAAACGCAGGGCGATTTGCGCAATCCGCGGGGTCAGCATCACCCAGTAGGCCTTAATGTGCGGAATGTTGTCCAGCATCAGACGCGCTACGGCAATGTTCTGGATGTCCGCGAATCCGGTGGTCTTGCCGATATGCTGCAGCGGCGTGTTGTCGGGATGGAAGGCCAGCGGAATGAAGGTGACGAAGCCATGAGTCTCGTCCTGAAGCTCGCGCAGGCGCACCAGGTGGTCGGCGCGGTCTTCCTCGTTTTCAATGTGCCCGTACAGCATGGTGCAGTTGGACCGCAGTCCCAGCCGGTGCGCCTCGCGCGCCGTTTCGATCCATTCGCGGCCGTCAATCTTGTGATCGCAGATGATCCGCCGCACCCGCTCGTTGAAGATCTCGGCGCCTCCGCCGGGCAGCGAATCCATGCCCGCGGCGTGCAGGCGTTCCAGCGTCTCGCGGACGGTGATCTTGGTGCGCCGCGCCAGGTAGCCGATCTCCACCATGGTGAAGGCCTTCAGATGCACCTGCGGAAAGCGCTGTTTCAGGCCGCGCAGCATCTCGCAGTACCAGTCCAGGGTAAGCTCGGGATGCAGCCCGCCTACGATGTGGAATTCGGTAACCGCTTCGCTCCAGCCCTCGCCGGCGCGGTGCCAGACTTCCTCCAGCGACATAGTGTACGCCTTCGGGTCGCGGACGCGCTTGCCGAAGGCGCACAGCCGGCAACTGGCCACGCACACGTCGGTCGGGTTGATGTGGCGGTTTACGTTGAAGTAAGTTTTGTCGCCGTGCAGGCGCTCGCGCACCAGGTTGGCCAGGTAGCCCACCGCCAGCAGATCGCGCGTGCGGTAAAGCGCCACGCCGTCCTCCAAAGAGAGGCGCTCGCCGGCTTCCACCTTTTCGCGGATCGGGTTCAGACGCGGGTCTTCAATGGCTATTGGCATGGACAAACTCTTACGCGCCCCGCTTGATCAGGAAAATATCGGCTGCCCAGAACAAAAAGAATAGCACGCTCACGTAGCCGTTCATGGTGAAGAAAGCCGCATTCACGCGCGAGAGGTCGTGCGGTTTCACCAAACTGTGCTCGTAGATCAGCAGCGCGGCCACCGCCGCGATACCGGCGATGGCCAGCGCGCCCAAGTTGAGCGACGCTGCCAGGGCGGCCAGGCAGGCGATCATCAGCACGTGCAGGACTCGCGCCACCCGCAGAGCCCCGGCAATGCCCAGGGCGCGCGGGAGGCTGAAAAGGCCCTCGGCGCCATCGAAATCGTAATCCTGGCAGGCGTAGATGATGTCGAAACCAGCCGTCCACAAGGTCACGGCGGCGGTCAACCACAGGATGCGGGGATCCAGCGATCCGCGCACCGCGATCCAGGCAGCCGCGGGGGCAATGCCCAGGCTGAATCCCAGCACCAGGTGGGAAAACGAGGTGAAGCGCTTGGTGAAAGAGTAGAACAGTACGATTCCGAGGGCCCCCGGCGCCAGGCGCAGGCAGAGCGGATTCAGCGCCCAGGCAGCGGCAAAAAACACCACCATGGCAGCCACCACGAAACCCCAGGCAAACGCCCGCGTCAGCAGCCCGGCGGGCAGGTGGCGCATCCGTGTGCGCGGATTGCGCCCGTCGATGGAGGCATCTACCAGCCGGTTGAAAGCCATCGCCGCCGAGCGCGCCGCCACCATCGCCACTACGATCCACAGCAGCTTCCAGGCGCCCTCGCGCCAGCCCATGCCTCCCTGGCGCATGGCCAGCAGGGCGCCGGTGAGGGCGAACGGCAGGGCGAACACGGAGTGCTCGAACTTGATCATCTCCAGGGTTAACCGTAGCCGTTTCCAGATCATGGGGTTATCTATCCATTTTACCGCCCGCCTTTGGTTACAATGGGAATCGCCTGCGGCAAGGCGCAAGTTCGAAGGAGCCGGGAGAATGCTGGAAGCAAGCGCAATGACGGACAAGGGCTGTATCCGGTCCAACAACGAAGACTACTGCCGCATCGATCCCGATCACGGCCTCTTCGTGCTCGCCGACGGCATGGGCGGGGCCAAGGCGGGCGAGCACGCTTCGCGGCTGGCGGTGGATACGGTGGCCGAGACGGTGCTGGAGGCCGAACGCCGCGATTCCCAGGTGCTGCTTTCGGCCGTGGAAGCGGCTAACCGGAAGGTGCTGCAGGCGGCCCACAGCGACCCCAGCCTGGAGGGCATGGGCACCACCCTGGTGGCGGCCCTCGAAGTGGACCCCGGCCTCTCCATCGCCAGTGTCGGCGACAGCCGCGCCTACCTGCTGGATGACGATGGCTTCCGGGTGATTACCGACGATCAGACCTGGGTGAACGAAGTGGGGCGTCCGCTGGGGCTCGACGAGGAGAGCCTGCGCAACCACCCCATGCGCCATGTGCTCACCATGGCCATCGGGGCCAGCGCGCCGCTCACCGTCAACTACTATTCCGTGCCCCTGAAATCCTGCGCCCTGGTGATGATCTGCAGCGACGGGCTGCATGGGGTGATCGATGGCGCGGTTCTGGAGCGCATTTTGCGCGGCGGCCTGAATGGGACGTCCCTGGAAGAGGCTTGCCGCCAACTGATTGAAGCCGCCAAAGAGGCCGGCGGTCCCGACAATATCACCGTGGTGCTGATCCGCAAACCCGCGTAGGCGAACCGG
>DATJRE010000131.1:0-27597 GCA_035505095.1 Bryobacteraceae bacterium | reverse complement strand
GTCTGCCCGGCGGCCCACGGCAGGTTCTGGAGCAGACACACCAAAACCACGGGCGCAAAAAAATACCTTTTCATGTGGCGCGAACGTCTGCTAAACGAAACATTATCCGTGATCCGCGGCCGGACCGTCAAATCATTTCGTTAAGAAGTTCCGGGCGGGGGTGAGGAATCACAACTTTATTTACCAGCATGCCTTTCTGGCCCACCACCTGGGCTCCTGCCTCTACGGCGCTGGCCACCGCCGCCACGTTACCGGTGAGGGTGACAAAGGCCTTGCCGCCCAGGGCCATCGCCAGGCGGATCTCGATCAGCTCGACGTTGGCCGCCTTCACCGCCGCATCGGCGCCCTCAATCAGCGCCGCCACCGAAAAGGACTCGACGATGCCCAGCGCGTCCAGGGCCTCCACTTTGCTGGTTCCGCTGATGGCCGGGAAGACGGCTTCGTGGAGGTTGGGGATGACAAACCGGTCGATGATCGAGAAGTGGCCCGCCTGGCTGCCGGCCGCCACGGCCGCCTCTACCGCCGCCACGTCCCCGCGCACCATCACCATGTACTTGCCTGAGCAGATGGAGCGCGAAAGCACCAGGTCCACGGCGGCCGCCTTCAGCATGGCGTCGCACGCCTGGAAGCCCGCCGCGATGCTGGTAAGTTCAATCAGTCCCAACGAATTCTTTGCCATGGTTTATGCCACGATTTCGATCGCTTCGGGGGTGACGGCGCGCACTTTGCCATCGATGCTGGCGTGCACGTTGGCTCCCAGTTTGCCGCTCTCGGCGCGCCCCACCACCTGGCCGCGCTTGACCTTGCGGCCCGCCTCAACGGCCGCGATGGCGGGCTGACCGGCGTGCTGCTTCAGCCGGATGCGCACGGCGGTGGGCCGGCACTCCACCGGCTCGTAAGGGGCTTCGCGCTCGTACTCCTCAACCTGCAGGCGGCGCCGCAACTGGGTGAGGGGGATGCGGCGGTATTCCTTCATGGGGTGTACTTCCACCGGCCGCTGCTGCACGAACTTCAGCCCGGCCGCGCGGCGGTCGTGTCTGCCCTGGTCGCAGGCCTCCTTCGGGTAGAGGTCTTCCGGGCAGGCGTAGAGCGTGCAGATGCCGCAGGCGCAGCACAGTTCCGACCACTGGTTCCAGATGTCGCTGCCGGTGGCGGTGAACCCCAGGCTGCGCATGACCTTGTGCGGCATCACTTCGTAGCCCAGCAGGTAGCGCGGGCAGAACTCGGTGCAGTAGCTGCACTGGTCGCAGGCCGATTTGCCGATCTGGTGCATCTCCTGCTGCGAGCGCGTGCGGCGCGTCATCAGGTAATGGTCGCGGGGCAGCACGATCAGGCCGCCGGTGGTCTTAGTCACCACGTCGTCCTGGTCGAAGGTGAGGGTGCCCATCATGATCCCGCTGACGAAGATGCCGAAATCCGGCACGGTGGCGCCGCCGGCCAGCGCGATCAGATCGCGGAACGGTGTGCCCACCGGCGCCCAGAAGGATTTCGGCTGCTTCACCGCGCCGCACACCGAGAGGAATTTCTCGGTGACCGGTGTGCCGCCCGCCGCCCGGTGGACGTTGTAGAGCGTCTCCACGTTGGCCACCACGCAGCCCACCTGCAGCGGAATGCCCGCCGGCGGGATCAGCCGCCCGGTGGCGGTGTAGACCAGTTCGTACTCGTCGCCCGAGGGGTAAAAATCGCCCAGCATGACGAACTCGATGCGGCCGGGCTTCCAGTGGCGCCGCAGCGCCTCCAGGGATTCGGCGTTCTTGGTCTTGATGCCGAATTTGCCGGTCTTCGCGCCGGTGGCGTCCATCATGGCGTCCATGCCCCGCAGAATGCCCTCGGGAAAATGCTTCATCAGCTCGGCATCTTTGTGGATCAGCGGTTCGCACTCGGCGCCATTGGCGATCAGAAATTCCACCTGCGACTGCGCCTTGACCTGGGTCGGAAATCCGGCTCCCCCGGCTCCCACCACGCCACACTCACGCAGGCTGTCGCTGAGCATAAATTAGAGGATAGCAGGGGGCTGGAAGGCGTGTAGGCGGGGAATTGGGTTGCGCGGGGTCCGCAACGGCAGCCGTGAGTAATAGCCATTTGCGAAGACTACCCGGGTGTTGAGCGACGCAACGCTGCGAGCCGGTCTTGGTGCGAACCCCTGGAACGCGGCTCCTGGCCCGCGGCCGGCACATGGACCAGCTCGGAAATGAGCGCACTTCCGGGAACTCATCCGGCCGTGGAACGTCCGCTCCGTCCGAGTGCTTCCGGGCAGCCAGGGACGGGCTCCTCAATGAGCGCATTAGCCCCGATTGCAACGCTTGGATGGCCTTTTGCGCTCCCGATCGCGGTACAATTCGAGCGGTCACCGAAGTGCCGAGAAGTGAAAACTACGGCAACCACCGCAATCGGAACCCCAGGGACCCCTGTCACCAATGCATCAGATACGCCTGTTGAGCGATCTTTCGGGTTCGCCAGCGGCCGGTGATCCGGCTTGATACAAATGTTTCCGCAACGTTATCGCGCAACGTCTTTCAGAGAGAATCAACATGAACAATCTCGACAACATGTTAGAACGTAACAAAGACTTTGCCGCTCAGCAGTCTTCTGCGGGCACACTGATGCCCTCGCTTCCGCGGGCGCTGCCGAATGTAAAGGCAATCATCATCGGTTGCGCCGATATGCGTGTGGATCCTGCTCATGTGCTTGGAATCAAACCGGGCGAGGCCGTTGTGATGCGCAACATCGGCGGTCGAATCACGCCGGGGCTGCTGGAGCAGTTAGGTCTGCTCGGGCGGATCGGCGCGGTTGCCGGAGAGATTCCTGGAGGCGGCGGGGAGTTTCACCTGATCGTACTTCAGCACACCGATTGCGGCATCACCCGGCTTACGGGTGACCCCGCCATGCTGACGCGCTATTTTCAATTACCGGAAGGCGAACTCAAGCGAAAAGCCATCACCGATCCTCGCGCGGCCGTGGCTGTCGATGTTGCTTCGCTCCGGGCGATTCCCGGATTGCCGGCGGAGTGGCTTGTCTCCGGCCTCGTATATGACGTGGCGACCGGACTTGTTGAGGTGGTCGTACCGCCAGCGCCAATTCGCAAAGCGTAAATCGCAATGACATCACGGTTGGAGGACCCTTCACGACCACGTCTGCCCGATCGCCCGGCGCAGCGGAATCTCGCACCGAGACCTTCTGGAGCAATTCGACTCGGACGAGATCCCAAGCGTAGCCCTCGAACCTCGGTTGATGGCAGAGAGCCTGCGCCGCGGGGCGAGCCTGAGTTCCAACTACGACCCTTGGTAGTATTCCGCCCCCGCAGGTATCCTGAAGACCTTAAGGGGCTATGTCTCATAAATTTTTCACACTACTGGTGTCTCTGGCCGGTCTGGCGTGCCTCCGCGCCCAGACGCCGGACACGGCTACCATCCACGGACAAGTGGTCGACCAGAGCCATGCCGCGGTTGCGGGCGTCGCCGTAAGCGCCAAAAACAGCGTGACGGGCCTGGAGCGGACGGCGCAATCCGACAATTCCGGCAACTTCACCCTGGCCGGGCTGCCGATTTCCGGGACGTATACGGTCACGGCGTCCAAACAGGGCTTCGCCACCGGCACCCTCAGCGACATCAGGTTGGAAGGGGGCACCACCGCCGAAATCAACCTGCAGCTCAATGTGGCCAGCGGCCAGACCCAGATGACCGTCACCGGCGTGGTGGGCGAGGTGCGCGCCGACGAACCGCAACTGGGAACCCGCCTGGATGCCGCGCAGATCGACGAGACGCCGCTGCTCAACCGCCGCATCTCCTATCTCCCCATGCTCAACGCCGCCAACCGGCCGAGCATCAACATGGGTGACGTCTTCATGAACCAGAACCTGTTTACCACGAACGGAGCCGGCCGGCGGCAGACCTGGTTCGAAGTGGATGGCAGCACCGATAACGATAGCTGGGGCCGCCAGACCATGTTCACCAACCTGCCGGAAGCATCGGTCTACCAGGAACTGGTGTTGACCAACGCGTTCTCGGCGGAGTACGGCGGCTCCACCGGCAGCGTGGTCAACATTATCACCCGCAGCGGCGGGAACCAGTGGCACGGCGACGCGCTGGAATTGTGGCGCCCGGCCGCCACCGAAGCGGCCCTTTCGGGATTCACCAGCGGCAACGCCACCAGCGGCAACGACGTTACCAGCGACACGCTCGGCCAATCCGCGCTGTATGTTTCCGGCCCCATCGCCCCCCAGTGGTATCTCGCCCTGGGCGGCGAATTCAGCCGCGAGAACCGTGCTTCGCCGATCATTTCTCCCATCGAACCCGGCAGCTTCGTGGGTCACTACCGCGGCTGGCTGGGGTTCCTTCGCCTGGACCACCCCCTCAACGACAAGAACAACCTGTTTTTCCGCAGCGACGCCGATTCGTTCTACGACACCAACCCCAACGGCACGGTGGGCGGCAACAGCCTGCCTTCGGTGGATCGCGTGTTCCACCGCCGCACTTACTCCGAAGAGCTGGGTGAGACGGCGGTGCTCAGTCCTTCGATGATCAACAACGCGCGCGTGCAGTTCCAACTGGCGTCCCCCATTACCGAATTCGACCCCGTGATTTACGGGACGGAGTTCTCCGTGCCTGTCTCGACGGGCGGCACTTTCGCCAGCGGCACCTCGCAATCGGCGCTGCTCATGAACCGGCAGTACCAGGTGAACGACGTGCTCTCGGCGGTCGCCGGCTCCCACCAGCTCCGCTTCGGCGGCGACATGATCTTCGCCCACACCGGCGGCGACAGCAAGGAATTCGGCGGCCCCATTTACGATGGCGAGTTCATTTATAAGTCTTGTACGCAGCCGTTGGCGGTCTGTGAAAGCTCTACTTACCTGGATAATCTGAGTAATGTGAACAGCTACACGCAGAGCTACGGCAATGCCAGTTACACCGTGAATGACGTGCTGTGGTCGCTGTTCGCGCAGGACGATTATAAAGTGCGGCCCGATCTCACCATCAACCTGGGGCTGCGCTACGAGCACCAGACGTTCACCAATTCGAACCTGAGCTTCGCGCCGCGCGCCGGCTTCGCCTACAACTGGCATAACGACGGCAAGACCGTGATTCGTGGCGGATACGGCATCTACTACTCGCAGATCGTGGATAACTCGGAGGCCAATTACGCGCTGACCGGCCCCACCGGCGTATTCAACTACACCGCCTCAGCCGGGCAGATCGGCTTCCCCAGCAGCATTGCGGCGGCGCCCCTGCCGGCCTTCCCGGCGGGCGCCCAGCAGCCTCTGCGCAGCCTCTATCTGCGGCCCGGCGATGCCTCGTATTACAACCAGTTCTTTCCCACCAGCACGCTCGTCGGCTATCCCAGCGGGTTGTGGAATCCCGTCTCGAACCAATGGACCTTCGGTATCGAGCGCCGCCTGGCGCAGAGTTGGGTGCTGGCGGTGGATTATGTGGGGTCGCACAGCACCCGCGTCGTCCGGCCGCTCGATGTGGACCCGCCCACACCGTTCATCCGCACCCAACCGGGCCAGGTGCGCACCCCGCAGGCCGCCAATTGCACGCGGCCCTATTGGGTGTGGTGGTATACCACCAACAACATGACGTGCAACCCGCTGGCGGCCACTAATCCACAGCCGCCGTACGCCGAGATCCAGAGCGACGTGAACGATGGATTCGATTTGTATGACGCGCTGGATGTGAGCCTGACCCACGCCTTCAGCAAACACCTGCAAACCCTGGTGAGCTACACGTGGTCGCACAACCTGAACAATGTGGACCAGGACGCCACCGCGCAGAATCCCAACGACCCGAACTTCACCGGCAACATCGAGAAGGGCAATGCGCTCTGGGATCAGCGCCAGCGTTTCGTGGCCAGCGGCGTGTGGATCGGCCCAGGCCGGATTCACTTCGGCGGTGTAGCCACACTGGCCACCGGCCTGGTCTATGACTACGTGACCGGCGCCAACAACAGCGGCGACGGCGCCACCGCCGACCGCCCCGTGATCAACGGCGAAGTGGTGGGCCGGAACACCGGCCGCGGCCGCGACATCTACGATATCGACCCGTTCCTGGAGCGGCCTTTCGCAATCCACGAGCGTTGGCAGATTGTGCCCCGCATCGAGGCCTTCAACGTGTTCAACCACGCCAATTTCGTGGGCTACAGCGGCACCTGGGGCAATGGCGCCACGCCCGGCGCCGGCTTCGGCCAGCCCCTGGTCGGCATTACCAACCAGTTGCCGGCGCGGTCCGTGCAGTTCTCCCTGAAAGTGGCGTTCTAAAGCCAGGCGGAGGCGGGCGGATACGTTCCCATGCCCTGGTTCCGTTGGCCATTGGCATAGGATTCGGCGGCATACCTCTTCACCTTTTTGGCCGGGGTCTTCTACCCGCCGGCGGAAGGGCCCAGTGGCCGGAGGAAGCCTGCCGGCGCTGATGGCCGTGACGTCTCTGCTAGCCTCCTGGCTTGCCCGGTGAGCGGCACTCAGCCTGGCTCGCCACAGTGACCGGCTGCCTTCCCCTCCACCCCACCGCCCACGCGCCACGCGCTACAATCATTTCGGAGTATAGGGTTCTATTAGAGATTAAGCGATGCCACGGCGTCTCGCCCGCAAGCTGATGCTGTCCATCACGGTGATCGTCATCATCGTGGCGGCGGTATCCGGGCTGGTTAATGTCAAAACCGAGGAGCAGCAACTTCTGAACACCATGGTGCTGGGCGCCGACCAGCTCTCCAAGGGCATCACCAGCGCCACCTGGCACGCCATGCTCGACGACCATCGCGAGGCGGCCTACCAGGTGATGCAGACCATCGCCCTGAAACAGGGCATCGACCGCATCCGCATGTTCAACCGCGCCGGGCAGGTGATGTTCTCGACCAATGCGGAAGACCGCCAGCAGGCCATCGCGCGGCCCGATCTTTCGCGCCACGTCAGCATCTTCCGCGCCGGCGACCGCCGCCGGTTGGATATGGTGACCCCCATCTACAACGAGCCATCCTGCGCGCAAGCCGAGTGCCATGCCCATCCCGGCGGGGTCAAAGTGCTCGGCGTGCTGGACCTGCAACTCAACCTCGACGCCGTCGATCACGAAGTCGAGAACATGAAACTGCGCGTGCTGCTGGTGACGGCGGTCGAGATCACCCTTATCAGCCTGTTCATCATCTATTTCACCCGCCGCTTTCTGGCGCGGCCCATCGGCAAGCTGATCGAAGGCACCAAAGCTATCAGCCAGATGGAGCTGGACAAGCCGCTGGATATCGAGGATTCCAGCGAAGAACTGGACGAGCTGGCGCGCTCCTTCGATGTCATGCGCGATCGCCTGCGCACAGCCGTGGGCGAAATCAATCAGTTCACCGAAAACCTGGAAACCAAGGTGGAAGAGCGCACCCGGCAGCTCCAGGCGGCCCAGAAGAAGCTGCTGCACACCGACCGCCTGGCCTCCCTGGGGCAGCTTTCCGCCAGCGTGGCGCACGAAATCAACAACCCCATTTCGGGCGTGCTCAACCTCTCCATGCTGCTCCAGCGCATGCTCAAGGACGATGGTATTCCGCCCAACCGCATCGAAGAGTTTCGCAAATACCTGGGCCAGGTGACCAACGAAACCTCGCGCGTGGGCCGCATCGTCAGCGACCTGCTGGCCTTTTCGCGCCGCTCCAAGCCGCAGCGTAGTCCGGCCGACCTCAGCCGCATCGTGCGCACCACCCTCTCGCTGGTGCAGCACAAAATGAAGCTGAGCAACGTGGCCGTAGACACGCGGCTCGCCGACGATCTGCCGGCCGTGCCCTGCGATAGCTCGCAAATCCAGCAGGTGGTGCTGAACCTGTTGCTGAATGCGGCCGAGGCCACCCAATCCAAGACTGAGCGCAAGGTGGCCGTCTCCACCACGCGCGTCGCCGAAGGCGTGGCGCTCACCGTTTCGGACAACGGCGAGGGCATTCCGGCCGAAAACCTTGCCAAAATCTTCGACCCCTTCTTTACCACCAAACCGGAGGGCAAGGGCGTGGGGTTGGGGCTGGCCGTGTCCTACGGCATCATCCAGGCGCACGGCGGGGAAATCGAAGTCAAGAGCATGGTCGGCCAGGGCACCGCGTTCACGGTCACCTTGCCTCTGGAGCCGCATCCGCAGTCGGCTGAGCCTCCGCCCCTGGTTCTGGCTCGCAAGGAATGAGGTGCTTCTATGTGGGGGCCACTCCGGAAGTCGAGCGCGGAGCCTGGGAAGCCGTTCGCGACCGCATGGCCGCTGAATTCGGCATGCCCGTCCGCGAGCTGGCGCTGCCCTCCATCGACTTCACCTTCGATGCCGCGCGCCGCCAATACGCCTCCGCCGGCTTCCTGGAGATGCTGGTGCGAACCTGCCCACCGGACGCCGTCAAACTGCTCGCCATCACCGAGCGCGACCTGTTCATTCCGGTGCTCACCTTCGTCTACGGCCACGCCCAACTGGGCGGGCGCGTGGCGGCTATCTCCCTGGCCCGCCTGCGCCAGGAATTCTACGGCCTGCCGCCCAATCGCCAGGTCTTTCTGGACCGCGCCCACAAGGAAGCCCTCCACGAAACCGGCCACACCTTCGGGCTGGTGCACTGTGCCGACTCCCAGTGCGCCATGGCCCTGGCCACCAATATTGCGCAAATCGATCGAAAACGGGACGCCTACTGCGCAGCCTGCGCCGCTCGCCTGGGCCGGCTCCATCCCCAGGCTACGCCCCCCAAGGAGCAGACATCATGAAGACCCATTGGCAGATTCTGGTAGTGGATGACGAGGAGGTCATGTGTGAATCGCTGGCCGCCTGGCTGCGGGAAGACGGCTACCAGGTGGATACCGCCGCGGGCGGGCGCGCCGCCGTGGATATGGCCCGCCAGCGCGATTACGCCATCTACTTCGTCGACCTGAAAATGCCCGGCGGCATGGACGGCATCGAAACCATGATGCAGATCCGCCGGCTTCAGCCGGAAGCCTCCATCATCATCATCACCGCCTACG
Source organism: Bryobacteraceae bacterium (assembly GCA_035505095.1). Lineage (GTDB taxonomy): Bacteria > Acidobacteriota > Terriglobia > Bryobacterales > Bryobacteraceae > JOPF133. Next base: position 18,647 of record DATJRE010000131.1, on the reverse strand, counting down.
CCACCGTGGATACCGCCATCACCGCCATGAAGGAGGGCGCCCAGGAATACATCGTCAAGCCCTGCAATCCGGAGGAGATTTCCCTCCTGGTGAGCCGCATCATCAAGGTAAAAAATCTGCAGCGGGAAAACAGCATCCTGCGCAAGAAGCTGGCCCGCCAGTATCGCATCCACGACGTGATTACCAAGAACCCGCGGATGCAGCAGATTCTGGCGCTGTGCACCGAAATCGCCAGCCTGCGCAGCACCGTGTTGATCCAGGGCGAAAGCGGCACGGGCAAGGAGATTGTGGCGCGCGCCATCCACTCTTCGGGCGACCGCGCGCCCAAACCGTTCGTGGCGGTCTCCTGCGCGGCCCTGGCGGAAACGCTGCTCGAAAGCGAGCTGTTCGGCCACGAAAAGGGCGCCTTCACGGGCGCCGGCCAGCAGAAGCGCGGCAAGTTCGAGTTGGCCGATGGCGGCACGCTGTTCCTCGACGAGATCGGCGACATCTCCCCCAAGCTCCAGGTGGACCTGCTGCGCGTGCTGCAGGAGCGCTCCTTCTACCGCGTGGGCGGTTCCGAGGAAGTGCGCGTGGATGTGCGGGTGATCGCCGCCACGCATGTGAACCTCCAGCAGGCCGCCGCCGAAGGCCGCTTCCGCGAAGACCTGTTCTACCGGCTCAACGTCATCCAGATCGTGATTCCGCCCCTGCGCGAGCGCCGCGAGGATGTTCCGCTGCTGGCGCGCCATTTCGTCGAGCGGCTGGCCCACGAGCTGGGCAAAGATATCGCCGACGTCTCCGAAGGCGCCCTGCGCATCCTCATGGATTACGACTGGCCCGGCAACGTGCGGGAACTGGAAAACGCCGTGGAGCGCGCCATGGTCACCTGCCGCGGCCGCACCCTCGACGAAGGCGATTTCGCCTTTCTGGCGCAAAAAAGCGGGCCCGCCAAGAACTGGAGCGTGCCCGCTGGAATGACTCTGCAGGAAATGGAGAAGCTCCTCATCATCGCGACTTTGCAGAGCACCGACGGCAACGTCAAGAAGGCCGCCGGTATCCTGGATATCGACCGCTCTACGCTCTACGAAAAGATGAAGCGCTACGAAATTGAGAGATAGGTCGCGCGGCTCCGAAACAGAGCCACGCCTGTAAGGGAGTGCCTCGCGGCCGAAGACACAACTTTCCGCAGCCGGCCTGGCCGCGCCGGGCCGGCCGCGGGAAGCCAATCGCCAACGCTTCTACCAGACCAGCCGCAGCGCCGTCTGGATGCGGCGCGGGGTATTAGCCTGCGAGGCAATGGTTCCGAAGGCCGCCGCCGTAACGTCGTTGTTGGTTGCCGGCGCCCCGAACGTCACGCGGTTGGTGACATTGAAAGCCTCAATGCGGACTTCGAGGTGGACTTTCTCCTTGAGGCTGAATCGCTTGTTCATGTTGAGATCCAGCTCTTCGGTCGGATCGCGCCGCAGGTTGTTGAACTGGTTGTCGAAATAGCGGATGTTGTCGGCAAGCTGCAACGAACTGTTGGTGACGAAGTCACTGACGTTAAAGGCCGTGCCGTTGGGTTGGTGCGAGTTGTAATCGAGCGGGCCGCCCATGTAAATGTAGTTGCCCCACGTGATTACCGGGCCGGATTGGAGGGTGAGAATTCCGTTCAGTCCCCAGCCGCCGATGATGCCGTCGAGCACGCTCGAGCGCACGTTGACCAGGCGATTGTGGCCGATCGGCAGAATGTAATCCACCGCCAGGATCTCGCGCAGAGGCCGCGAGTCGCTCGAAACGCGCTTCTCCGGCGCCAGGTCGGAATCGTTCAGATAGGCCATCCGGTCGATGAGCTGGCTGTAGACGAAGTTGTTCAAAAGCTGCAGATTGTTGGAGAGCCGCTTTTGCAACCGGACGTTGAGGCTCTCGTAGTACGAGCTGCCGGCCGGATTTTCCTGATCCAGGACGCCGTTGGATGGCGATGCCGTGGAGCACGACGGGCATGGCGTGGGCACCAGAGGCAGGGCGTATTGCGGATAGGGAATCAGCAACTGGTCCACTGCCACGGTCGAGCCGTTCAACGAGCTGGAGTTGGGCAACAGCCCCTTGAACGGATTTGCGGTAGTGGCCGTAAGCTGGGTGATCAGCGCGCTATTGCGCAGCAGCGAATTACTCAGGTACTGCCGCGGAATGTAATCCAACTGGGTCACGATGGGCAGATGGTTGGCGCGGTTGCCGATGTAGGCGACTTCCAGCACCATCTGCTTCGGCAGCTCGTGTTGGACGCCCAGTTGCCAGCGTGCCACGTAAGGGTTGCGCAGGGAGGGGTCCACAAAAACAATCGACGATCCCAGATTCGTCGAGGCGCCCAGCGTAGAGCCGGACGGTTGCACAAAACCGCTCGGGAACGGGTTGGAAAGCGTGGTGGCAGGAGTCAGATAGTTGTTGTTGGTCACCGTCATGTTGGTGGTCTGGCTGAATCCCGGCTGGTTGAGGGTGGCGTAAGCCACGTTGCTGGTTCCCACGGACGGAGAACTTCCCGAAATGGGAAGCAGGATCGGGTCTACCAGGATGCCCACGCCGCCGCGGATCACGGTCTTGCCGCCCAGCGCGCTGGGCGTCCAGGCAAATCCCACGCGGGGACTGACGATGTGCGACTTATCGGTGTAGATCGAGGGGTTGCCGGCGCTGGCGAAGGTGGGCCCTCCCAAGGCCTGGAACTGGCTGGCCGGCAGCAGCGCGTTGGGATTGGCCGCATAGGCCGTGGCGGCAGCCGCCGAAATCGAATTCGTAGCCGTGGGGCTGAATCCGTCGAGCGACCGGTTATAGCGCTCGGTCTCCGGGTAATCGTGCTCCCACCGCAGGCCCAGGCTGAGAGTCAGGTTGCTCTTGACCTTCCAATCGTCGTTGATGAACACCGCCAGGTACTTGGAATCCACAGTGGCCTGGGTATTCTCGTCGAGGCTGCCGCTGTAGGGCAACCCCAACAAGAACGACGCGAACTCCTGTCCCAGCGGTGCAGCCGAGCCTGCCGCTCCGGCGGCATTCGTCCACACCGAGTTGAAACCGTATGTGCCCGAGGGATTCCCGAAGGTGTATCCGCTCCAGCGGTACTCGCGGGCATCGCCGCCGACTTTGATGGTGTGGTTTCCGTGAACCTTCACCACATCGCCGAAAAGCGCGAAGATGTCGTTGAAGTTGGTCGAGTCGCCGTTGTATCCCAGCGGTTCGAAGTCCGAGCGGGCGCCGCCCGAGACGCTGTTGGTGACGCTCGTCAAACTGTCGTTGAAGGTGATGTACGGCAGCATCAGGAACTTCGAATTGGTGTCGATATACGAGGGAAAGCCCAACGAAGCCGGATCCACGCCGTCCGCCGGAGAAGAGTGGTTCTCAATGTACCGCGTCCAACTGGCGCGCACGTCCGTGAAGACGGTCGGCGAGATGGTGTAAACATCGTCCAGCGCGGCGCCCTGGTTGATGCGGAACAGAAAGTTGCCGGTAGCCGGATCGTCGAAGAAGTTGTTCTTGTTCTGCTTGCGGTAGTTGTGGTGGGCGTCGAACGACAGCCGGTTCTTGTCGCTGAAGTTGATGTCCAGGTGGCCCATCTCGTTGTCGTATCCGTCGCTGTCCGTGGTGCTGATGGCGAAATTCTGGGTTCCGTTCGCCAGGCCCGGGACGTTCGGCTGCGGATAGTAATTCATCAGGCTCTGGGCGATTGAGTTGATCCGGCTGGTGGGGATGACGTTTCCGGGGAATGGCGTCCGGGCGATCCCGGTTCCCGACACCACCGCGCTATTGGGATCGTAGATCGTGTAGCTGCTCCCCAGGTTCAACAGCGACGAAAAGTTGCCGGTGCGCTCGGCCGCCGTGGGCACCGTGGCGAAGTTCTCCGGGCTGCCGGTTTCGAGGGGCGAATTGGCCGGGTCCGAATCCCGCATGCCTTCGTAGCCGAACAGCCAGAATACCTTGTTCCGGCCGTTGAAAACTTTGGGGATCCACACCGGGCCATCCACCACGGCGCCGTATTGGTTCTGATGGTAAGGCGGACGGGGCTTGCCGGCGGCATTGACGAAGAATTCATTGGCATCCACCGCCGACGTCTGGTTATAGATCCAACTTGCTCCGTGCAGGTCGTTCGTCCCACTCTTGGTAATCACGTTGACCGTGCCGCCCATGGTATGTCCGTAGGCCGCATCCATATCGAACAGGTTGATGCGTACCTCGGTGGTGGCGTCCTGAATCGGGCTGTAGGCCATCTGGTTGGTCTGCCCCGCATTGGGAGCGCCGTTCAGCAGCACTTCGTTGCGGCTGGAAGGAGCGCCGCCGATGCTGATCTCATTCGGCGCGCTGTTATCGAATGGCCGCACCGGGCCGGGCTCGTACGTGGAAATCACCCCGAATGCCAGGTTACCCAGCATCATCGGCACGCGCCCGTTGACCGGCAGCGAATCCACTTCCTTGGTGCTGAGCACCTGGCCCACCGTGGCGTTGGCCTGTTCCAGCACCGGCGCCTCCCCGGTAATGGTTACCGTGTCGCTTACCGCGCCTACTTCCAGGCGGATATCTACCGTCGGGCTAGCGCCGGCTTCGAGCGTCACGTCACGGTGTTGATAGCTTTTGAACCCGGCCGCCTCGGCCGAAATGTCGTACTGGCCGGGCGGCAGGAACGGAATCGTGTACGCGCCGGACGCCTCGGTGTTCACCGTGGTCTTCTGTCCGGTACGGGTTTCAGTAGCCGTCACCTTGGCTTTGGGAACCCCCGCGCCCGTGGCATCGCTCACCGTGCCGCTGATGGTGCCGCGAAATTCCTGCGCACAGAGAAATGTTGCCGTCGCCAGCAACAGGAAATAGAACCGTCTCACATAGACCTCCCCAATTGTTCCGTCGAACAAATCTTTAGCGGAGTCCCAACAAGGCTCCGCCAGACGCACAACTCCCTAGAATGAAAATTCAGCCCAAAGCGACTATTCTTGAGCGGATTGTATTGCCATTTACCAATAAGGTCAAGTCATCCAAAGGCAGCACCTTGGGCGGGTTCCATCGCCTGCGGGCCGCGTTAGCGCTCAAATTCGGGAAGTTCACAGGCGCAATTTTCCCGCGGCTGCGCCGGCAGGGTCGCTAAAATAAGGGCAAATCCATCTCCTATGCGGAATCTGGGAAATCCCGCCATTCAACTCGACGTTCTCAGGCGCATCGCCGCGCTTTCCCCGCGCTCGCTCCCGCGCTGGGGCAGAATGACTGCGCACGGCATGGTCTGCCATTTGGGCGATTCCTTCAGTCTGCCCCTGGGGGAGCGCTCCACCAGCATGGCCACCGGCCTCTACCAGCGCACACTCATGAAATGGGGCGCCCTCTACCTGGTTGCCCGCTGGCCGCACAACAGCCCTACGCGCCCTGAAATGGAGCAGGGCGTGGGCGGCTCTCTGCCGGTCGATTTCGAAACCGATCGCGGCCGCCTGGTGCGCTTGGTCGAACGCTTCGCGGAACCCGCCCGGCGCTTCGAGGGCCGCCTTCATCCGCTCTTCGGCCCACTCACCCCTGGCCAGTGGCTGCGCTGGGGCTATCTGCACGCCGATCATCATCTGCGCCAGTTCGGCGTGTAAGACTGGAAAGCGTGGAATCCCCGCGCCTGCTCATGCTCCCTGCCAACGGCCTCGACCTGGCCGTATGGGAATGGCCCGGCGCACCGCCGCCGTTGCTCTTCGCCCACGCCACCGGATTCCACGGCCGCTGCTGGGACCAGATCGCCCAACGCTTCCCCGGCCATCGCCGCCTGGCCGTGGATTTCCGCGGCCACGGGCGTAGCGCCAAGCCCGATCCGCCCTATCCCTGGCAGCCCTTCGCCGCCGACCTCACGGCCATCGCCGAAATCCTGGACGTGCGCGGCGCCATCGGCATCGGCCATTCCATGGGCGGCCACAGCGTGGTGGCCGCGGCCATCCTGCGCCCGGCCACTTTCTCCGCGCTGGTGCTGATCGACCCCACCATCTTTCCGCCGGAGCGCTACGGCGGCACGCCCTTCGACGCGTCGTTCATCCTGCGGCGCCGCGCAGTCTTCGCCTCGCCCGATGAGATGTGGGAGCGCTTTCGCGACCGCCCGCCGTTCGTCCGCTGGCAGCCCGCCGTGTTGCGCGACTACTGCCAGTTCGCCCTGCTGCCCTCCGATGGCCGCTTCGTGCTGGCCTGTCCGCCGCCCGTCGAAGCCTCCATCTACACCCACTCCATGGACGCCGCCGCGAACCTCTACCCCGGCATCCCTTCGGTGGCTCAGCCGGTGCTGGTGATGCGCGCCGGCGTCCCCTACCGCCCCGGCGTATTCGACCTCAACGCCTCGCCCACCGCCCCCGATCTGGCGGCCCGCTTCCCCAGCGGCCACGATCTTCTGCTCGCGGAGCACAACCACTACATCCCCATGGAATCTCCGGATCTGGTAGCCGATTGCATCGCCCAATATACGTTGAGGCCCAAGGAACCGCCGGCCCCGGGGTTAGTATAAGGTGGTGGCCGATTTACGGATCGCGCTGATCGGCGATTACAATGCCTCAGTTACGGCGCACCAGGCCATTCCCCCGGCGCTGGCGCTCGCCGCCCAGGCGCTGCGGGTCAACGTGGAGCCGGTGTGGGTCCATACCTCGACCTTGGCAAAGGGCCCACAGGTACAGGCATTGCGCCACTATCAGGGAATCTGGTGTGTCCCGGCATCGCCGTATGCCAACACCGAAGGTGCGATTGCCGCAATCTCCCTGGCCCGCACGGAAAACATCCCGTTCCTGGGAACCTGCGGCGGTTTTCAGCACGCCATGCTCGAATACTTCCGGAATGTAATCGGCTTGGCCGACGCCGCGCATGCCGAACTGAACCCCGAAAAGGCTCGCCCCGTGATTGCCAGGCTATCGTGCTCCCTAGTAGAGGTTGCCGGCACAATCCACCTGGCTCCCGGATCGCTGGCGGAAAGGCTCTACGGAACAGATCGCGTGGAAGAAGCGTACCGTTGCAATTACGGATTGAGCTCCGAATTTGCGCCGGTTCTGCAGGGCCGCCGCGATCTCCGCATCGAAGGTTGCGACAGCCAGGGCGATATCCGGATCGTTCGCTTGGAAGGCCATCCGTTTTTCCTGGCGACCCTTTTCCAGCCGGAGCGTTCTTCGCTTCGGGGGCAGGTCCATCCGCTGATCCGGGAATTCGTGGCTGTCAGCGCCGCGCGGCGCGCCGACTGACCGCCGCGCCTATCGCCCCGCCCGGTACAGTTCCTTCAGCCGCTCCAGTTCCGACGCGGCAGCGTCCGATACTGCCCAATAGGTCATCCCGCCTTCGGTCCAGTGCAGCAAATGATATCCGTCGCGCGTCATTAACGCTTCAACGCCTGCGGACGCCGCGTCCGGCCAGGTGAACAGATTCAATACGTGCTGCCGCCGGCGGAAAATCAGGGCTGCCACACGACGGCCCGCCAGGTAATCGACGCGGCCACCCACCAGGGGGAATCCCTCCGCCGCCAGATCCTTCACTTCCGGCGAAAAGTCCAGCTTGCCGGCAAACCACGGCTTCACGGTGTGCTGGTCGGTGGACGCCACATCCAGCAAATGATCGCCGATCAGGGAGCGAATGTGCCCTGTCAGAACCTCCGCCGCAAGGCGATCCGCGGCCGTCCGCGAGCGCCACTGCAGCACGTTCCACGAAACCGAGACCGCCAGCAGCAGTGCCGCCGCAACCGCCATCCAGCGCCACGGCAATTCGCGCGCCGTCGCCCGACCGCCATCCTGGGCCGCCGGGCGCCGCAGCGCCGCGCGCAGCCGCCGCTCCAATCCTGCCGGGGCATCGAAATACGGCGCCTCGGCGCGCAGCCGAGTCTTCTGCTCCCGCAGCCGCGCCAGGGCCGCCGAGCACTCCGCGCAATCCGCCAGGTGGCGTTCCAGTTCGGCTGCCTGGGCGGCCTCCAGTTCCTCATCCAAATACGCTTCCAGCCAATCCACCGGATGGTTCATCACGCCGCCTCGCCGCTGCGCTTTTGGGCGCACTCTTCCAGGCGCTTCCGCGCGCGCGCCAGCCGCGACATCACCGTGCCCATGGCCAGCCCGGCGACCGCCGCAATCTCCCGGTAGGACATCTCCTCCAACTCGCGCATCACCAGCACCTCGCGGAACTCGGCCGGCAGCGCCTCCAGGCAACCGCGCAAAATGCCCATCTTCTGGCGTCCGGCCGCGGCCGCTTCCTGGCTGGGCTGAGGCGTGCCGCCGCTATGCGCCGCCTCGTCGAAGGGCACCGCGGAACTGCGATTGCGCCGCGCCATCCACGTGCGGCAGGTATTGCGCACCACTTCCAGCACCCACGCCTTTCCGTCGCCGCCCTGGAAGCTGTCAAAGAAGCGAAAGGCGCGCAGGTAGGCCTCCTGCACCACGTCCTGCGCGTCCTGGTCGCTGCGCGTCATCCAGCGCGCCAGGTTATGCGCCGCGTTCAGGTGCGGCAGGGCGATCTCTTCGAACAGTTCCAGCCTCTCGTTCGGTGACAAGTCTCATCATACGGGCGTAGTATCCTGGCGCCCGCCGTAACTCATGAAAACTCTCGGCGCCGCCATTTTATTCCCGGGAATAACTCGCGCCCCGCCGCGGTCTGGATGGCGGAGAGCAAAATGACCAAACGAATCGTTCAAGATCGCAACCGCGATGGCATCGACCGCCGCGGTTTTCTGGAGTGCATGGCATGGGCCGGCACTGGGGTGGTGTGGAGCATCGGGGCCGGCGTGCCGGTTTCGAAAGCCTTCGGACAAGAACGCATGGCCGCCGGCGGGGACTGGCAGTTCGTCCAGATCAGCGACAGCCACATCGGCTTCAACAAGCCCGCCAATACCGACGTGGTGGGCACGCTGCAGGCGGCTATCGGCAAAATCAACGCCCTGCCGCAGCCGCCGGATTTCCTGATTCACACGGGCGACCTGAGCCACTCCGCCAAGCCCGAGGAATTCGACACCTTGCAGCAGGTCGTCAAAGGCGCGCGCCCGAGCCAGGTCTTCTACGTGCCGGGAGAGCACGACACCGCCGCCGATGACGGCAAACTGTATCTGGAGCGCTACGGCCGCGATGCGCGGGGCCGCGGCTGGTACAGCTTCAACCACAGGGATGTGCACTTCGTGGGCCTCTCCAACGTGGCCGCGGTGGATGGCCTGGGCAGCCTCGGTGGGGACCAACTGGCGTGGCTGAAAGCCGACCTCGAAGGCCAGCCCTCCAGCCGACCGGTGGTGGTGTTCGCGCACATCCCGCTCTGGTCCGTCTATCCCGAGTGGGGCTGGGGCACCGCCGATAGCGGCGAGGCGCTGGGCTACCTGAAGCGCTTCGGCAGCGTGACGGTGCTCAACGGCCACATCCACCAGGTGATGCGCAAGGTGGAAGGGCAGGTGACCTTCCACACCGCCGCCTCGACTGCCTTTCCGCAGCCCGCGCCCGGCGCTGCCAAAGGCCCCGGTCCCATGAAGGTGGAAGACGCCCGGCTGCGCCGCCTGCTGGGCGTGACGGAAGTGACCGCGCATGCCGGCGGGCACAGCCTGGCGGTGGTCGATGAGCCGCTGGAGGGCGCGTGAAGCGGGCCGGAACGGTGCTCGCCGCCACGGCGGCCGCGCTGATCGCCTGGTCCTTGGCGGGCCGGGCGCAAACCGCCGCCGAAGGCCAACAACTCTTCGAAAGGCGATGCGCCGGTTGCCATTCGCTCGAACGCGACAAAGAGGGACCGCGCCTTGGCGGCGTCTACGGCCGCGCCGCGGGATCGGTGAAATCCTTCGACTATTCCGAGGCGTTCAAAAACGCCGGCATCACCTGGAACGCCGAAACGCTCGACCGCTGGCTAACCGATCCAGAGAAATTGATCCCCGCGAACGACATGAATTTTCGCGTGTCCGATCGCGTGGAGCGGCAGGCCATCATCGCCTACCTGCAGCATCGCGGCCGATAGGCGACCGCATCCGCTCTACTTCACCGCCTGCCCCAGAGCGCCTGCCGCGCCCTGGATGGCTTCGCCGGCGTTCTCCAACACCTTGCCCACGCGGCCAATCTGCTCGTCCGCCAGCGTCCACTCTTTCTGCTCGATGGCCTCCCGCACCGCCGGCAGCGTTTTCACGCCGTAGCCAGTGTAAAATCCGGGCGCATAAATCTGGTTCTGGAACCACGGCCGGTTGGGCAGGCCATCGCTCAGCGTGAGCGCCCGCTCCACCGCAATCAGCTTGGTGTTGGCATCGCGCAGCAGGGCCCGCGCCAGGGCCGATCCGCCGTTGGCGTTGGCCGTTGCCAGCGCGCGCCGGTACACCAGCGCCTCGCGCTCCAACGCCGCCAGCCCGTTTTCGAGCGGCGCGAAATTGAGATACGGCGGCACCGCCTCCTTGGCCGGCGGCGCCATCGGATGGCGCGGATCGTTGATGGCCGCAAACAGCCCCTCATCGATCTCCCGGTTGCGCTCCACAATCTGGTCGTGCTTGTCCTTAGCCAGCCGCTCCACCTCCTGCACGTAGCGCCGCACCGTGTCGGTGAAGTCGTCGAAATCGAACGGCAGCAGCTCGGCATCCGCCAGCCGGATCACCGCCGTCCCCGCGGTCTGCGCCAGCGCCCGCCCGTACACGAAGTCGGTGTCCGAAAAATGGGTATACCAGTAGAAATCGTCGTACACCGAGTGGTAGATGCCCGACGCATCCTCGCCGCCAAATCCCAGGTCTACCGACGCGATTCCCAGGTGGTCCAGAAACGCCGTATAATCCGACCCCGATCCCAACGCGCCAATCCGCAGATCCGGCCGGGTGCGCAGTTCCTGGCGCTGCTCCGCCGTCTGCCCCGGCATTCCACCGGCCAGCCGCCGGAATTGGGCCCGCTGCCACACCGTAACCTTCGACTCCGGATCGGGAATCTCGCGCGCCACCCCGTTCAGAAAATGCTCCAGCGTATGCGAGCCGGACATCTGCAGATAGCCGCGGCCGTTGCTGTCCGAATTGATGTACACGGCGGCGGACCGGCGCAGCTCCGCGGCGTGCTCCTCGGCCCATTCGGTGGAACCCAGCAGCCCCGGCTCTTCGCCATCCCACAGGCAGTAGATAATGGTCCGCCGCGGCTTCCAGCCCTGTTTGAGCAGAATGCCCAGCGCGCGCGCCTCTTCGAGCAGCGCCACCGCGCCCGACAACGGATCGTCCGCCCCGTTCACCCAGGCGTCATGATGATTGCCGCGGATGATCCATTCGTCCGCTTCGTTCGATCCGGGAATGCGCGCGATCACATCGTGCAGCGTCTTGAGGTCCCAGTTCGAAGCCAGCTTCAAATGCACCTTGGCAGCGCCCGGCCCCAGGTGATAGGTGATGGGCAGCGCGCCGCGCCAGGCCGCGGGCGCCACTGGTCCCTTCATAGCCGCCAGCAGCGGCTGCGCATCGCCATAGGAAATCGGCAGCACCGGAATTTTCGTCAGCGTCGCGGCCTGGCTGATGGGCAGGCGTTTGGCGTCTTTGGTGGCGCCCACGCCGGGGGTCAGCGGGTCGCCCGGATACACCGGCATATCCATCACGCTGCCGCGCTGCACGCCATCGCGATTGCGCAGCCCGCCCACCGGAAACACGTCGCCATTGAAGTAGCCGTCTTCGTGCGGATCGGAATAGATCAGGCAGCCCACCGCTCCGTGCTCCGCGGCCACCTTCGGCTTGATGCCCCGCCAGGAGCCGCCGTAGCGCGCGATGACGATGGCGCCCTTCACCGAAATTCCCAGCCGGTCCAGCATCTCGTAATCGTCGGGGATGCCGAAATTCACGTACACCAGGGGCGCCGTGACGTCGCCATCGATGGAGTAGGCGTTATAACTCGGAAGCTGCTCGGCGTGCTGCCCGGAGGTCGGGTCCACCGCTTCGGTCGGCTCGGCCAACTTGGCGGTGAAATGGGTTGGCTCGACCATTTCGACCAGGCGTTCCTTGGGTGTAGGGAAGAGCACGTCGAAGGTCTCGATGTGGGCGTCGAGTCCAAACTCCTTCAGTTTCCCCAACAGCCATTCGGCATTCTCGGCATCGTACGGCGAGCCGACATGATGGGGCCGCGCGGAGAGCCGCTGCATGTAGGCGCGCAGATTGGCCGTATCGGGGATGGCTCGGAACTTGGCCTCCCAATCGCGCTCGCTGCGCGCGGAAGCCGCCGAGTATCCCGCCAGGACGCCCGGATCGGCCGGAAAGGCGCTGGGCAATCCCAGCCACCCGCACAGAAAACAGACCGCCAGTTTTCGCATGGATTAGGCTATTTTACCGCGCTCCGGCCGCGGCATTTCGAGCGCTCCGCCCCTTCTGCGCGGCGCCGCCACTGCCCCATCGACGTGGAATCCCCTCGGCCTTGCCTCGGCGCAGCGAAAAAATTCCCGGATGCGTGACAGTCCCCGCCCGCGTTTGTCGCTTTTGGTTGTTGGAGGGAAACCAATGAATCGGAAAGCCGTTGGAACGGCCATCTTCATCTGCGCGAGTCTCGCCCAATGGGCCTGCGCCGGAACCATTGTGAAGTCGAGCGGAGACTCGGAGGCATCCGTGCCTTTGGGCTACTACGCCCCTTATGGAACATCTACCGTTTACGCCGTGGCCTGGAGCCAGAGCACTTCCTATACCGGCGTTGAAGTGTTGGCCAACTTATTCAATAGCGGCGGCGGCGGAACGGTGGACTACGCGCTGGTAACCGCCATCGGCCCGGGCACTACGTTCGCCCAGGACGGTGTTATCGAAGGATCGGTAACTACTCCGGCCAATCCGGAGGACGTCGAGTTATTCGACTTGCCCGTCCTCGGCCCGGGCACTTATTACCTGGTTCTCAGCAGTCCCACCGAGGGGTCCGGCTGGCAGTATAACTTCCCTTTTCAATCGAACTTCACCACCGCGCCGGGGGTCTCCTTTCTCGGCAGCCAGCAGGCGCAGTTCACCGACATCGATAATACGTATGCGCCGGGTTCGACCTTCTCGGGGATCTCCTACCCGGTGGAATTCGATGTAACCGGAACCGCCGCGGCTCCGGAGCCGGACTTGGCCGCCGGAATCGGCCTGGCGCTGGTGGGCTTTTCCATTATGCTGCGTCAGGCCCGTTCACGCTCGGCGAAGCCGTTGGCCTGCCCCGTCGCCTTCATCCCCTCAGTTGATCACAAAGCGGATCGCTGAAAGCTGCTCGCCGAAGCGACGCGCCAGGCACCTATGGCTGCAATTCCGGCTCGTACGCCGAAAGCTGCGGCGTCCGCGCATCCGGTTCCAGCAGCAGCAGCGTGCGGCCGGGGTAACTGGCGATCAGCTTGAGGTCCTCCTGCGCCCCCAGGTCGCGCGCCCAGATCACCCGCTGGCGGTCGATATCCGCGCCGTTGTACACCCACTCGTCCTGGAAGATATGCTGTGGTGCATAGCGCACGAAAACCAGCAGCCGGCCAGGCATCTGGTCCAGCGCTTCCTTCACGAAGACGCGCCGTTCGGGATTGCCGTGGTTGATCGCGTCCCAGGTTTCGTATGGCCGCAGAGCGCGGGAAACCGCCGAGTTTTCGAACAGGTGTACGCCATACCACAGGCCGAAGTGCACCACGCACAGCAGCACCAGGATGCCCGCGGCCTCCGCCCCCGCCGCCTGACCGCGCACCGTAACGCGGCTCAGCCTTTCCAGGCCTACCACGCTCACCAGCACGAACAGGCAGGTGCATGCCGCCAGGTAGTGGACTTGGAACGCCGGGAAAAAGTTGACCCCCAGGGCGAACAACGCCAGCGTGCCCAGCACCCACGCGAAGCGGTATTCCCGCACGGTAGCCACGTACACCACCAGGGCCAGGTAGAGCGGCGGCAGGAAGAAGAACCGGTAGAAGCGGATGCGGTATTCGAGCCGTTCGAAATAGGTTGCCGGCGTATCGGTGGTGGGGCCGTGAAACGACAACTGCATCTTGTAGTCCATGGCCTGCTGCGGCGTCAGCTCGCGGTGCGGCACCGGATTCGGTTCGAAAGTCAGCGCGGAAGGCACCCCGTATTGGTACATGCTGAGCGCTTCGGGCAGGGTGGTCCAGCGGCCGGTCACGGCCTTATCCTGCGCCAGTGTCAGGACCACCGCGGGCAGCACCGCCAGCGCCGCCACGGCGCACAGCCGCATCAGCCGCCGGGCCACTTTGCGGTCGCGCGCTTCCTTCGCCCGCCACGCCAGCGGCGCGAAATACAGCGCCACCGCCAGCACCAGGAAGATGGATTCGTACGGACGGATGAGCAGGTGAAGGCCGATTCCAGCCCCCAGAAGCGCCGCATCGCGCAGCCGGCCGTTCGCGCGCAGCCGCGGCAGCGCGCCGAACACCAGGCAGCCGGCTGCCGCAGCGAAGGCCCCGCCCCAGTAGCTGTTCATCCACTGGCTCAGCGGTCCAAACTCGAAGACCGCCAGGAATCCGCCCCCGAGCGCCCATCCCGGCGTGGTCCAGGCACGCAGCATCCAATAACAGAGTGCGCAGAACGCCGCGGTGGCCAGCAGCACCCCTGCCCACGGATGCCCGAACAGGCTCCAGCCAATCGCCAGAATCAGCCCCTGCCCCAGCGGGTAGATCGAGCTATAGGTGGGCCGCTGCAGCACGAAGAAGGTTTCGAAAAACTGGCTCAGCGCCAGCGGCGGATTGGCCAGGCGCCAGTGCCGCAGGGTATCGGCGACCAGCAGATGGCCGAACTCGTCGTAGATATCCGGGGTGGGCGCCGGATGGTTCGGCAGCAGCAACAGCCGCAGCGCCACCGGCAGCGCCGCCAGCAACAGCATAGACCATAGGGTCCGTTGGGCCAGCCTGTCCGCCGCCGGCTCCAGCCACGGCCGCCACAGCACGGCCATCGCGGCCAGCGCGCAGGCCAACAGCAGTTCGAGCAAAAACATTGCGAAATTCCATTGTGGCAGACCGCGCCGGGCCGGCCGCGCATTCCGCAATTCCAACGCTACAATAGAGCGACGGGATTCCATGGGACCAACGCACGCAGTGATGCAGCCGAACCCCCGCTATACAGTCGAAGATCAGGAACGCATGACCCGCGCCCGCCGCTACTTTGCCTGGCAAAGCCGGTTGGCCGGCCGCGAGTTGGGCCGCCGCGTGGTGGAGATCGGCTGCGGCCTGGGCAACTTCACCGAGACCCTCCTGGACCGCGAGCTGGTGGTGGCCCTGGATGCCGAACCCGCCTGCATCGAGCGCCTCCGCGAGCGCTATCCCGGCCGCGCCAACCTGCACGCCATCGCCTGCGAAGCGCCCAGCCCGTGCTTCGCCGAACTGCGCCGCTTCGAGCCCGATTCCTGCGTCTGCCTGAACGTGCTGGAGCACATCGCCGACGATGTCGCCACGCTGCGGGCCATGGCCGCGATTCTGCCGCCCGGCGGACGCATCGTTTTACTGGTACCGGCCTTCCCTTCGCTCTACGGCCCCATCGACCGCGACTTGGGCCATTACCGCCGCTACCGCCGAGGCAGCCTGCGCCGCGCGGCCGAAACCGCCGGCCTCACCGTCAAGAAGTTGCACTACTTAAACACCGCTGGCTTCTTCGCCTGGTGGGCCAACTCGCACATCTTCCGCCGCCACGAGCAGTCCCCCCGCCAGATCGCCTTCTTCGACGATTTCGTGGTGCCGGTGATGTCGCGAGCCGAAGACCTGATCAGCCCGCCGTTCGGACAATCGCTGTTCGCCGTGCTGGAACGCTCCTGACGCGCCGGCAATCTCCGCGAGATCCCCGCCGCGCCGCGTCGAAGCGGCCGGAGCCGCCTCTCAACGCGCCAGGATTTCGCGTAGCTTCTTGCCCAGCACTTCGCGGCTGAATGGCTTAGGCAGGAAATCCACGCCCGAATCGAGCACTCCGTGGTGCACCACGGTGTTCTCGGTGTAGCCGGAAAGAAACAGCACTTTCAGGCCGGGGCGCAGCAGGATCAAGGCATCCGCCAGTTGCCGCCCGCTCATACCGGGCATCACCACATCGGTCAGCAGCAGGGAAAGATCGCCGGTATGCGTTCGGCTGATTTCCAAGGCATCTTCGCCGCTCTCGGCGGTCAGCACGGAGTATCCCAACTGCTGGAGCATCTTCAAGGTCAGCTCGCGAACCGCCTTTTCGTCCTCCACCAGCAGGATGGTCTCCTGGCCGGCGGCCTTGAGCGGTTCCGCCCCTGCCGAATCCACCAGCTCGCTCACCGGTTCGGCGACTCTGGGAAAATACAGCTTGAAGGTGGTGCCGCGGCCGGGTTCGCTGTACACCCAGATATCGCCGCCGGCCTGCTTCACAATGCCGTAGACGGTCGCCAATCCCAGTCCCGTGCCGCGGCCTTTCTCCTTGGTGGTAAAGAACGGCTCGAAGATGCGGCGGCGGGTTTCCGCGTCCATCCCGATCCCTGTGTCGCTAACCGCCACCATCACGAAATCGCCGGGAGCCACGCCCAGATGCGTACGCACGTAGTGTTCGTCCAGATGGACGTTGGAGGTCTCAATCGTAAGCCGCCCGCCCTCCGGCATGGCGTCACGGGCATTGACCACCAGGTTCACGATGGCCTGGTCCACGTGGCCCGGATCGGCCCGGATATTGCCGATGTCCGGGCCCAGGCTGAGCTGCAGATGCACGTCCTCCCCGATGAGCCGGCGCAGCATCTTGTCGGTCTGGGCGATCGCCATGTTGATCTGGATGACCCGCGGCTTAGTGATCTGGCGGCGGCTGAAGGCCAGCAACTGATTGGTGATGGCGCCCGCGCGGTCGGCGGCCTTGAGAATTTCCTCGGCGTAGCCCCGCAACGGGTCCATGGGGGACAACTCATCCAGGATCATGCGGTTGTAGCCGGCGATTACCGTCAGCATGTTATTGAAGTCGTGAGCCACACCGCCCGCCAGGCGCCCCACGGCTTCCATTTTCTGCGCGTGCAGCAACTGCTCCTCCAGCCGTTTGCGCTGGCTGATGTCGCTGACGAAGGCGATCGCGAAAACGCCCTCCTCGGTTTCGATGTAACTCAGGCTCACCTCGACCGGAAATTCATGACCGTCGCGGTTGCGCCCGGCGAGGTCGATACCCAAACCCATGGGGCGGACGTGCGGGTGCTGGAAATACGCGTCGCGCTCACTGGTGTGTACAGCGCGTCTGGAATCGGGAAGAAGAATTTCGATCCGGGAACCCAGAAGCTCCTCGCGATTGTATCCGAACATCTCTTCGCAGCGGCGATTCGCTAACACGATCCGGCCCGCTTTATCGATGCTGATAATGGCTTGAGTAGCCGATTCCAACAGCGCAATCACCATTTTTTCGCTTTTCCGAAACAGTTCGACGAGATCTTTGTGCACATTGCCGCTGTCCTGTAAGTCACTCATCGCGAAAGACCCTCCGCGTGTGTCCCCATTGTCCTCTATGAAGTCGAGGTTTTTCAAGAAGTGTCTGGAGCATCACAGCCTTTGACGGAGAAAACGCGGTCGCGGCCGCCGGTAGCGGGCACGCCCCCCGGCGGCCTTCGCGGCGCAGCGACCCGCTTGCGGGGTGTGCGGGTCCGGGTGTAAATTGACTATCGGGTGGTGTCATTCACGCATGAGAGTGTTGGGCCTGGAACCAATTCCGCGAGCGGCTTGACTCGCCGCGCCGCGGAAATGTGACCGCTCCGCCTGTTCGCAGGCGCCTCACGCTGTAGACACGCCGCCGGCCGCCGGAATGCAGGACCGCACCGCGGCCAAAGGGGAAATGATCGTGATCAACGCACCAGGGGCCGTTCCCGGGCGGCTCGGGTTTAGCAGATATGTATTCCGGCCAAGGATACGATTGGTTCTGTCGAGCGGTTGGATGGCGGCGCTGTGGCTGGCAGGAGTACTGGCGCTGGCTCAACAACCATCGCCGCCGGCCAGCGCGCTGGTCCCGATAGTACCGGAACTCAAGCGCCAGACGCCGCTGCCGATTCTCCTTCCGTCGCACCTGCCGCCCCTGCTGGGGCCGGCGGTGTTCGCCAGCGCGGAGGGTACCGCCACCACTTATACGATCCATCTGGAATCCGACCCCGATTGCCACCAGGCGGACGTGTGTTTCGTGGGGGTGTTGAAGGCTCAGAAAGGCGGGGCGCTGTCGTATCCGGATACGGTGATGATCGACAAAGTGATCCAGGGCCGTTACCAGCCCGCCACCTGTGGCGCCAGTTGCTCACCTCCGGCCATCGAGTGGAAGATGAACGGTGTGCTCTACACCGCGCAATTGACCCTGCGCGCGCGCACCGCCCGGGACCAGCGCTCCGAAATGCTGCAGGTAGCCGACAGCGCCACGCGCAGCGGCGCGCGGTAGGGCGGCCCCGTTCACCCGTGGAAAAACCTGACGCGGAGACGCGGAGGCGCAGAGAAAAGCGCCGAGAAGAATCGACATGTTTCTCCGGTTCTTCTTCCTGGCCTCCATGCCAGGCCGTCGAAGGAGCCTCAGCACCCGTGTGATCTCCGCGTTCTCCTTGGCTCCGCGGTGAATGGGCCCCGCAACCTACCCCAACCCCGCCTCGCGCAGGAATCGCGCGGATTCTTCGGGCGGCGTCGGGTTAATGTAAAATCCGGTGCCCCACTCGAAGCCGGCAACTTTGGTCAGCTTGGGGATAATCTCCATGTGCCAGTGAAAATGCGGAAGCGCCTCGTCCTGCACGGGCGCGCTATGCACTATGAAGTTGTAAGCCGGGCGCTCCAGCACGCGGTCGATTTTCCGCATGGTGGTGCGCAGCACCCACGCCAGGTTCTGC
>DATJRE010000130.1:0-30377 GCA_035505095.1 Bryobacteraceae bacterium | reverse complement strand
GTGCTTCGCCACACCAGACCTCCGCGGGTTGCGCGCGCGAGTCGCCGCCTGCGGCAGCCCTGGAAGCTTACACGGTGCAAGCCGGCTTCCACTGTGAAGACTCTTCGCCGATGGGTTGCTTGGCGCGATTCTTCACACTCTCGTCACGCACGCGGCCGCGGTTGGCCTTTGGTGTGCGGTGACATCCCCGCAAACGTGTGTGCAATTGAAAGCTTGGAAACGGGCAAACCTCCCGCCGGGGATGGACGCATCCGCGTGGTGGTGGAAAATGTGAACCCCGAAATCGATGGCGGCCGGTTTCCGGTGAAGCGGGTGACCGGCGATCTGCTCGCCGTGGAGGCGGAGGTGTTTGCCGACGCGCATGACGAAGTCTCCGCCCGCATCCTCTACCGCCATGAAACCGAGAGCGAATGGCAGGCCGTGCCGATGCAGCGCGTTGCCGGCGACCGCTGGCGCGGCGAGTTCCCGGTGGTGCGGATGGGCGGCTACCGCTACTCGGTGGAAGGATGGATCGAGCACTTCGAAACCTGGCGGCGCGATCTGTTCCGGCGCATCGCCGCCGCGCAGGATCTGGCCGTGGAATTCCAGATCGGCGCCGCGCTCATCGAAGAAGCCGCCGCGGCGGCCGAAGGCGCGGACGCCCAATCGCTGCGCTCGTGGGCCGCCCGCCTGCGCACCGAGCCAGACCCCGAAATGCGCAAGGGCATCGCCACCGCCGAAGCCATGGCTACTTTGGTCCGGAGGTACAGCCCGCGGCGTTTCGCCGGACGCTACCCGCGGGAACTGAGCGTGGTGGTGGATCGTCCCAAGGCCCGCTTTTCCACCTGGTACGAAATTTTTCCCCGCTCCTGTGCGCCCGAAGAAGGACGCCACGGCACTTTCCGCGATTGCGAGGCATGGCTGCCCTACGTCGCTTCCATGGGCTTCGACGTACTGTATCTGCCACCCATCCATCCCATCGGCCACACTTTCCGCAAGGGCAAGAACAACGCCATGCAAGCGCGCCCGGAAGATGTCGGCAGCCCGTGGGCCATCGGCTCGGAAGAAGGCGGCCACACCAGCATCCATCCCGCTCTCGGGACGCTCGAAGACTTCGATCGCCTGGTCGCGCAGGCGAGTGAGCACGGACTCGAAATCGCCCTGGACATGGCCTTTCAGTGCTCCCCCGACCACCCCTACGTGCGGGAACATCCCGAATGGTTCCGCAAGCGTCCCGATGGCACCATTCAGTACGCCGAAAACCCGCCCAAGAAATACCAGGATATTTACCCGCTGGATTTCGAAACGCCCGAGTGGCGCGCGCTGTGGGAAGAGTTGCGGCGGGTAGTCTTTTTCTGGATCGCGCACGGCGTCCGCATTTTTCGCGTGGATAATCCGCACACCAAGGCGTTCGGCTTCTGGGAGTGGCTGATCGCGGAGGTCAAAGCCCGCCACCCCGACGTGCTGCTGCTGGCGGAAGCCTTTACGCGGCCGCGGGTGATGTACCGCCTGGCCAAACTGGGCTTCTCGCAGTCGTATACTTACTTCACCTGGCGCAACACCAAGGACGAAATTACCCGATACTTCCGGGAGCTTACCGGCACCCAAGTCCGCGAATATCTCCGCCCCAACCTGTGGCCCAACACACCGGACATTCTGCCGGAGTACCTGCAGGCCGGCGGGCGCGCCGCCTTCCTGGTCCGGCTGGTTCTGGCCGCCACCCTGGCCGGCAATTATGGCATCTACGGCCCGGCCTTCGAGCTGTGCGAAAACGCGCCGGTTGCGGCCGGCAGCGAAGAGTATCTCAATTCCGAAAAGTATGAGCTGAAGCACCGCGACCGCAACGCCCCCGCCAGCCTTCGGGAGTTTATCGCCCGGGTTAACCGCATCCGCCGCGAAAATCCCGCGCTGCAGGAAGAAGGGAACCTGCGATTCCACGAGACCCCCAACCCGGAAGTCATCTGTTATAGCCGGGCCACCCGCGACCTGTCGAATGTCGTGATCGTCATCGTCAACCTGGATGCGTTCCACGCGCAAAGCGGCTGGGTGCGCCTCGATCTGGCCGCGCTAGGCCTGGACGAAACCCGCACCGTGCAGGCCCACGATCTGTTGGGCGCCGGGCGCTACCTGTGGCACGGGCCGCAGGTTTACTTCGAGTTGTCGCCGGAGAGCCTGCCCGCCCACATCATCCGCCTGCGGCGCTGGGTCCGCACGGAGAAGGAGTTTGACTATTACCTCTAGGTAAAACCATGGGAACCATCGAACAGCCGCCCTGGTTGGGCGAAGAGGAGTTGCACCGGTTTGAAGAGGGCGCGGATTCGCGCGCCTACGAAAAATTGGGCGCTCACCCTGCCGAGTCCGGAGGCACGCACTTTGCGGTCTGGGCCCCCAATGCCGCGCAGGTTGCGGTGATCGGCGAGTTCAACGCCTGGTGTGCGGAGGCGAACCCGCTCTCGCTCGACCGCTACGCCGGCGTCTGGGAAGCGTTCGTGCCGCAGGCGCAGCCGGGCGCGCTCTACAAATACCGCATCACGCCGCTCTCCGGCGGCCCGCCGGCCGATAAAGCCGACCCCTACGCATTTGCGGCCGAGCCGCGCCCGCAAAGCGCATCCATAATCTGCGACCTGGACACCTACCAATGGAACGACGCCGAGTGGATGGCCCACCGCGCCGCTTACCATGCGCTCGACCGGCCCATCTCCATCTACCAGGTCGACCTGGCTTCCTGGCGCCGCGTGGTCGAAGAGGGCAACCGCACGCTGACCTACCGTGAGACCGCACCGCTCCTGGCCGATTATGTTCACGAGGCCGGATACACCCACGTGGAGTTCCTTACGCCCCTGGCGCCCGGCAGTTTCTACGCCCCCGCGGGCCGCTTCGGCTCGCCGGCCGATTGCATGTACCTGGTGGACTGTCTGCACCAGCGCGGCATCGGGGTGATCCTCGATTGGCCGCCCGCGCATTTCCCCGAAGGCGAAGCGGGCTTGCGCAACTTCGATGGCGCGCCGCTCTACGAAGACCCGCGCGTCACGCCGCCCCAGTTCGATTACGGCCGCCCGCAGGTGCGCGAATTCCTCACCGGCAGCGCGCTGTTCTGGCTGGGCCGCTACCACGTGGACGCCTTGCGCCTGGACGCCGTTGCCCGCATGGTGTACCTGGATTACGGCCGCGCCCCGGGCCAGTGGACGCCCAACCGCCACGGCGGCCCCGAGAACCTGGAGGCCCTGGCATTCCTGCGCCAACTGAACGAGCAGGTGTACGCCGCCTTCCCCGATTGCCAGACCATCGCCGCGGAATCCGATGCCTGGCCCATGGTGTCGCGGCCCACCTATGCCGGCGGCTTGGGATTCGGCCTCCTGTGGAACACCGGCTGGACCCGCGGCATTCTGGAGTACCTGGTACAAGACCCCATCCATCGCCGCCACTACCACCACCAGCTCACCTTCAGCACCATGTCCGCTTTCGCGGAAAATTTCGTTCTGCCGCTTTCGTACCAGGAAGTCGCCTGCGGCCACGGCTCGCTGCTCGCCCGCATGCCGGGCGACGAGTGGCGCCGCTTCGCCAACCTGCGCCTGCTGTTCGCCTGGCAGTTCGGCCACCCCGGCAAGAAACTGCTCTTCATGGGCGACGATTTCGGCCAGTGGAACGAGTGGCGCCCGGATGCCAGGCTGGATTGGCACCTGCTGCAATATCCCTTGCATGCCGGCATGGCCCGCTGGGTGCGCGACCTGAATACCTTTTACCGCGCTCAGCCATCGCTCCACCAGTTGGATTGCGAATCCGCCGGCTTTGAGTGGGTGGATGCGCATGACCTGGAACGCTGCGTGGCCGCCTTCTTGCGGCGCGCGCGCGACCCCGATGACGCCACCCTGCTGGTGTTCAACTTCACGCCCGTGCCCCGCGCCAACTATCGCGTGGGAGCGCCGCAGGCCGGCTACTGGGAAGAGTGCCTCAACAGCGACGCGCCGTTATACGGCGGAAGCGGCCAGGGCAACATCGGCGGCGTGGAAGCGGCTCCCTTGCCCCTCCATGGCCAGCCCTTTTCGCTGAGCCTCACGCTGCCCCCGCTGGGCGCGCTGTTGCTGCGCCCCTCGCCGGATCGGAAGCTATGAAAAAAGCCGGAAGCGCCAGCGATCCGCTGTGGTTCAAAGATGCCGTCATCTACGAGCTCCACGTGCGGGCATTTTTCGACAGCAACAACGATGGCGTGGGAGACCTGCCCGGCCTGACCCAGAAGCTCGATTACCTGGAAGACCTGGGCGTCACCTGCGTGTGGCTGCTGCCCTTTTTCCCGTCGCCCCTGCGCGACGACGGGTACGACATCTCCGATTACACCAACGTCCATCCGATGTACGGAACCATCGACGATTTCCGGACGTTTCTCGACGCCGCCCACGAGCGCGGCTTGCAGGTGATGATCGAGCTGGTGATGAACCACACCTCCGACCAGCACCCCTGGTTTCAGGCTGCCCGCCAGGCGCCTGCCGGTTCGCCCCAGCGCGACTTCTACGTGTGGAGCAACACCGACCAGAAATTCCTGGATGCCCGCATCATCTTCACCGACACCGAAAAATCCAACTGGACCTGGGACCCGGTGGCCCAGGCTTACTACTTCCACCGCTTCTTCTCCCACCAGCCGGATTTGAATTACGACAACCCCCAGGTGGTGGACGAAGTGCTCCGCATCATGCGTTTCTGGCTGGATATGGGGGTGGATGCCCTGCGCCTGGATGCCATTCCCTACCTGGTGGAGCGCGATGGCACCAATTGCGAAAATCTGCCCGAAACTCACTTGCTGATCCGGCGCCTGCGCCGCGAAATCGACGAGGCCTACGCCGGCCGCATGATCCTGGCCGAAGCCAACCAGTGGCCCGCCGACGTGCGCCCCTATTTCGGCCAGGGCGACGAGTGCCACATGGCCTTCCACTTCCCCCTCATGCCGCGCATCTACATGGCCCTGCGGCAGGAAGACCGCCTCGCCATTACCGACATCATGGCCCAGACTCCCGCCATCCCCGAGACCTGCCAGTGGGGCCTGTTCCTGCGCAACCACGACGAGCTGACCCTCGAAATGGTCACCAACGACGAGCGCGATTACATGTACCTGGCCTATAGCGCCGACAGCCGCATGCGCGTCAACCTGGGCATTCGCCGCCGCCTCGCCCCGCTGCTGGATAACAACCGCCGCCGGATTGAGCTGCTCAACAGCCTGCTGTTTTCCTTCCCCGGCACCCCCATCCTTTACTATGGCGACGAAATCGGCATGGGCGACAACATCTACCTGGGCGACCGCAACGGCGTCCGCACCCCCATGCAGTGGAATGCCGACCGCAACGCCGGCTTCTCGCGCGCCAATCCGGCCAAGCTCTACAGCCCCATCATCATGGACCCGGTCTGGGGCTACGAAGCGGTCAACGTCGAGGCGCAGCAGGGCGACCCGTCCTCACTGCTCAACTGGATGCGCAACATGATCGCCCTGCGCAAGCTCTTCCAGGTCTTCGGGCGCGGCACCCTGGAGTTCCTGAACCCCGCCAACCGCAAGGTGCTGGCGTACCTGCGGCGCTACCAGGATGAGCAGGTGCTGTGCGTGGCCAACCTCTCGCGATTCGCCCAGCCGGTGGATCTCGACCTCTCGGCCCTCGAAGGCGCCACTCCCGTGGAGATGCTCGGCTACGTGCAGTTTCCGCGCATCGAACGCCAACCTTACCGCCTCTCCCTGGGGCCGTACGGTTTCTTCTGGCTGGAACTGCATCCGCGCCCGGAAGCCGCCGAGCTGGCCTCCGAGGCCGAATCTACGCCGCTGGTGGCGGACAATTGGGAGTCGGTGCTGGAAGGCTTCGGCCGCTCGCAACTGGAAGCCCTCCTCCCGGAGTACCTTCCCAAACAGCGGTGGTTCGGCGGAAAGGCCCGCCACATCGGCGCCACCCGCATCCTCGACTGGGGCGAGCTTCCCGCATCGGCCGCCGTCCTGGTCATGGTCGAAGTGCAGTACGTCACCGGCGATCCCGACACGTACCAGCTCCCTCTGGCCACCACTTTCGATCCCGATGCCGACCGCCTGCGCCAGGCCTCTCCGAATGCCATCTTGTGCCCGGTGGTGTCGCAGCGCGGGCGCGGCCTGCTGCACGATGCCGCGCTTGACGATTCCGCCGCCACCGCGCTGCTCGCGCTGATCGAAAGCGCCGGCCATCTGACCACCCGCCAGGGAACCGTCCGCGGCTTTCCCGGCAAAGCGCTGCCCACCCTGCGCGGCGCCCCCGGCACGCCGCTCGCGCCCGCGCGCATTTCCACCGAACAAAGCAACACCTCCCTGATTTATGGCGACCGCCTGATTCTCAAGCTGTACCGCCGCCAGCAGCCCGGCGCCAATCCCGATAGCGAAATCGGCCAATATCTGACCGAAACCGCCGGCTTCGATGGCGTACCCGCCTTCGCCGGCACCATTCAATACCAACCTACCGGCGGCCCCGCCAGCGGCAAAAGTTTTACCCTGGCGCTGCTGCAGGCCCTGGTGGCCCACGAGGGCGATGGCTGGACGCTCATGCTCGAAGAGCTCGAACGCTACTACGAAAACTGCGCCCGCGTTCCACTGCCCGAAGACCTCGACACCGCCGACGCCGGCGACCTGGTCACCCTCTCCGAAAAGCCGCCCAGCCAGTTGGCGCACGACTATGTGGGGTTCGCCCTCGATTCGGTCGCCCGCCTCGGAAAACGCACCGCCGCGCTCCACCTGGCCCTCGCCGCTCCCACCGAAGACGCGGCCTTCGCCCCCGAACCGCTGACTTCCGACGACATGCAGGCGCTGCTCGGCGATCTGCGCAAGCAAGCCGCCAAGGTGTTCGATGTTCTGCGCGACAGCGTAGCGAAACTTCCCGACGAAATGCTCGACCTGGCCGGCCTGGTGCTGGGCCGCCGCAAGCCCATTCTCGACAGCTTCCGCTACATGGGCGGCCGCGACTGGCGGGCCCAGCGCACCCGCATCCACGGCGACTATCACCTGGGCCAGGTGCTGCGGTCGCGCGACGATTACGTGATTGTCGATTTCGAAGGCGAGCCGGCCCGCCCGCTGGAAGAGCGGCGCGCCAAACAGTCGCCGCTCAAAGACGTCGCCGGCATGCTCCGCTCGCTGGCCTACGCCGCCTATGCCAGCCTCATCAGCTATACCGCGCGCCGCCCCGAAGATTTCGAAAAGCTGGAACCCTGGGCGCGCCTTTGGGAGCGCACCACCGCCGCCGGGTTTCTGCGCGCCTACCGCGAAACCGCCGCCGGCGCCACCTTCCTGCCGGCCGGCGAAGGCGCCCTGCGCGGCCTCCTCTCGGTTTACTGGCTGGACAAAGCCCTTTATGAGCTGTCCTACGAATTGAACAATCGCCCCGGTTGGGCGCGCATCCCGCTCACCGGGATTCTGTCGCTGCCGATTGAAGCGGGAGGCCGTGAATGGAACTCGACTCCGTTCCGCAGCCGGCCCTAGAGCAGATCGAACGGGTCCAGGGCGCCGACCTCCTGATCGGCGTTCTGCGCCCTGCCGCCAATGGGCATCCAGGCGCCGCCGCGGCCCTGGTGCGCGAGGCGCTGGCCGCCTTCCCGGAACATCCGCGCGCCGTCCTGGTGCTCGACGACGCCGACGGCAAAACCCCCAGCGAAGACGATCCCTCGCTTTCGGTGCTGCCCTACAAGCTGTGCGATCCGGACTCCCCGGCCGACCCGCTGCAAAGCATCTTCGGCGGCTACCAGACCATTCTCGGCATCAGCCGCAAAATCGGCGTGCGCGCCTGCACCGTGATCGCCTCCGAACTGCCCAGTGTCACCCCCCTGTGGATCGACCGCCTGGCCCGTCCGGCGTTGGATATGGATTTCGACCTGGTGGCCCCCCGTTACGCGCGCCACAAGTGGGAGGGCCTGATCAATCGGAGCGTCCTTTCGCCACTCAGCCGCGCGCTCTACGGCCGGCGCATCCAGAATCCGCTTGGCCCCGATCTCGGCCTCTCCGGCAAGCTGATGCAGTCCATCCTGGAGGAGCAGGCCGGCGCGCGCAACCCCAGCCCCGGATATCCCGTGGCGGCCGCGGTCTCCGCCGCGGTGCGCGGCAATTGCCAGGTGTGCGAGGCCCAGTTGGGCGCACGGCTGCAGCCCCCCGCCGATTGGATGAACCTCAGCTCGCTGATCGCCCAGGTCCTCAAGCCCGCCTTCCTCGACATGGAGCGTAACGCCGCCCTCTGGCAGCGCGTGCGCGGCTCGCAAATGGTGCCGGCCTTTGGCAACCCGGAGCCGGCGCCCGCCGAAAGCGGCCCCGTGGATGCCGGCCGCCTGATCGATTCCTTTCAGTTGGGAGTCAAGAACCTCCAGGACGTGTGGGGCCTGGTGGTGCCTCCCTCGGCCCTGCTCGAAGTCCGCAAACTCTCCCGCCTGCCGGCCGCCCAGTTTCGTATGGCCGACCCGGTGTGGGTCTCGATTGTCTACGATTTTGCCCTGGCGCATCGCGTACGAACCATCAACCGGGATCATTTGCTGCGGTCTTTCACGCCGCTCTACCTGGGCTGGATCGCGTCATACGCGCTGGAAATGGAAACCGCCGGCCCGCTGGAAGTGGAGGCGCGCCTGGAGCGCCTCGCGCGGGCCTACGAAGCGGGCAAGCCTTACCTGGTTTCCCGCTGGAGATGGCCGGACCGCTTCAATCCCTGAGGCTCCGGCGTGCAAGGAGGAAGTTATGTGGGAACAGGTACAACAGGCGCTGAGCCATTCGACAACCCGCGTGCTGAGCCAGGTGGCCAGCTTATTGCCCGGCATCGTAGCGCTCTTGCTGGCGCTCCTCATCTCAATCGCGGTGGCGCTTCTGGTTTCGGGCATCGTGCGCCGCCTGCTTAGCGGCATCCAGTTCGATGAGCGCGTGGCGCGCTGGGGCTTCCCCTCGCTGGCCGAATGGTCGCCCGGCAAGAGTCCCACCCTGCTGGTGGCGCGCGTGGCCGGCTGGACCGTCATCTTTATCGGCTTCGCCATCGGCGTTTCGGCCTTCGATCTGACGCTGACTTCGGCCCTGGTCCTGCGCTTTTTCGAATATTTGCCGCACGTCCTGGCCGCCATCGTCGTCCTGCTGGTCGGCAATGCGATCGCCCGCTACATGGCGCGCAGCGTTCTGATCGACGCCGTCAACATGAACCTGCAGTACGCCCGCCTCCTCAGCACCGGCGTGCGCTGGATGGTGATGGTAGTAGCCATCACCATGGCGCTCGATCACCTGGCCATTGGCGGCGGAATCATCCAGTTGGCGTTCGGAATTCTCTTTGGAGGCATCGTTCTGGCTCTCGCCCTGGCCGTTGGCCTCGGATCGAAGGAGTTGGTGAGCCGCTCTCTGGAGCGCGAAGCCCACCGTGCCGCCGAAGAATCCGAAGAGCCGATGCGGCACCTGTAGCCCGCGCCCGGCACCGGCCCCACGCTACGCCACGCCAGCCGGTTAGAATAGCTCGTGGACCTTCAGGACGCAGTTTACGCCGCCGCCATCGATGCGCTCCGCCGCTGCGCCAGCCCGTGCGGTCTGAAGGCCTCGGGCCGCCCCGCGGGGCATCATCAGGTCTGGGCGCGCGACAGCATGATTGCCGCTTTGGGCGCCCGCCTGGTGCCGGATGCCGCCATCCAAACCGCCCTCCGCACCAGCGTCACGCTGCTGCACCAGTTTCAAACCGCCGCCGGCGCCATTCCCAACAACGTCGACTGCGCCACCATGCGCCCCAATTTCCGCGCCTATGCCGATGGCGGGCTCTGGTGGATCGTCGGCAGCACGCTCATCGCGCCCGATCCCGCCGCCGTCCGCGCCGTGCTCGCCTGGTATCAGTGCCAGGACGTCGATCAAACCAGCCTCCTCAGCATGCAGGAAAGTTCCGATTGGCAGGACCTGTTTTGTACTCGCGGCAAAGGCCTGTACCTGAATTGCCTCTACGTGCTCGCCTTGCGCTCGGCCGCCGCCCTGCTGGCGGCCGGCGACCCCGAAGAGAGCCAGGCCTGTCTGTGGCGCGCCGAAAAAACCGCCGAGGCGGTCAACGCCGCGTTCTGGTATGCGGGCGATGGCGACCTGCTACGGCACATGGTCCACACTTTCAGCACCGAGAGCCAGGGCGCCCTCGACTCGCTCGGCCGCCCCCGCTGGCTCCCCGAAAAACGCTTCCTTCGCAGCGAATCGTATTATTTGCCCTACCTCGGCTTTCGCGCGGCCGGCGAGTGGTTCGATTCCTTCGGCAACCTGCTGGCCATCCTGGCGGGAATCGCCGACGCGAACCGCACCGCCAGCATCCTGGACATGATTTCCCGCCACGCCGTGGATGCGTGGCCCGTCCGCAGCCTCACGCCGGCCGTCGAACCCGGCGACCCCGACTGGCGCGATTACTACGGCGCCCTCAACGCCCCGCACCGCTACCACAACGGCGGCGTGTGGCCGTTTCTGGGCGGATTCTACGTCGCCGCGCTGGTGGCCGCGGGCCGCCCACAGCAAGCCTCGGTGGCTCTCAGCGCCCTGGCGGAACTCAACCAGCGCGGCGAATTCAACGAGTGGCACCACGGCCAGACCGGCGAACCGATGGGCGTGAAGGACCAGGCCTGGTCGGCGGGAATGTACCTCTTCGCGTACGAGTGCGTGCGCCGCGGCCGCGTCCAGTTCGCGCCGCCCGCTCCGGCTGAGCCCGGCGGGATCGCCGCTCAATTCGGGTCGTGAGCGTTGGCCGCAATTACCCCGGAATCCACCGTTTCTCCCGCTCGCGAGATCACCTGGAAATAAAGCTGTCCCCCGGCAATCTCCACCAGCGCGAAGGTGCGGTCGGTGTCGAAGCCCTTGGCAGTCTCCGGGGAGGGCCGCAGGTCGTGGAAGCGCAACTGCCCGGAATTTCCCAGCACGAAGTAGTGAATCCCGTTCTGCGGCTTGAGCCTCTCGTAAACGTGGTCGTGGCCCGCCCACACCAGGCTCACGCCGTCCTTCTCGAACAGCGGCTCAATCATTCTCCGCAGGCCGAGCGACGGCCCGTGCGTCTTCGCGTCCGAATACAGAGGATGGTGGAAATAGCAGATCTTCCACGTCGCGTGGCAATTGTCCAGTTCCTTGCCCAACCAATCAAGCTGCTGCGAATCCATGTGGCTGCTGTCCAGCGCGAAGAATTCGGCGTTACCGCGCTGGAAGCTATAGAAGCTCCTGCCATCCATATGGAAGGGCTTGTAGAGCCGCTCGCTGGCCTCGTCGTGGTTGCCCAGCGACGCATAAAATTTCACTCCCGCGTCCAGCAACGGCTGATACGGCTGTTCGAATTTGCGCTTGAAATCGGCCGGGCTTTTGCCGCCGTAGATGTTGTCGCCCAGCATAAGGACGAAGTTGAAGGGGAATTCGTGGTGTACCGCGGCCATCTCAGCGGCGGTTTGGTATTGCGAGGCGTTCCCGCTCCCGCTATCGCCAATCACCGCGAAGCGTACCGAATCGGCATCCATTGGTCGTTTGAGTTCGGGGGCCAGCGCGCCCGCAACCGGCAGCGGCAGGCAGAAAAACAACACAAAAATGATACGTCGCATAGGAACCGGGGGCGGGAGTGGAAGGAAATTCGGCGGCCTCGCTTGCCTTTCGACGCCGCCCAGGATCAACTGGAGCCCTAAACCGCTATTTTACCGCCGCCGGCAAAGCGAGTGCCCCCCAGGTCGCGTCTTCGGCCGATCACCTCGGTGGGACACCGAGCGATGGGGTAAAGGTATGGCCGGAGACGATGACAGCGTCGCTTCCGCCGTCTGTGACCCGCCTCAGCCGCGCCGTGCGGCGATCACCCGCGGGATGCCCGCCAGGTCCGGCTCCACGCGCACCTCGTGCCATCCTAAAAACAGGCTGGCGACGTGCTCCAGGCTGCCGAATCCCAGTTCCAGAACCAGCCAGCCGCCGGGGCGCAAAACGCGGGGAGCATCCGCCACCAGGCGGTCGTAAATTTCGAATCCGGTCGGGCCGGCGAAGAGCGCCACGTGCGGCTCCCAATCGCGCACTTCCCGCTGCAGCCCCTCCCGCTGGCCGAGCGGAACATAGGGCGGATTCGAGACCACCAGGTCTATTGAGCTGCCGGCGATGGCGGACATCAGGTCGCACGCCACCCACGCCACCCGCACGTTCAACCGTTCGGCATTCGCGGCGGCCACTGCCAGGGCTGCGGGCGAAAGATCGGTGGCCCACGCCGCGGCACCGGTTTCGAGCGCCAGCGTCACGGCCAGGGCGCCCGAGCCGGTTCCCACGTCCAAGATGCGGCCCGCCGGCGGCGCCAGCCGCAGCGCCGTTTCCACCACGTGCTCGGTTTCCGGCCGCGGGATGAGCACGTCCGGCGTCACCCGGAACTCGCGCCCGTAGAACTCCTGCTTGCGGGTGATGTATTGGGTGGGTTTGCCTTTCAGGCGCTCGTGCAGGTAGCGGCCGTAGTGCAGCCACTCCACTTCGCTCAGCTCGCGCTCGGGGTGGGCGAACAGCCAGGCGCGTTCCACCCGCATGGCGTGGCCCAGCAGCACTTCGGCGGTCAGCCGCGGCACGGCAATTTGCGCGTCTTCCAGCAGGCGGGCGCCCTGCACGAGCGCCGTCCCAACGGTCATCTAATCGGCGGCGTTCTGCCCGCCGGTGTCGCCCTGCTGCTTGAGCTTCTCGGTCTGGTAGTAAGTGGTGAGCGCGTCGATGATCTGGTCGAGCTTGCCGTCCATGATGAAATCGAGCTGATAGAGAGTAAGTCCGATGCGATGGTCGGTAAGCCGGTTCTGCGGGAAGTTATAAGTGCGGATTTTCTCGCTGCGGTCGCCGGGGCCCACCATGCTGCGGCGTTCGGCGCCGAGCGCCGCCTGCTGCTTCTCCAACTCGATTTCATACAGCCGCGAACGCAGCACCCGCTCCGCCTTGGCGCGGTTCTTGATCTGCGATTTTTCGTCCTGGCACGAAACCACCAGGCCCGTGGGCAGGTGGGTGATGCGGACGGCCGAGTAAGTGGTGTTGACGGATTGCCCGCCCGGCCCCGATGAGCAGAACGTATCGATGCGGATATCCTTGGGGTCGAGCTTGACTTCCACTTCGTCGGCTTCGGGCAGCACGGCCACGGTGATGGCCGAAGTGTGTACCCGCCCCTGCTGCTCGGTGACCGGCACGCGCTGCACGCGGTGCACGCCGCTTTCGTACTTCAGCTTGCTGTAAACCTTCTCCCCGCTGATCAGGGCGATGACTTCCTTCAATCCGCCCACCGACGATTCGCTGGCCGAAGTTACTTCAATCTTCCAGCGCTGCGTTTCGCCGTAGCGCGAGTACATGCGGAAGATCTCAGCCGCGAACAGGGTAGCCTCGTCGCCGCCCGTGCCGGCGCGGATTTCGAGCACCACGTTCTTCTCGTCGTTGGGATCTTTCGGTAGCAGCAGGATCCTCAGCTCCTCTTCAATGCGCACCATCAACGGCTCGAGCGACGCCACTTCCTCCTGCGCCATCACGCGCAGTTCCGGGTCGCGATCCTCCAGCATGGGGCGGGCCTGCGCCAGGCTATCCGCGGCCTTCTTCCACTCGCGGTACTTGGCCACAATCTCGGAAAGCTCGCTATGCGATTTGGCGACCTTGCGGTACTGCTCGGAATCCGCAATCACCGCCGGATTGGCCATCTGGCGGTTGAGGTCGTCGAAGCGCCGTTCGATCTGGTCCAGCTTCTGGAGGAATTGCATGGAGGCTTACGCGATCACCAATTGGCCGCCCTGCTTGGCCTCCAATTGCATGGCGCCCTCCAGCGCGTGGATGGCGATGGCGGTCTGCTCGTCGGCGGGCGGCTTGGTGGTGATGCGCTGCATCCACAAGCCCGGCGCGGTCAAAGTGGCCAGAAACGAGCCGCGCCGCCTGGCGGCAAACCGGATCAGCTCATAAGCCACCCCGGCAATCAGCGGGATCAGCACGACGCGGGCCAGCAACTTGGCCGCAAAGCCGGTGAAGGGCAGCAGCATGTAAAACGGAATCGCCAGCACAAACACCACGAACAGGAAACTGGTGCCACAGCGCGGATGAAAGGTGCTGAACCGCTGCGCGTTGGCCACCGTGACATCCTGGCCGGATTCGTAATTGAACACCACCTTGTGTTCGGCGCCATGATATTCAAACATGCGGCGGATGTCTTTGAAGCGCGAAAGCGCCGCCAGCAGGCCCACCAGAATGACCAGGCGGATGCCGCCATCCACCAGCGTTTCATAGACGTGGCCGGAGAGCACCGGGTAAATCTTTTCCAGGCGCGTCACCAGAAACAGCGGCAAATACTTATAGGCGAATACAAAGAAGGCAAACGAGAAGACCAGCGGCCCGGCGAAGGCCCAGGCGGGGATTTCCTTGGCCGCCGGCTGCCCCTTCGATTCCGCCCGCTCGGCCGCCAGCTTGGGGTCGTCCAGCGCCATGGTGGCCGAAAAGCGGGTCGCCCGGTAGCCCAGTTGTAACGCCTGGCAAAGGGTCCCCACGCCGCGGAAAACCGGGTAGCGGAAGATCTTATATTTCTCCGACATGCGCGCCAGCGGCAGCTCTTCAGTGACGATTTCGCCGCTGGGCTTGCGTACCGCCACGCAGTAGCTGTGGGGCGCGCGCATCATCACGCCTTCCACTACGGCCTGCCCTCCTACGAGGGTTTCCTCGCCGCTTTCGAGGACCGGCAACAACTGAATATGGGCACAAAGACGAAAAAAGGTGCTTGGGGACACAAAACCTCTCCGTGTTACCTACCCATTATACGACGGGCCGGAAGGCCCTTCACCACACCCCACAAGCCGGCACGGGAACCAGTGGGCTGCCCCGTTGATGCGGTACTGGTTGGGCAGTGCGGGTTGGTAACGCGGCACCGGACAACCAGGAGCGCAGGAAGGGCTTCCGTAGCGCAGGGGCGGAGCCAGAAGCACCGGTGGACGTGGAGTCGCTTTCCGGAGCGACTGGCGGAAGTCACGCGGCGTCGGGCAGCAGTTTCGGCGGTACGGGGGCTACCCACTAGCCCAAAAGGCTCAGGGGCTTTTGCGCAGTTCCCGGCGTTCCATGTCTGGTAAACTGGAGTGTTGGGATACTCACAAGCGGGGTTGGGCATTTGAGGGTTCGTGTTCCTTTACTGTTGATGGCGGCGGCGGCTTGTCTGGTGGGCCGAAGCCGCGCTGCGGAAGAGGCGCCGGAATCCCCCGAGACCATCGTGGAACGCTATGAGGCTGCCTCGCGGACTCAAAGCGAGGCCATGCAAAGCGCTTCCATGGAACTGGATATCCAGGCCTCCGTACCCAAGCTGAAAAAACACGGCCGGCTGCAAGCTTTGCGACGCATTTCGGCCCTGGGGCGCATCACTTATGAGGTGCTGCATTTTGAAGGCGACGGCGTCATCAAGAATCACGTGATTGAGCATTACCTGGCGGCTGAGCGGGAGGCGCAAAGCAAGCAGGCGGCCTTGGCGGTGACCCCGGCGAATTACAAGTTCAAGTTCAAGGGGCGGGGCCAGTTGGACGGCCGCGAGGTCTACCTTTTTCAGGTGAAGCCGCGCCACAAACGCGAGGGGCTGTTCAAGGGAAGCCTGTGGATCGACGCCTCCACCTATATGGGCGTGCGGGAATCCGGGCGGCTGGTGAAAAATCCTTCCCGCTTGTGGGCCCGCAACGTGCAATTCGTTCGCGAGTACGACATCAAAGACGGCATTTCAACGCCACGCCAGATGCAAAGTTCCGGAGAGGCGTTGGGGTTCGGCAGAGTCGAGCTGACGGTAAATTACAGCAAGATTTCGCTCGATGACCAGAAGCACAGCACGGCCAGTGAGGGCAACCCGCAGCAATGAGAACTCTGTTTTTGAATCCTCCTTCCTTTGAGGGTTTCGACGGAGGCGCCAGCTCGCGCTGGCCCGCTTCGCGCGAAATCGAATCGTATTGGTATCCGGTGTGGCTCTGCTATCCCGCGGGCATGCTTCCGGACAGCAAGGTGGTGGACGCGCCGCCGCATAAAATCTCCATCGAGCAGACCGTCGAAATGGGCAGCCAGTTCGAGCTGCTGGTGCTGTACACCTCCACGCCCGGCTTCCACGTGGACGTGAAGATGGCCGAGATGATGAAGGATTCCAACCCGCGGCTGAAGGTGGCCTTTGTGGGGCCGCCGGTCACCGTGGAACCGGAAAAGATCCTGCGCACCAACAAGGCCATCGATTTCATTGTGCGGCGCGAGTTCGATTACCAGATCGCCGATTACGCCAAAGGCAAGCCGCTCGAAGAGCTGCCCGGGGTGAGTTTCCGCAAGAACGGGCAGGTGGTGCATAATCCCGAAGGCCCCGCCATCGAAAATCTCGACGAGCTGCCGTGGGTGACCAAGACTTACAAACGCGACTTGGATATCCGGCGCTACAACGTTCCCTTCCTGCTCAACCCGTTCATCTCCATGTACACCTCGCGCGGCTGCCCGGCGCTGTGTACCTTCTGCCTGTGGCCGCAAACCCATTCGGGCCACCGCTGGCGGCTGCGCTCGTCCGATGACGTGGCCAACGAAGTGCGCTACGCGCTGGAGCAATTTCCGTTCGTCAAGGAGATCTTCTTTGACGACGATACCTTCAATTACCGCAAAGAGCGCACCATCGAGCTGTGCAAGAAGCTGAAGCCGCTCAATTTCACGTGGTCGTGCACCTCGCGGGTGACCACCGATTACGACACCCTGAAGGCCATGAAGGACGCCGGCTGCCGGCTGCTGATCGTGGGCTATGAATCGGGCGACCAGCAGATCTTGAAGAACATCAAGAAGGGCGCCACCATCGAGATGGCGCAGCGCTTCACGGCCAACTGCAAGAAGCTGGGGCTGGTGATCCACGGCGATTACATCATCGGGCTGCCGGGCGAGACCCGCGAGAGCATCCGCAAGACCATCGACTTCGCCAAGCGGCTGGACACCGAGACCATCCAGGTGTCGATCGCGCATCCCTATCCGGGCACGGAATTCTACGAGTACGTCAAGCAGAACAACCTCATCACCATCGATTCGATGACCGACGATACGGGGCACCAGCTTCCCAACATCACCTATCCCGGCCTGGACCGCGCGGAGCTGGTGGAGTGGGTGGAGCGCTTCTACGGCGAGTACTTCTTCCGCCCGCGGGTGGTGTGGCGGATCGTGCGCAAGGCCATCTTCAACGGCGACGAGCGGCGGCGCCTGACCAAGGAAGCCCGCGAGTACATGGCGCTGCGCGCCAAACGCCGGAAATTCGTGAGCGATCACCAGGCGGCGGCCAAAGCCACGCCCGCGACCGCGGGATCCGGCGACTGATCCGGCGGATGCCCAGTGAGGCGGCGCGGCCGCGGTGCAGGGCTAGCGGCGCCACGTTTCCAGTCCGGATTCAGGTGCTGCCGGCCCCCGCAGTCGCGGGCCCGGCTCCGGTTTCCCGGTGATGCGCGCGATGACCTTGCTGGCGCTGCCGGCTTGGGCGGCCGCGGCCTACTTCCTGTTGGCGGTTTGGGCGGCTTTGCGGTGGCTAACCCGGAAGCAGCCGCAGGCCGGCGCGGGGCCGCGGGGCATCTCCATCCTGAAGCCGGTACACGGGCGCGACCCGCGATTCTACGACGCGATTGCCTCCCACGCCCGCCAGGACCACCCCGAATTCGAAATCCTCTTCGGCGTGAGCAATCCCGAAGACTCCGCCTTGCCGGACATCCGGCGGCTGCAGCGCGAGTTTCCCGCCGTGCCCATCGCGGTGTACACGGTGGCCACCCAGGCGGCCAACGCCAAGGCCGGGGTGCTGGCCGAACTGGCCCGCCACGCGCGGCACCCCCTGCTGCTGGTGAACGACGGCGATATCCGGGTGGCGCCGGGCTACCTGCGCGCGGTGGCGGCTCCGCTGGACGATCCCGCGGTCGGCCTGGTGACCTGCCTGTACCGGGCGCATGCGGAATCCTGGGCGGCGCGCGCGGAAGCGCTGGGCATCGCCACCGAATTTGCTCCCAGCGTGCTGGTGGCGCGTTTGCTTGGGGTGGCGGAATTCGCCCTCGGCTCGACCATGGCGTTTCGCGCGGAAGACCTCAGGGCCATCGGCGGTTTCCAGGCGATCGAGGACTACCTGGCCGACGACTACCAACTTGGACGGCACATCAGCCAACTGGGGCGGCGCATCGAACTGAGCCGCGAGGTGGTGGAAACCGACCTGGGCGGCGGCTCCTGGCGGCATACCTGGCGGCACCAGTTGCGCTGGTCGCGGACGATTCGCGTGTCGCGCCCTTCGGGCTATTTCGGATACGTGGTGACGCACGCCACCCTGTGGGCCCTGGTGGCCTTCGCGGCGGGCGCATGGACGGCGGGTATTGCGGCGCTGGGGCTGCGGATGATTGCGGGGGTGGCGACCGGCGCGGGCGTCCTGGGCGACCGGCAGGTATGGCGCGACTTCTGGATGATCCCCTTGCGCGATCTGTTCGGCTTCGCGGTCTGGCTGGGCGGCCTGTTCGGCGACGAAGTGGAATGGCGCGGGCAGCGGCTGAAGCTGCGGCGGGATGGAAGAATCGCCGGGGTATCCTAATTTACGCCCGCCGCGGTCCACTCCTCCGACCGTTGTAGTACGGTGGCTTGCAAGGCCTCCAGCGCTTCCATCAGGCGCTCCACCAAGTTGTCGGTCTGGGCCATGGCGGTGCGGGCGGATTCGACGGCGCGGGCCTGTTTTTGGAGGCTCTGCTCGAAGGCCACCAGATCCTGCGCCATCCGCGAATCGATCCCGGTCACCTGCTGGCGGGCCGCCTGGACGTCCTGCTCGCTGCGCGCCACCCGATCCCGAAGCACCCCGATGCCCTTCTCGATGGATTCCATACGGGCGCTGAATGCCTGCAGTTTCTGTTCGATGCGGGTCAGCGAGGCTTTCGAGACCGCCACCGCGCCTTCTTCGGGCGATGCGGGATTTGGGCTCTCGTGCATGGCGGCCACCTGGCTGGTGAGGCCGGCAATCTGGCTGCGAAGCGTTGTGAGAGCGTCCATCACCGCGCGGTTCAGCACGGCCATGGCTTTTTCACCCAATTGGAGGCGGGCGGCCAGGCGGTTTTCGGACTGCTGCATCTCGACGCGGACGCGCGAGAAATCGGCGGAGGGCGATGCGGAAGCCTGTAACGGGGGATGCCGGGGCGGGGTTTCCGGCGCCACTACCGGGTGAGCGGGAGGGGCTTGCCGCTGCCGGGCGCGTTCGGCCTTCCGGGCGACCCAACGGAGCAACTTCAACTCCAGAATCACCTTTTGCATCTGCTGCCAGCGAGCCGCCGGATCCTTGGCCAGGCAGCCCGCGAGCATTTGGTCCGCCGCGGGGCTGCCGGTGGGTCCCGGTTGGGCGTGTTTCAGGGCGTTGGCCAGCTCCGCCGGCGTGTCCCCGGCGAACGCCCGCCGGCCGGTCAGCATCTCATAAAGAATGGCGCCAAAGGAGAAGATGTCGGCGCGGGCATCGGCGCGGGCATGGGTGGCCGGGTTCCCGGAAAGCAGCTCCGGGGCGGTGTAGGGCGTCAGCGGATGCCGGCCGCCCGGCGGGGGAGCCAATTCCACCGCCGGCCCGTTCAGCCACACCGCCGACGGTGTGAGGAACCCGTATACGCGCCCCTCATTGTGGGCCGTGCGCAGCAACTCGGCCAGCAGCAAGCCGTAATGCAGCGCCTCCCCCGCGGGGATTCTGCCCTGGGCAAGACGTTGCGCCAAGCTCAGCCGCCCCTCGCCTTCCCATTCCGGATGACCCATACACCCTCTTTGGACTCAATCTCGCAATCCCCGGGCCAGGCAAAAGCCTTCCTCTGACAGTAAAGCAGGTTGACGCTCCGGCGGACAACTCTTTAGATCGATTGCGAAGAGGGAAAGGTTCCGGGTAGGTCCAACCCTGGACTTGACGCGGGGTGCCCTGTGGGCCCGGACGTACAGAGGAAGACGCGGAGGGCACCGAGAAATCGCGGGCGCAAACGAGGCGAGAAGACGGAGCAAGACTTCAGGCGGGCCGGGGGACCTTGCCGCCTGCGGTCAGGACAGGTCTTATGGAATCGGCTCACTTGGGCGGCTTGTGCTGCCACGCAGGCGCCACTCATCGGCGGTTTCATGCCGCCTGTGGTGGAAATTCCAATTTTGGAAGCGGGCCGCCGCCCGGCCTCCGGTAGTGTGGCTTATGTTGTTGTTTTACAAGCATCGTTGATCGAATTATGTTAGACTGCGTTGTTAAGGTCTCTGGGTACAGATTTTCCAAAACCTGTAACGACGTCATCGCGGGATTCGTCCAATAGTCGTAGACAGCGGTTCTCCCCGGAGAGCTGATGGAATAAAAATGGCTGACCTGTCGCAACCGAACAATCCGCTTACGTCCGCAAACGATCATCTTTCTCGGCTTCTGGTTTCGGAGGTAGAGGATCCGTGGTACCGCTCCTTTATCAAGAACGTCAAAGAATTCGTTAACCCCCCCAAGCTACCGCCGCTTGAGGTGACGTCCAAACCTGTTGCGGTGAAGGAGATCTGGGGTCTTTACGGGCGTCAGGGCAAGTCCTTCATGATGTCCACCGGCTTCCAGATTCTGGTTGTGGCGCTGGTGGCATGGTTGGGCATGACGAAGCCGGTGCAGCAGGCCGCCAAATCGGTCATCAACCTGGTTCTGCCTCCGGATATCAATGATTTCCAGCCCAAGGCCGCGGCCAAGAAGCAGGCCATGGGCGGTGGCGGCGGTGGTGGCGACCGGTCGCCGTTGCCGGCCAGCAAAGGGCGGCTTCCCAAGGCTTCCTTGCGCCAGTTCACGCCGCCTATGGCGGTGGTCAACAACCTGAACGCCAAGCTCACCATGGAGCCGAGCATCATCGCTCCTCCCGATGTGAACCTGCCCCAGGTGAATATGTCGCAGTACGGAGATCCCCTGGGCAAACTGGGGCCTCCTTCGAATGGACCGGGATCGGGCGGCGGTATCGGATCGGGTAAGGGCGGCGGCGTCGGTTCGGGCGATGGCGGCGGTTTTGGCCCCGGATCGGGCGGCGGCGTCGGCGGTGGTGCGTTCCGCGTCGGCGGCGGCGTTTCGGCCCCGGTGCTGCTTTCGAAAGTGGAGCCGGAATACTCCGAGGAAGCTCGCAAAGCCAAGTACCAGGGCACCGTTCTGCTGTACATCGAAGTCGATCCCAGCGGTAAGGCGGTCAACATCCGGGTGGTGCGCAGCCTGGGTCTCGGTCTGGACGAAAAGGCCATCGAGGCTGTGAAGAAGTGGAAGTTCAAGCCCGGTTATAAGAACGGCCAGCCTGTTACCGTACAGGCCACCATCGAAGTCAACTTCCGGTTGTTGTAGGTAGTTTCTTAAGGCCCGGAGGGCGGCCCCTTGGCCCTCCTTGTTCCCTTCGTATGTTTGCCATGGTGTGCGGAGCCGTGGCACCGGCGCTGTTCAGTTCCTGCTGGGACAGCATCCGGCCTACCGCTCGCCGACCTTCAGTTACTTTGCGGGTGCGTAGTAGCCGCGACGGTAATCGGCGTGCATCCGGACGCCATCCAGCGGTCCGACCACCTTCAGCGAGAGCTTCACGCGGCGGTACTTCCCGTCGCGCGACGGATTACTGGGGTAATAGCCCAACTCATACTGGTTGCGAATCTCGCGGCTGATCTTGGCGCTGATGGACGGCAAATCATCGAGATTTTCCACAGGAAAATGGCGGCCGCCGGTTTCCTCGGCCAACTCATCCAGGAGCCGGGGACCGCGGCGCTCCTCGGCGGCGTGCTTGGTCAGATAATCCCAGTCAAAAATGCCCATGGCGAACACCTGTACGTCCGATTCCATGAGGGCGTTCTTGATCTGCCGAATGGTGTGATGGCTCCAGTTGTCCCCGCCATCGGAAACGATCACTAAGGCCTTGTGCGGATTGCGAGCCTTCTTCATCTGCTTCAAGCCGAGGCCGATGGCGTCCAGCAGGGAGGTCTGCCCAAAGGGCGAGCTGCGCTCAATCGCCCGGTAGACCAGGTCGGTGTCGGGGGTGAAAGGCACGGCCACTTTGGCCCGCTCGTTGAACTTGATGAGGAAAAATTCGTCCTGCGGGTTGGCGGTCTTGAAGAATTCCTTCACCGCTTCGCAGGATTTCCCGATCTTGTTGCTCATGCTGCCGCTGACGTCGAACAGCAGCCCGATGGAAACCGGAGAGTCGTCCATCCCGAAGTGAACGATGGTCTGCTCGACGTCGTCTTCGAACAACCGGAAATTCTCCTTGTGCAGGTTGGTCACGGGAACGCCGGCGAGGGTGGTGATGCGCGCCGGAATGGTGACTAAGGTGGAATCCACGCGCACGATGGGCTGGGCGGTGGGCAGCGTGGGAGCCAGGCTCCGCCGAATACTGATTTCGGGGCTGCCGTCGGCGAGGGGTCCCTGGAAGGCTAGGGAAGCGGGACACAGGAAAAGCGCGGCGCCCAGGCACGCCGCCGTCACTGAACTCCGTGCCATGGGGTCAATTGTATATCGGATCTGAGGTCCCTGAACGGGCTACAGTTCTAGGGTGTGGGGGGATTGTACTGGGACGCGCCTTGCAGGTGGCGATAGAATCCAAGATCCTTGCCGGTCAGTATCTTGGTGGCGAACAGAACCTGGCCGGTGTGCATCGAAAAATGCTCCACCACATGGTAGATGGCTTCGAGTTCGCTGACATCGTATCCCTGCACCACGAATCGGCGGCTGAGACGCTCGGGCGTCCGCGAACGAATCACCTGAGTAGCCTCGTTCACGGTGGCGTGTAAGCGGGCCGCCAGTTCCGCCCCGGGCAGGCCGCCCTGGGCGGCAAATTCGCCATCGCGCTGGCGGGCATCCGGCGCCCCACCCACGCCCGAC
This sequence comes from Bryobacteraceae bacterium, assembly GCA_035505095.1. Taxonomy (GTDB): domain Bacteria; phylum Acidobacteriota; class Terriglobia; order Bryobacterales; family Bryobacteraceae; genus JOPF133. Next base: position 7,614 of record DATJRE010000130.1, on the reverse strand, counting down.
ACGATCCACTGCCGCACGTTGCCGCAAAGGTGCAGAACGAGGTTGCCGATGGCGTTCTCATTTCCGCCGCCGCGCGACCAGATCTGCCGGTCATCGAGCATGGCCAGGCAGGTGTCGATGCGCTGGGTAAGCTCTTCCAGTTTGCCGGCTGAAAAAGCCGCGAACTGCTTTTCGAGCGTGGGGTCCATAGGTTCAGGATAACGGAGAGCGGACGCGGAGAAGAGCAGGAAATCGAGGGCGCGGGGGAGGCGGGGGTGCAGGACGGCGGAAGGCCGACGCGGAGACGCGGAGGCGCGGAGGAAAACGCGGAGAAAGACTAAGAAGTCAGGGGCGCGGGGGAGGCGGAGGTGCAGAATCGCGGCACGGCTGACGCGGAGGCGCGGAGACGCGGAGGAAAACGCGGAGAAGGACTAAGAAGTCAGGGGGCGTCGGGGAGGCGGAGGTGCAGAATCGCGGCACGGCTGACGCGGAGACGCGGCCAGTTCAGGCGGGTTTGCGGGCGGCGGCGGGCGGTCACTCCTGGGCGGGTTCCATCTCCACGCTGCCGCCGGTCATTTCCTGGGGCGGATTTCCGGCCTCCATCTGCTGCGCCACAATCAGGCGCCGGGCGTGCGTGCGAATCTGGGGCAGCCAAAACCAGAAAACGGCCGCCGCGGCCACGCAGACTACGCCGCCGCCCGCTACGGTCATGGGAGATCCGAAGCGATTCGCCGCCGCGCCCGCCAGCAGCGAGCCGATGGGCGCCATGCCCATGAACATCATCGAGTACACCGACATCACGCGCCCCCGCAGGCGGTCCGGCACCATGCTCTGAATCAGGGTGTTGGACGACCCCATCTCGATCATCATGGCGAAGCCGATGAGAACCAGCAGCCCCTCGGAGAGCTGCATATTCCGCGAGAAGGCGAACACTACCAACCCTGTGCCGAAGCCGCTGGCCGAAATCGCCACCCAGCGCGACAGGCCCTTCAGATTTTCGCGGCTGGCCAGCAGCAGCGCACCTGCCAGCGCGCCCACTCCCGAAGCGCCCATCAGCCAGCCCAGGCCGGCCGCGCCGCCGTGCAGGATGCGGTCGGCGAAAATCGGCATCAGCACCGTGTAGGGCATGCCCGTCAGGCTCACCACGCCCAGGAGCATCAGCAGGGCGTGCACCGCCGGGTTGTCGAGCACGAACCGGAAGCCTTCGATTACGTGCGCCAGGGTAGAACCGGTGCGCGCCACCGGCACATGCGGCTCCACGCGCATCATCATCAGCCCGGCGATCACTGCAATGTAACTGGCGCCATTGGCGAAGAAGCACCAGCCCTCGCCGATGCCGGCCACCAGGATGCCCGCAATGGCTGGCCCCAGCACGCGCGAGGCGTTGAACATGGAGGAGTTCAGGGCGATGGCATTCATCAGGTCGACCTTGCCCACCATCTCCACGATGAAGGATTGCCGCGCTGGAATATCGAACGCGTTCACCACGCCCAGCAACGCCGAGAGCACAAACACGTGCCAGATCCGCACCGTATTGGTAAGCGTCAAGGCCGCCAGGGCCAGCGCCAGCAGCATGGAAGCCGCCTGCGTGGCGATGACCACCCGCTGCCTGGGGTAGCGATCCGCTACGATCCCACCCGCCGGCGAAAACAGGAACACCGGAATCTGGCTGGCGAAGCCGACGCCGCCCAGCAAGACCGCGGACCCGGTGATGCGGTAGACCAGCCACGCCTGGGCGATGTTCTGCATCCAGGTGCCGATCAGCGAAATGAACTGGCCGCCGAAGAAAAGCTGAAAGTTCCGATAGCGGAGCGCGCGCAGGGTCGCCGGCAGAGACATGGGCGCGGGCGCGAGGCCTACTCGACTTCCCGCGGCGCCTTGTAACCGGCCTTGGTGACGATGGCGTACTTGATCGGCTTGCCCTTTTCGTCTTTCACCGGCACGGGCTCGTTGGTGGCCGGATTGACCAGTTCCACCTTAATCTTCCGGTAAGTGCCGTCATGCTTCTTATTGGAGGGTTCGTAAGTGATCACGTAGCGGCTGGCGAGGGCCCTGTGGATGTCCTGGAAGATCTGCGGGTCTTCGCCCTGGAAGCGCGGGAAGTAAGACTGCCCGCCGGTCTCCCTGGCGAAAGTCCGCATCTCGTTGTCGGCCTGCAGAAAATCCAAGTTGGACATGGGGCTCATACGGCTCTCCATAATGATGCGCAGCGCCTGCATCAGGCCGATGGCATAGATCGGCACGCCGGCGTCCTGCAGCTTCTTACGGCATTGGTCGTAGGTGATCTTGCTGAAGGTGTCGATGCCGGTGGAAATCAGCAGGATGGCCTTGCGCCCCTCAATGTCCTGCATGCGCTCGGCGGTGTCGGTGACGGCGTCGAACAGATTGGCCTCATTCCAGGCGGCGATGGTCAGGCGGCTCAGGGCCTCGTGGGTCTTTTCGCGGTCGGTGGTGAAGTCGGAGAGGATCTCGGGCTTGATGTCATAGGCGACCACCGCCACGTAATCCTGAGGCTTCAGGGAATTGGCGAAGCCCCAGGCAAGCTGCAGGGTCTGATACCAGACCGGTCCCCAATACTGCTGAAACCGGTTGCTGAACTCGATCACCATGGCCACGGTCATGGGCGCTTCGCCCGCCGTCACGGACTTGATCTGCTGCGGCACATTGTCTTCGAGCACGCGGAAGTAGGAAGGCTGAATGCCGGGAATGAAGCGGCCCTTGTTGTCGAGCACGGCCACGTCCAGCGACACCACGTCGACGTTGGTCTTGAAGCTCGGCAGATTGCCGACATCGACTTTGTCTTTCTTGTACTGCGACGGAATCTTAGGCAGATCCGTGCTGGTAGATCCCGTCGAATCGGGCGGCGGATTTTTCGGCTTGGCGACGGTGTTGCCGGGGTTAATGACCGGACCCTGATCCTGCGCGGCCGAGATTCCTGCCAGCGCGAAAAGTGCGATGGCGCACGTTAGGGATTGATGGCGGAGTCGCATAGGCTTTACTTCTGAGGTAACTATACCAGATGACGCAACCCGCCGGAGCACCGTTGCGGGCCGCGGCGGATTCGTGGAAATCAGTTAACCCACGGACCGTTGCCGTGTTTGCGCATGTAAACCTGGAACTTCTTCTTGGCGCGCTGCAGTTTCCACTGACGGTAGGCACCCCGCCAATCGGGCAGCCGCAGCTTGTTCCAGCGCCCCTTCAAATAGACCCAGCCAAAGGCCATGCCGCCCAGGTGCGCAATGGTGCTGACGCCGGAGTTGGGTTCTCCGAAGGTGAGCAGCAATTCGATGCCGGCATAGATCATCACCATGTACTTGGCTTTGAGGGGGAAGAGAAAGCCGACGAGCACCTTCTGGTCGGGATATAGAACGCCGTAGGCCACCAGGACTCCGAAAATCGCGCCCGAGGCGCCGATCGTGGGCACCTGCCACTCGCCCATGGCGATGTTGACGGCGAGCACGCACAGGCCCGCCACCATGCCGCAGAGGAAGTAATACTTCAGAAACTGGCGGGTGCCCCAATCCTGCTCGATCTGCATGCCGAACATCCAGAGCGTGAGCATATTGAAAAGCAGGTGCCAGATCCCGCCGTGCAGAAACAGGTAAGTGAAGATCTGCCAGACGTAGGGCGGCATGGAGCGCCACGCTTCCGCGTATAACGCGAAGAGCGTGACCATGGGTCCCTGCAAGGTGCGGCCGCCGAGGTAGTACAGCAGGAAGATGGCGGTATTGCTGATGAGCAGCCACTTGATGGCAGGCGGGAAGTAGCCGTAAAATGACGATCGGGTTCGATACGGGTACCTTGCTGGTGGCACGGCTGTCTGCTAACCCCTAAGAGTTAGAATAACAGAAGAATCCTGGCGGCCTTCAGGCAGCGGGCGCGTCGCCGCCCTTGCCATAGCGATTTAACGCACGCGAGCAGAAGTGCAGCAGGGCGGCGGTGACCATCCATACCTGCCAATGGGAAAACAGTCCCGAAGAAATGGCAAAGGTGTTGGTCCAGTTGAGGTCCGCCGCGAGGCGCCAAAACGCCAGCACACACGCCATAACTGTGGCTGGTGTCAGCAGGGCGCCTACCGCCAGCGCGAGGCGCCGATTCTTGCGGCGTTTCCTCCCCACCCTGGCTCCCCGGGCAAACCGAATCCTGACCTTCATGGAACGAATTACTAATTTAACACCGTGAGCGGGGACCCATTCACCGCGGACGAAACGCTTGACGCGGAGGCGCGGAGAGGCGGAGGAGAACGCGGGGAGGGTTGAAACTCCGTGTCTGTTTCTGCGCGTCTCCGCGTCGAGTTTCTTTCCGCTCGATTTACTCGTACTTCAGCGCCACTACCGGGTCCACCCGCGCAGCCCGCAGTGCCGGCACGAAGCTCGCGCCCAGGGCCACCGCCATCACGATGCCGCAGGCGCCGGCGTAGGTTGCGAGCTCGCCGGGGCGAACCTCGTAGAGCAGGCTCAACATCGCCCGTTCCACCGCCATTCCGCCGGCCAGGCCCACAGCGGCGCTGGCCACCGCCAGCCTTGCGGCTTTGCCGATGACCATGCGGAATATCTCCGGATGGGAGGCGCCCACCGCGATCCGGATGGCGATTTCGCGGCGCCTCCGGGCCGTCGCCAGCGACACCACGCCGTAGATCCCCAGCGCGGCGAGGAAGGTGGCGGAGGCAGCGAACACCACGCCCAGCCGCGTCAGAAACCGCCGCGAGGCCACCGCGCTGTCGAGCATCTGGCGCAGCGTCTCGACGCGCAGGACCGGCACTTCGCCGTGCGTGCGCCGGATCATGCGCTGCACCCCGGCCGCCACGCCCGCCGGGTCCGGCCCCGCCGTTCGCACGACCAGGGCAGGATTCCACGGCGGCCAGATCCAATAAGGGATGTAAACCGTCAGGGTGGGCGCCTGCTCCGCCTCGGTGCGGGCGTCGCGAACCACTCCGGCGACTTCGAGCGACAGCTTCTTCCCCGTGTCCGGCACGCGCCACTGCATATGCATGCCGAGGGGGTTTCGTCCGGGATACTGGCGCGCCAGGTTCTCGGAGATCCACATCACCGGCCGCCCGAAATCGGATTCCCGCAACCGCCGGCCGTCCACCAATCCCAGGCCGATCCCATCGTCATAGTCTGGGCTGATGAAGCGGAAATTGGCCGTCGGGCGGTTGATTTCCGCCCTCGGCGCTTCCGCGAAGTCCACATCTCCGCCCCACATTCCGCCCTTCAATGGCAGCGCATTGATCAGCCCGGCGGCGGTGACTCCCGCCAACTCCCGGGTGTCCCGCAGCAGATTGCGGTAGAGCTCTATGCGCGCGGCGCTCTTCTGATACTGCTTGGGCGAGGGGCCGATTTCGATGGTCACCACGCGCTGCTCGTTCAGCCAGGCATTATCCCGCAGCACGCGGCTGAGGCTCTGGCCCAGAAGAACCGCGCAGATCAGCAGGACGGTGCACAGAGTGATTTCCGAGCCGGCCAGCAAGTCGTGCGCGATTACGTTGCGACGCGAAGAACTCACGTTCGGCGTGGCGGAGCGCAGGGTCTCTTCAATCTCCCGATCCTCGAGGCGCAGCGCCGGCAGCAGCGAGAACAGCAGCCCGGCGCCGAGGGCGATTGCCGCGCTGAACAGCAGCACCTGCGCGTCGATGGTGACCGTCTCCAGGCGCGGCAGCGTGATCGGAGCGTAGCGCACCAGCAGGCGTACCCCCGCCAACGCCGACAGCACGCCGATGACGCCACCGGCGAATGCCAACACCAGGCCTTCCGCGGCGAATTGCCGGAGCACCGTCCACCGCCCCGCGCCCAAGGCCAGGCGAATGGCGACCTCCCGGGCGCGCGCCGTGTTGCGTCCCAGCATCAACCCCGCCAGATTCACGCAGACGATGGCCATTACCAGCGCCGCGCCAGCCATCAACATCCAGATGCGCTTCTCCGCCGGCCCCACCACGGCGGCCCGAAACGGTACCAGCATGGCGTGCAGAGTGGCGCCGGTCGAAGCCTGCCGCGAGATCCCGTTTTCGATCGCCTCCAGCTCCGCCACCGCGCGCTCACGGGTAACGCCAGGACGAATCCTGCCGATGGCCGCGAAGTTGAAATTGCCAACGCCGGGTTTCGTCTCCCAAGGACCCAGGTTGAGATTCGTAAAGTACTCCACGCGCGCGTCCCACCCCGCCACCCGGCCGGCATAGATCTGATTCTGTTTGGGGAAGTAGAACCCCGCGGGCAGCACGCCAACCACCGTGGTGGCGTATCCGTTGAGCGAGACGGTGTGTCCCACGATGCCGGTGTCGGCCCCAAAACGGTCGCGCCACAGCGCGTCCGTCAGAACCATGCGGAGGCCCTGGCCCATGGAGTCTTCCTCGGGAGTAAACCACCGTCCGATGCGCGGGCGAATCCCCAGCACCGAAGGCAGGCTGGCGGAGGCGCGCGCACCATGGATACCGACGGTCTCACTGCCCAAGATGAGCGAGTCGTTCGACGGCATCAGGGCGGCAATCGACTGGAAGGAATGTGCATCGCGGGTCCACTCCAGGACGTTGCCGCCGTTCACGCATGTCATCGTCTCGCGTTGAGCGCCCATCTCCACGGTTTCGCGGATGGAGTAGATCCCGGCCGGATTCTCATACGGCATCTGGCGCAGCAGCACGCCGTTGACGATGGAAAAAATGGCCGTGTTGGCGCCGATTCCGAAGGCCAGCGTGGCGACGGCGACCGCCGTGAACAGCGGCGCCGCGGCCATCGCCCGTAAGGCATACCGCAGATCGCGCCCCAGCGCCTCCAGCCACGCGAAGGTCCACAGCGAGCGCGAAGTTTCGCTCAGCAGCGTGGGATTGCCGAGCCGCCTCCGGGCTGCCGCAGAGGCCTGCTCGGGCGCCAGACCGGCCCTTTCGAGCTTCTGCTGGCGCATCTCCAGGTGGAAGCGAATTTCGTCGTCCAGATCGCGCTCCAGTTTGCGGCGCAGGAAGAGCGCGCGCGTGCGCAGCCACAGGTTGACCAGAAATTCCGGCATTTAAGCGGTCTCCATGATGCGTCCGATGGCTGCCGACATCAGGCTCCATCGCACGCTGTCCTTGTGCAGTTGCCTTTTGCCACTGGCGGTCAGGCGATAGAACTTGGCGCGCCGGTGATTCTCGGAGATCCCCCATTTGGCCGCCACCAGCCCGCGTAGTTCCAGGCGGTGCAGCGCGGGATAGAGCGCGCCCTCCTCCACGCGCAGCACTTCCTCGGAGCGTTCCTCGATGAACTCGGCGATCCCGTAGCCGTGCATCGGCCCGCGATTGAGCGTCTTGAGAATCAGCATGTCGAGCGTGTCGCGTAACATCTCGCCATGGGGGGATTCTTTCTGTTCCATAAGGTCCTTATGGAAATGAGTCTACAACCGAAACAGGCCCAAGAGCAAGACGTTGGATGCGAACACAACCGGCAGTTGTCGCTCACTTCGGGCGCCAGTTTCGCAGCGCGTCTGCCGGCTGCAACCGCGCCAGTGTGGCGGGCCACGATGGGAGGGTGGCGGCCGCGGTGAAATGTGGCGCGCAGACCATTGTCACTTTCAACCTCAAGCATTTCCGTGACGAACACCTGGCGGTTTGGGGCATTGAGGCTCAGAGTCCTGATGATTTTCTGCTGCACCAATATCATCTTGACCCCC
>DATJRE010000129.1:0-25967 GCA_035505095.1 Bryobacteraceae bacterium | reverse complement strand
CTGGTGGTCGATCTTCTCGTCCCAGCGGTCCCGATACAGGACCCTGGGACTCTCAATGGCTTGCAGATTGTTCGTCGGCCCGGTCCTGGTCGGGGTCCCCGGCAGGTTCGGCGCTTGCCAGATGCCCAAAGCCAGGTACTTTACGGCCACGGGGTCGAACCTGCTCTGCGGTATGGTGTTGTTCGGGAAAGGAGTGCGCGTGTAGGTAGTCCCGTTCAGGGTTGTCGAGGCGGGATCGTAAATCGGCAGCCCACCCCCCAGAGCGGCGGCCTCGGGGAATGAGAAGTTGCCGTTGAGCATCGCGGCCGTGGGGACGGTATTGGTCTCCTCATAGATGGTGTGCTCGTGGTTGATGGCGTAGTCGGACAGCCAGAAGGTCTTATTCCTGCCATTGTAGAGCTTCGGTATCACTACCGGACCGCTTCCCACAAGGTCGAACGTCTGGTAGTACCACGGTTCGTTGGAAGGTATCGGGAACTGCGTGAGATAGTCGCGAGCCACCCAGCTTCCGTTCAGGTAGCGATCTTCAAAGGAGGCGTGCAGGTCGTTAGTGCCGGTCTTGTACACCATCTGCACAGACCCGCCGGAGGTGTGCCCGTATTCGGCGTTTACGCCGGCGGTAAGCACCTTGACCTCTTCCATAGCATCCACGCTGGCTTGGACCACGCCATCCACCTGGTTTACCGTGCCATTGTAGGGCGTTTTGCTGTTGATCCCATCGAGCGAGAATCCCATTGAGTTCTGGGCCTGTCCGTCGATGTGGTAACCAGCCTGGCTCTGGACGTCGATGATCCCAGGCATATATTCCATCAGGTAGACGGCGCGCTTCATCAGTCCCGATACCTGGGTGATGGTATCCGAGGGGAGGACATAGCTGCTTACCACGTCCTCGGTGTCGAGCAGGGGACCGGCGGCGCTCACGGTGACACTCTCAGTTTGTGAGCCGACCTCCAGCACGATATCCACGCGCGGAGTCGCCAACGCCATGAGGGTAAGGCCCTCGCGCACAAACGTCTTGAAGCCGGGCGCGTCGACGGTGAGCCGGTAGTTGCCGGGCAGCAGGTACGGAACGTAATAACCGCCCTCGATGTTGGTCTTGGTTTCCGAAACGTAATTATTGGCGATGTTGACGACTTTCACCCTGGCGCCTGCGACGACTGCTCCGGCGGGGTCCTTGACGGTGCCCACTAAGGTGGCGTCACCGCTGGTTTGAGCCATTGCCGCAGCCGCGGCAGCAACCATCAGAGCCGAAATTGCCAGAAACCGGAAGTCCCGGAATGCCCCGAATCTTGACGCTTGGGTGAGCAAGCGCGTGGTCTTTTCTCGCGTTATACAGAGATCCCCTATCATTGTTCTCTCCCTCGCCGAGATTTATCGGAAGAACACACTTGGTTCCCTGCCGAGCGAGTTCTGAGAAATCTTGGTCAGATCACAATATACTGGCTTGCGTATCATAGCAACGTTACAATAGCTCGCGGCAGCAATGTTAACGTCGCGCCAACTAATTGAAAAGAACAGGGCTATTTCAAAATCAATGTTTCTATCGGTAGCTACGGAAGTCTCCCGCTCTAATCCAACGCGCAGACCTTCCGGCGGCCCTGGCAGTATGGCAGTAATTGTTGAAGGACCTACGGCCAACCTCGCGATTGAGGCCAATGTCCTTAGCGATAGAAACTGGCTTAGGATCGGCAGCTATTGGAAGGGGCAACCTGGCGCCCACGCCATTCAGGTTTCCCTGGTTCCCCGTTTCCTCGTGCGCAAAGACTATCCGAGCCGAACGCCGAACTCAATCGGGCAGGCCAACAATCGGATGGGCCAACAGACATGCTCAGCGTTCAAGCGCGGATCTCGGGCGGCTTGGCGCCAAATCACCTCGGTCGGGTCCGGGTTCGCCGAATTCGCAGGTTTGGGAGAGTTTTGACGGAAATCGTGCGCCTTGAGGCGCGGGTCGCCGCCGTTAAGCGGAACGGCATGGCCGCCCATGCGATGTTCTCCACAGGCCAGCGGAAGACACCGAGGCCATCAATAACCGTTGCCAATCAGCACGAATCCCGCCCAATAAAACGGGTGACGGTACTCGGCCGTGGCTAAAAGCGGCAGTACCGCCGCCCGTAACGCTTCGGCACGGCCTGCGATGACGCCACCGCGACTATTGGCTCGCAGGTTGCGGTGAAAAGCCACCATCAGCCTGCTGGTGGACGCCGCATCGACCTTCCATTGACTCACCACTGTGGTGGGGGTTCCCGCAACCAGGAAAGCCCAACTGATCCCGATCAGCCCTTCTCCCGGACGGAACTTGCCGCGGGCCGTTTCGCACGCGGAAAGCACCGCCACATCGGCTTCGAGGTTCATGCTCAGAATTTCGCGTGCGGTCAGCACGCTGTCTTCGCTGGAGCCCGGAGCGCGACTCATTACCAGGTAGGAATACAACGGATTGTTGCCGTCGAGCACGCCATGAGTTGCCAGGTGCAGGATGCGGTATTCGGGCGCCATCTCCTTCCACCGCTCCTTCAACGCCTGGTTCCCGGTGAGCAGCGCTCCGCTGCGTCCGTACATCTCCCCGATCTGCCTGACTTCACTTTCCGCCTGGGGCAGCGGCGGCAGATTCCCGGTGGCCGCCGGCGCCCCCAGCGCCAGCAGCGTACGGGACGAATCGGTCTTTCGCCTCGGATACACGAGCATCTCGCGCGCCGCCGTCAGCGAGGGCGCATAGAATACAGCCGCGTCCTGAATCACGTAACGGCCCGCTGGATTGACCAGCGCCTGGAAGGGCAGTTCCCACAGAGCGCCATCCGGTACGATCACCAACCGTTTCTTCCGCCGTAGCAGAGCCGACGCGGGGCCCAGCACCCGGCGGTACAAGGCTTGTGCCGCGGGCTTGTATTCCAGGTCGCGCGCCGCCAACAACCGGCGATACTGTTCGATCTGCGCGGCCAATCCGTCGGCATCCCGCAACTGGTAGCATTCCACATGCGGCTGCCCGGCGGCACCGCGCTCGATCGCAAACAGGTCGATGCCGACCTTGGTAACCGTATATTCCAAAAGCGCCGTATCCGCATCGCGCAACAGCTCCGCGAGCTGTTCCATCCGGATCGGTTCAAATTCGACCCGCGCCACCCGCAACTCGGGGTGAGCCTGGTAGAGCGCTGTGTGGAACTGATCGATGGCGGTGGCAGCCTGGGTGCGGCCCCGCAGCAACCCGGCGTCCGGACCGCCGCGCTGCCGCTCGATCCGGGCATCGGCCGCCGCCAGCGCCGCCGAAAGATCGCGCTCTTTCTGTTTCTCGCCGGCAGTCATCGTGCGCAGGATTTCCGCCCGGCCGCCCCGCAGCACATCCACCAGCAGACGCGCCTTCGCGCGCTCGGAATATTGCAGCGCCTCGAAGGTCTTTCCGCCCTCCAACAGTAGCCGCACCATCCCGTGATAGGGCGCCAGCTTCTCGTGATGAAAGAAATTGTCCCGCTCGTCCTGGCTGCCGGAGAGCTTGACGGACTCGATCGCCGCGATGGCCTCCAGGTAGGCGGAGCGCGCATCTTCGCGTCTGCCCAACGTGAGGTAGGCCTCGCCGAGCGACTTGAGAGACAGGCGTACGAGATCGGGGCTGCCGATACGGCGGGCTTCCGCCAGCGTTTTTTCCCCGAGTTCCACCGCGGCCCGGGTTTGCCCGGCGGCCTGCAGGGTCTCCGCGTAGCCTGCATTGGTGCGGACCGCGTCAGTACGCAAGGAACTGTTCGCATAATATGCCGAAGCCGCGCGGTATTCTTCCAGTGCCTTGGCCAAATCCCCGCCCGCTTCATAGAGTGCGCCGCGATTGAAGCGAATGTGGATCGAACGTGCTTCATCGCCGGCCGCCAGTGCGGCGGCTTTGTCGTACTCCGCGAACGCTTCCCGGTTACGATCCAGCCCCGCCAGCATCACCGCCATATTCGAGTGCATGGTGGCGAGACGGCTCTTGTCCTGAACGGGCTGTTTCTCCATCACGTCGGCGGCGCGGCGCAGGTACTGTAAGCTGCGCTCGTAATCCCCCTGGTCGTAATACACGACTCCCAGATTATTGAGCGCGCCCGCCAAAACGTCCGGAAAGTTGCCTGCCTCGCTGGTCTGGATGGCCTCCCGCAACATCGCGGCCTTCGCCTCCTGGTCGCCTTTCTCGCCGAGGATTATGGAGAGGTTGACCTGCAGCGCGGCGGCACGGCGCTGGTTGCCCAACTCCTGATTCAACGCAATCCCCTGTCGTCCAACCCGCTCCGCGTCCTCCAGCCGCCCCAGCGTGGCATAGGCCCCAGTCAAACTGAGTAGCGCTTCGGCCTGGGTTGCCTTGTCTCCAATCCGGGCACTCAGATCGAGAGCCTTCTGCTCGAATTCGGCGGCGCCGGCGGCGTCGTTCTTGCGCCCCAGGCACACGCCGATCATCCGCCAGGTAGCGGCGATGCGCGCTTCATCCTGGTTGGCGTTGGCAATCGCCAGCACCGCACGATAACCCTTCAGCGCGTTGTCGTATTCAAACTTAGCGAACCAATCGGTGGCGTCGGCCAGCACGATCTTCTGGATGTCCGCCCGGACCTCCGGGTGCGCATCCACAATCGCCGCGCGTGCCTGATCGGTGGCAGCGGCTTCCAGGTCCTTCGCCAGCGACTCCGCCTCCGGTGCTTGTGCGCTTGCGGCCAGGATCAGCAGCATCGCGAGGGCAAATCTCATTTCTATAGTCTAAGGCCGAAGGTGAAGCAACGGTCGTTAATGGCCGCCTTTTAAGGTAATGGTCGCCGTTTAAGGTAATGCTGGAGTCGGATGATCCCGCATCCGCTGCACCTGCGCTTGGCAAAACGGCCTTCGGCATTACCCTGCTCATTGGTACAGACCCTGGAATTCGGGGCTGCCGATGAAGCCCTGGTTGGGCGTACCCGGTCCCAGGATCTGGATGCGCGTTGGATAGCCTGCCGCGCCTTGAAACGCAATTCCAGGCCCGCCGCTATTGGCGACCCCCAGCCAGAAGTCATAGCCGGAGACGTCCAGATCGCGGCCGAGGATGGTGTAGTACAGCATGGCGATGTACAGGCCGTTGGTGTGGTCCACGCCGCAAGTCGGGCAGCCCGCCAATGGCGCGTGGAACGTTCCGGTGCTCTGGAACTCGTTATTCGGGGCGCCCACCGGAGTGATGCTGGAGGGATAGCCAATGAGGGCCTCGAACCACGCGGCCAAGGCGGCGGGCGTAGTGCCGGCGCTGGCGATCTCGGAGGCGGTTGGCGCCCGGTTCAGCAGGTTTTGATATAAGGTGGCCGCTGAGTAGCTGGGGTTAGCGGAAATCAGCGCAACGAACAACTGGGCGATGGTCTCGGTGTTGGCGCGGATGGCGCCTACCGCACTGGTGAAGGCGGCGTAGCCGGGTACGGCCCCGGTAGTGGCTTGATAGGTGGCCATCACCGCGAAATCGCTGTTGAAGGCTTCCGGGCTGGTAAGGAAGTCGTCGCCCATCTGTCCCAGGCTGGCCGCACCGCTGCCGGTCCAGAAGGTGAAGCCGGAGGGATCGGGATCGCGGCCCAGCATCGACTGGTAGAGCGCGCGAACCTGGCGGTTCTGCAAGATCTCGGTATCGCCGGCTTCGGTCACGGTAAAGGTCTGGCTGCCGCCGCTCGCATTGGCCACGGCGAGGGTGGCCGATCGCGACGACGGGTGGGCGTTGCTGAGCGCTGTGTAGGTGAAGCTGTTCGCGTTCACCGTGGCCGTCAGCCAGGTAGCCGACGAAACCGCCGTGTAGGAACTGCTGCAGCCCGAGCCGGGAGCGATGGTGACGGTCACCGGAATTTCCGGTGCCACGCCCCCGGGGTAGGCGGCTGAAACGGTAGCGGTTCCGGCGCTGGGCAGGCTCGCGGCATTGCCGCCATTGAGCGTGAACTGGCAGCCGCCGGTAATCGGGCCAGTGGTGAAAGACCAGACCGGCGATGACGTGGAGCCGAAGGAGTTGGTGGCGACCACCTGCCAGTAGTAGGTCGTACCGGAAGCCAGGGTCTGCAAGGGGAAGTCGTTTAAGGTCGTGCCTTGTCCGACCAGGGGCGGCTGGTTGGTGGCGCCGAAATAGACATTATACGCAGTGGCGCCGGTGGCCGCGGACCAACTCAGGCTGGTGCTTTGGGAAACGCCCGTGGCGCCGTTGGCGGGCGACGGCGAGATTACCGCTCCGGGAGGTGCGCCGGTGGTGAAAGATGCGACCGTTGAAGAGTCCGTCCCGGTGGAAGTGCTGGCAATCACCTGCCAATAGTAAGTGGTGCCGGCCGTCAGCGTGGGCGGAGTATAAGTAGTCGAGGTAGTATTGGGCACGACCAGCGGCGGCGGGTTGGCGATGCCGAAATACACTGCGTAGGATGTGGCGGGAGTCGATAGCGACCACGTCAGGCTTGCGGATGTGGAGACGCCCGTGGCGCCATTGGTTGGCGAGATCAGCGTCAGCACTCCGGGCGCCGCGGTGGTGAAGGACGCAATGGACGAAGAGGTCGAACCGAAGGAATTGGTGGCGACAATCTGCCAATAGTAAGTCGTGCTGGCCGCCAGGTTCGCGGGCGAGTAATTGGTTGCGGTGGTGCTGGGCACCACCTGCGGTGGCGGGTTAGTCGTGCCGAAGTTCACCGCGTACGAAGTCGCGCCGGTTGACGACCAGCCCAAGCTGACGGAGGTGGAGATGTTCGTCGATCCGCTGGCGGGCGACAGAGTTACGGTTCCGGGGGCCGCGCCGGTGGTGAAAGACCAGACCGCCGCCGAAGGAGTGGAACCGGAGGAGTTCGTGGCGGCTATATACCAATAGTAAGTGGTGCCCTGAATCAGGCTCGGCGAATAAGTGGTCAGGATGGTGCTTTGGATGACCACCGGCGGCGGGTTGACCGTGCCAAAGTACACCGTGTAGGTGTTGGCGCCAGTCGCCGTGGACCAGTTCAGGCTCGCGGACGTGGAGACGCCGGTGGTTCCATTGGCTGGCGAGCTGAGCACCGGGGCGGCCGGAAGAGCCGAGCCAACCACGGTATTGGGGGACTGCGGGGCCGAGGTCATGCCGCCGAAGGTCAGGGTGGCGTAGGTGGATAGCGTCTCGCCCACGGTCGCGGATGGCGACATAGTGCCCATTACCTGAAAATCGTCCGCTCCGGTGCCCGCCTCTATCGCGGACTTATTGGTGCAGACGAGCGTCGTGGCGTTGGTCTGGCTGCATTGCCACGTCGAGTCGGCGTTGTTGGTAACGCCGGTCACGTCGGAATCCAAGTTGATGGTGACCGTCAGCGGGTCCCCGGCTACCTTGGAGCCGAAGGCAGGATTGTTGCCCAGGCCGACGGTGTAGGTAATCGGCTGGCCCGGCGCGACACTGGGGGGTCCCTGGAAGCTGAGCTGGATGGAGGCGCCCGGATAAATGGTCACCCCCTGTGTGAACGAACCTCCGCCGGCGTTGCCCGAGTCCGAGGTCACGTTGGCATCCACTTCGGCCGAGCCGCTGGGGCTGCAGGTGTCGGCTACCAGACTGATATTCGAAGTCTGGCCGGCATCGAAGGTGCTGGGATAGGTCACTGGAATGGAGTTACTGCCGCCCGCTCCGCAAGTGCCCTGAGTCGCGGTACACTGCGTGATCGTGAAACTGGGGGGGAGGGTAACTCCCGCGTCCACGCCGCTGGCGGTTGGCGAAGTAACATCACTCGTCAGTGTAAGAGTCGGTGTGATGGTGCCCCCCACGGTGACTGTCGCGCCGGAGCTGGAGCAGGAGCCCGAAACACCGCTGGTAACCGCGTTGGCGGTGGTCAGGGCGAGCCTAATTTTGGGGGGGCTAACCGGCGGACCGCTCACGGTAGGAGTGGCAAAATGCGGCACTGGCGCCGTATTGCTGGGCGCGCTGACCGCCACTTGCGGCCCGATGGCTCCGCAAACCGAAGGCTGCGTGCCGCCGCCGCAGGAGTTCTGCAACGTCAGGCTGGGACTGCCGATCAACAGATCGAAGGTAAGATTATCAATAGCGGTGGAACTGCTGCCGGTAACTTCCCAGGTTGCCGTTCCGGCGCCGTTCACCAGCGCCACCGGCTGATAGCCCGGGACCAATGCGCTGCCCTGCATCGGGGACCCTCCCGTGCCGGTGCTATCGGCGGACACCAGTTGTGCAGTGGCGAGGTTAAAGGTGGTGGTTTCCGGAATGTTGCCTTCCCCCTCGGCAAAATAGCTTTGGGTCACCGGAACGTAAATGCTGACTCCCGAGGGGATGTTGGCAAATTGCGCAACCAGCCGGGTGCCATTGGTGGCGAACCCGGTGTCGCTGCCCAAAACAGCCGAGTTGACGTATCCGCTTTCCGAGTTATAAACCACGCCGACCGAACTGGGGTCCTGGCCGGAGGCCAACCTCACGCGATAGGCATTGGCGAAGTTCTCGGTGAAGCTGATGGGCAGGCTCTCGCCCAGCGGCGCCGGTGCGGAACTTCCCACCGAGAAACTGCTGCTGCCTTGGGGCAGGCCAACGGTCTGCGACGCACCGCTGATGCTGAATGGCGCCGCGCTTATGGTGGATACCGCCGCCGTGATGGCGGATCCGCTCAGGTAGTTCGCATCCGCTCTTACGTTGGTGATCCGGAAAATATGGCTGAAGTTCCCGTTTTCGGGCGCCAGCGACACGCTCTTGAAGGTCACGGACATCGGCCCGGATACGATTCCACGATATACATTCTGCTTCGTTCCGCTGAGGATGAGGTTATTGCCGGCAGGTTCGTCCACCAGCAGCAGGGCGTCCGTGGTTTGCCCGGATGGATCGGAGTTGAGGGTGTGATTGGTCAGCCAGGTGTTCAATGTGACCAGCACGTCGCCGGTGACGTTTCCGGCGCTGTAGCCCGAACAATTGAGCACGATATCGGCGGCCAATTCGGCGATTCCCTCCGTGCGCATCGTGGCAGGCGCCGCCACACTGGTGCTGCAGTTGTAGCCGTAGGGCCCCTGGGGGGCTTGGGTGATGGTATAGGTGATCCCCGCCACGGTCAGAGTACCGGAGCGCGATGGGGAACCGGTGGGCGCGGAGTTGGAATCGACGGAATAGCTCGCGCTGCCGTTACCCGAGCCGGTAGCCCCGCCGGTTACGTGCAGGAACGAGGCGTTGGAGGAGGTGGTCCAGGAACAGCCCGCCGGTGCGGTCACGTTCACGCTGCCGGACCCTCCACCGGAGAGAAAGCTGTTGCTCGTGCCGATCGCGCCGGGGGTGCTCAAGGTATAGGTACACACGGGCGCCGCGCGAGTGACGGTGATGGTGGTAGCAGGCGATGTGCTGGGAATGCCGATATTGGCGGATGCGGCGGTGGCGCCGGCCGCCACGCCGAAAGAGATTGTCCCTGAGGTGCCGCTGGTTGGCAAACCGGTAACCAGAGTCGAGTCGGTGGTGGACGCGGTCCACGAGCAACCCGCGATATTGAAGTTCAGCACGCCGCTTCCGCCGGAAGAGCCGAAAGTAAAGCTGGTGGGCGAAACCGTGAGGCCCGCGCAGCCGACCGCGGCCTGGTTCACCGTTAATGTCGCCACTACGTCACCGCCGCTGGACACGTTCAGGGAACCGAAACGCGCGGGGCCGGTGTTGGCGTCCACGCTGTAGTCGATGGTGGCTGCGCCGCTGCCGGCGTCGCTGGCGGGGCTGGTCACGTGCAACCAGCTTGCGGTGCTGGCGATGCTCCAGGCGGTGGTGGAGCCGCTGGGGGACAGCGTGAGCAAGGCCGTCCCGCTGCCCGCTGCGCCGCTGAAGGATGCCGGAGACGGCGATTGGGCCGCCAGCGAGAAGTCCACCTGAGTGCTGATTACCGTAAGGCTCACGGCCAGGGGATAACTCTGCCCGCCCACCACCAACTGAACCGTGCCGCCATAGGTATTGGCGGGCAAACCCAGGGCACTAACCGAGACAGTCAGGGTTTCGGGAGTGGTGCCGGAACCGGGCGATACGAACAACCAGTCTCCGCCCGATGCCGTTATGGCCGATGCCGTTACGGCCGACCCGCTGGGCGTACTCGTGATGCTGCAAGATTCGGCGGCGGGTGACGCTCCGCCAATGGTGTAAGAGAAGCTGAGCGGGGAGGATGTGCAGGTAATGAGGGCGCCCACCTTGGTGATGGTGGTGGAATCGGTGGTGCTGGCGGTGGCCGATCCGCCCCCGGAAACCGAAACGCTGTTCACCTGCGGCGATGGGGCGGCGCCAGCCACCGTCACGGTCACGGTGAGGGACGGGTAGGCGGCCCCGCCGGACAGGGGGTCTGAGCGTGTGCAACTGTTCTTGCCCGGGCAATTCCAGCCTGAGCCGGACATGGAAACCAGCGTCAGGCCGGATGGCAAATTCTCGGTGACGGCGACCGTTCCACTGGTGGCCGGAGCGCCCGCCGCATTGGACACCGTCACGGTATAGGTACCTTGCTCGCCGTTGACAAAGTTGCCGGCGTGGCTCTTGGTGATGCTCAGCGCGGGTGCGGTACTGCTGGTGTATGCCGTTGCGCCGAAGAATGAAACGGCCCCTAATGAGCTGGTGGAGACCTGCGTTCCGGCGCCAGTGGTCAGATTGATGGAAAGCACTTGTCCCGATTCGCTGACTCCATACATGGTCCCCAGGAGAAAGGCGAGGCCGCTGACCGAACTGAAATTCGTGGATCCGATCTCGGTGGCCTGGCCGGAAGCCGGGGCAATGGAATACAACAGGTGCGGATTGGAGCCATCCACCAAATAGAGTTTGCCGGTGTTATCGAATTGAATCGCATCGGCCACGTAGCTGGTTGTGCCGCTTCCGACCAGGGTGAGCGCGCCCGTGGCGGTGTTGACCGTATATAGATTATTGGTCGAGGTATAAGAGGTAGGGCTTCCCACGGCGTATAAGACGCCGGCAGAGTTGAAGGCGATGCCGTTCAGGTACGTGCCGGTGTTGCCAATCAAGGTGGCGGCGGCGGTGTTGGGATTGATGAGATACAGGCCGGAGGGGGACGTGGTGCTGTAAGAAACGCCGTAGAGCACGCCGTTGAAGGCCGCCAGGTTACCCATCACGATTGCCGTAGTGCCAATCAGCGTGGTGGCGCCGGTGGAGGGAGTGACGCTGTAAAGGTTCGCCAAGGTGTCGCAAGCCAGCACGACGTTGGTGGGCGTGGTGTTGGGTGTATAGGCAGTTGCGCCGTAAAATTCAGCCCCACCTGTCGCCGTACCAGTGGAGACCTGCGTCCCTACGCCGGTAGTGAGGTTGATCGAGACCACCTGTCCGGATGCGGTGATTCCGTACATGGTTCCCTGGACAAAGGCCAAGCCGCCGATTTCAGAAAACCCGGTGGATGATCCGATCGGCGTCGCTTGACCGGAAGCCGGGTTGATCGAATCCAAGACCGTGTCAGGTGTAGACTGGTCCGCCATGTAGAGCTGTCCGGTATTATTGAACTGAATGGCGTCGGCGAGGTTACTGGCGCCCACCAGGGTGAGCGCGCCCGTGGATGTGTTCACCGTGTAGAGGTTGTTGGTTGCACTGTATGAGCCAACGCCTCCGATGGCATATAAGGTGCCGCTGGAGTTGAAGGCGATGCCGTTCAGGTACACGCCGGTGTTGCCGATCAAAACGCCGGAGGCGTTACCGGGGTTGATGATATACAGGTTGGACGGGGAACTTGGGCTATAAGAAACGCCATAAACCACACCGTTGAAGGACGCCAGGTTTCCCATTACCGCGGGCATGGCGCCGATTGTGGTGGTTACCCCCGTGGTTGGGGCAATACTGTAAAGAACACCGTTGGTGTCGCACGCCAACATCACGGAACCGGCGCTGCCGCCGCTGGTCAATGGTTGCAGCGTCCCAATGGCGGCAGCGGGCGCCTCCGTCACCGTCTCAGCCGGCCGGATGCTGAAGGTGTGGCGGCCCGCCAGGCTGTCGGCGCCGCCATCCAGCAGCGCCCCTTTAGTGCCCGAGCCCGGCAATTCCAGAAATGTCCCCGGCGCCCCGGTGCCGTTGGTGAAGCCCGCCCGCGCGGTGGTTCGCCCGCTGGCGTTGCCTGCCTCCCATTGGAGGCTTCCATAATTCATCTCGATATCAAAGGCTCCCGCGGCTATGTCGCTGCGGTCGATCAGCACTAACTGGAAGCTGTTGAGCTTGTCCTGGTGGCCGGCATAGTAG
Organism: Bryobacteraceae bacterium; assembly: GCA_035505095.1. GTDB lineage: Bacteria > Acidobacteriota > Terriglobia > Bryobacterales > Bryobacteraceae > JOPF133. The sequence goes on along the minus strand of DATJRE010000129.1, from coordinate 13,843 downwards.
CCTACGCTGCTCCAGTTCACCCCGAAGGCCGCATGTCCGTTCACCACGTCGCGGCCGTAACCGATCGCGCCGGGGGCGGCGCTCCGCGTGTCCACGTCCGCCCAGAATGGGGCGATCCTGGCGTTGCGCAGCCCGGCTAGCGGCAGGGGCGTGTAGGAGCCATCCGGTCCGTCCAAGGTGATATTGCCGTTGGCGTTGACCCAGGCCTGGGTGTAGGTGCGGCCGTAAAAGTCGATGGAAAAGCCCAGGTCGACGCTCTCCGCCGCCGAGCAATCGTCACAGCTCTGTAGCGGCACCGAGCGGAAACCGGGGTTGTCGCGGAGGGCTCCGCTGCTTGCGGCAGCGAACCGCGAACCCGTGCCCCCAGCCTGCGTCAGCGTCACGGTTTCCCCGCCGATGGCGAGGGCGGCGGTGCGCGACGCGCCCGAGTTGGCCGCCAGCCGGTAGCTGAGCTTGCCGCTGCCCGCGCCCGCGCCGCTCAGTTCCACCCACGGGACCCTGCTCTCCGCCTGCCAGTCGCATTCGGGTGAGGTTTCCACCGTGAGAGTTCCCGCGCCGCCCTGCGACCCGACCGTCTGTGCGGCCGCCGATACGCGAAAACCGCAGGTGGATACGCTGGCCGCGTAGGGTTGCCCCGCAATGCCCGCGCCCGCCACGATGGCACGGCCCGACCCTGCCGCTGCCAGAGCCATGCCGTGTGAAGCCGCCACGCCAGGCACCGTCTCCGACGCTAACTGCCGTTCGGCTCCGGACGAGAGCTTCACCAGCAAACCGGAACGTTCTCCGGGGTGCCCTTGGGCCCCGCGAGACGCCGCGCCCACGTAGGCGTTGCCCATGGAATCGGCCGTGATCGATGGGGCGATATCACCCTCCGCTCCGGCGATCAGGGTGGAGTAGACTTGCGAGCCATCGGCCGCGAATTTGGCGGCGAATACGGCCCGGCCGCGTACCTCGCCGCTGCCCACGGTCACCGGGAAATCGGGCGAATCGGTCCAGCCGGTTATGTAGACCGCATCTGCCTGGTCGACGGCCAGCGAGGTAGCCTCTTGTTGACCGGTGGTTCCGAGCGTACGGATTGACTCAGGCTTCGACCCGTCGACGGCCATCTTCAGCAGGAACGCCTGCTGGATGTCCTCGCCCGGCGCGGCAATCAGGCCGGAGGCGCCGCTTGGCGGGCTGCCCGCCACGCTGCCTGCGAGCCAAACGGCGCCGCCGGAATCCAGGGCGATGGCGCTGCCGGAAGTGCGCAAGCCGCCTCCCAGGTAACTGGCGTACAACAGCGTCGAGCCATCGGCTCCGATCTCGGCCAGGAAGCCATCGGAATCACCGGCCTTTTCGGCTTGTGCGGCGTTGTGCAACGGGAAGTTGGAAGAGTTGGTGCGGCCGGTGACGTAGGCGTTGCCCTGCGGGTCTACCGCAATCCCGTTGGCGACGTCGTCGCCTGCTCCGCCCAGGTAAGTGGCATAGAGCCACTGGGCGCCCTTGGGGTCGAGTTTGGCGACGAAGGCGTCCAGGCGGCCGCCGGGAGTCTTTTGGACCCCGCCGATCACCGGGAAATCGGTGGACGAAGTGTAACCGGCGATATAGGCATTGCCCATGGCATCGACAGCCACGGCGGTCACGCGCTGGAGGCCGGAGCCGCTCAAATAAGCGGTATAGATACGGCTTTGGCCGGAGGGATCGATCTTGGTGACATACAGCCCCGTGAAGGCTTGCCCGGCGGCGCGAGCCACGGTACCCGCCAGATAGGTATAACCTTCGCTATCCACGGCGAGGGCCGCAGGCGTTTCGCCTGGCGCCGCATGGGCGGCGGGATACTCGGACACCGGCGGCGCGGCCAGTGCGGCAAGCGAGAAAATGGAGAGCCAAAGTAATAGCACGGCCGGAACTGTCGGGCGGTTCGGCAATAACACTTTAACCTCCTGTGGTCAAAAAAGGAGCTTCTACCCAGCAACTGCTCAATCAGCACCTGAGTAAGCGGACAAATTACCGGAAAGGGGACAGAAGATCGCGGTCCCATGCGCGCACCCAGTGATCACAGTATGTACCACGCCCGGCGGTTTTGCGTCAACGGAAATAGTACTCAACTTCGGCTCCGGTTTGCCGAAACTCGAAGCACCGCAGCGAACTATGGAACACGGCGCTTCGAGGCCGGGCAAGGCCCGCAATTCGTCGACATACGCGGCGTGACCGCGAGTCGGATTGTCGAGTCGCGCGGGAAAAACTGTTCGGTTCCACGCTGATGACGGCATCGTGAGAACCGGCACAAATCGGCAAGGTGCGGCCGCCACCTCGCCGCGGCGGCAACAACTCCAGCACCACCACATCGGTCCACTCGCGCGGTGGGCGAGCGCCGGCGTTTCACTGCACCGCCATGGTAACGGTTGCGGGACTCTGTTGCCCCGCTTCCGTCAAAATCACTGGCTGGTTGCCCGACGGGACCCCCGAAGGCATCTGCACGTTCACCTGGTAGAGTCCCGCGAATCCTGGCGAGAGGCCGGCAAACGACACGGTCGCCGGTACTCCCCCGATGGTCACGGTGACCGGATTGACCGTGCTCGATGGCGGATTGGATCCCGCCGGCTGGCCATCCGGCACCACCGGCGACACCACTCCCAGCCCGGTGCAGTAAATGGAAATGAAGTCTCCCGCGGTGGCTGGAGAGTTGGCGTCCTTCACCACCCCAGTAAACGAGTCGGTGATCGCTCCCTGGCCGTTACCGCTCTGGTCCACCGTGAAGATCGCCGGGGAAGCCGGAGCGATGCCCACCTGGTCAGCCACCGAGGGGACGTTGCCGTTGCGGATCACCTGAATCTGCTGCTGGGTGTTCACCGGCAGACCCGCCGGCACCTGCGCATTCACCTGGCCATTGCTGGCGTAGAGCAGCGGCAGCGGCGTGCCTCCCAGCATCACCTGGGTGTCGCCCAGCGAGGTGGTCAGGGGCGCGCTGGGGTTCAAGCCGGTGGCGCCCGCCAAGCTGCTGCCAAAGATGGTGATGAGGCCGCCCGGAGCCACCGGCACGCCCGGCTGGAAGCTGGCGGAATTCACGATCTGCCCGGGACTGATCAAGGGCGCCTGCACACCGGGCTGGACCACCGCCGCGCTGACATCCAGGTTGCCCAGGGCGTACGACGGAGTGGTCTCCTGCCCCGAAATGTGCAGCGTCACCGCGCCGGCGGTGTGAGGAGTCCACGAACCTGTCCAGGTTCCCGGAGGCGAGGGCAGTGAGGTCATGCTGATCGAGTTGTCCCCGTTGGTGAATTTCACTCCGGCCGACCCGTTGGCGCTGGTTACGGGATTATGACAGTTGTCGACCATCACCACCTGGATAGTGAAGCCTTGATCCAGCGTCGCGGTCAGAGGGCTCTGCGAGCCCGTCAGCGTGATCGTGATTGGGCTCGGATTGCAGGACGCCAGCGGGTGGAAGTCCCCGGACGCCGTCGCGGGCGCGCTTACGATCCCCAGCAGGACGATATTCAGCGTCGATCCATCCGAAAAAGCCAGCGTGATGCCGCCCTGGTGGGTGCCCGCGGGCAGGCTGGAAAAATCGGGCTGCACCACGATGTTGACCGGCTGATTGGGCGCTAATGTCCCGCTGGTGGGCACATGCACGAACCACGGCTGGTCGCCCGCCGCCACCTGGCGTGACGAAGTGAAGGTCACGCTTTGCGACCCCAGATTGGCGAGAGAAAATGTCTGCGACCCCGGATTGGTCCCGGTCTGGCCGGTGAAAACCATTCCGGAGGGATAAACGTCTGGCTTGGCCGCGCTGGCGGAGGGCAATACGTTCAAAGCGACGGTGACGGTTTGCGGCGGATTGCTCGAATTGGTGACGGTCACCAGGCCGTAATAAGTGCCGGCGGACATCCCCGCGGGGTTCACGGTTACGGTCACTTGCGATACATCCGTCAAAGGCGTGGCCACCGAACCGCTGGCTGGGCTGATGCTCAGCCATGACCCGCCGGACAATGTGGAGGCCTGGGCGTTCCAGCTCATGGCGCCTTGCCCGCCATTCAGGATGCCGAAACCCCGGGGCAGCGGCGCGCCGCCTCCCGTGATGGTTTGAAAGCTGAGTCCCGTTTGGGACAGCACGAGCTGCGTAGCCGGCGCGGAAACCAGCACCGAAACCGGGATGGTCAAGGGGCTGTTAGACACTCCGCTGGCCGTTACTGTCAGGGCGCAGATATAGGTGCCCGGAGAGAGTTGCCCCGGGGTGATGGTGAGGTTGGTGGTTCCGGGAGTCGTCGCAGTGGCTCCGCCGCTGACCGGCGAGACCGACAGCCACGCCGAGCCCGACGCGCACGCCGTGATCGAATAGTTCACGGTGCCGCTTCCCAGGTTGTTAATGGCCAGTGTCTGGCTCACCGGCGCCGCGCCCGTCACGAACGAGAAGGTCAGGCTGCTGGAGCCTGCTCCCAAGGAGGCCGGTAGAGCCGCCTGCACCGTGAACGTGGCTGTCACCGTGATGGCCGTTGGATTCGCGCCCGGTGCGGCGATAGTGAGCTTCCCGGTATAAGTTCCCGGCGCCAGGCCCGTCGGATCGGCGGTCACTTGCACCGGTTGCGGCATAGCGCCGCCCGCGGGAGTTGCTTGCAGCCACGCCGAATCCGAAGAGATGGCGAACTCCAGGCCGCTTAGCGAACTGGAGAGGCTCAGCGTTTGCGGATCGGTCACCGCCGCATTGCTGGCCGCGGTAAAGGATAGCGTCACCGGACCTGCCGTGAAGGTAGGCGCCGTATTGAGGATTTTGCGGATGCGATTGTCGAGCACGTCGGCGATGTACAACGCCCCCGAGGTATCGAACGCCAGTCCCCAGGGACCGTTCAACGAAGCGTTGACGGCCAGTCCGCCATCGCCGAAGTATCGGGGCAGGCCGTTGCCAGCGATCGTCGAAATGGTTCCGTTGAGGGCCACTTTGCGCACCACGGCGGCGCCAAAATCCGAGAAATACAGATTGCCCGCGCTATCCAGAGTCACACCCGCGGGCCGCTCCAGTTGGGCCTTGGTGGCTGGGCCGCCGTCGGCCGCGGTGCCCGCCAGACTTCCGCCGCCGGCGACGATGGTAGCCGCGCCCGTCGAAAGCGATACCCGCTGCACGCGCCCGCCGCCGAATTCCGTCACGTAGAGGTTCCCGGTATTGTCCAGGGCCAGTCCGGCAGGCTGGATGAAGGTGGTGGGAAACTGCGTCAAGCTGCCATTCGCCGCCAGTAGCACTATCCGGTTGTTATCGAGGTCGGCAATGTACAGGTTGCCGGAAGAATCCTCCACCGCTTGGGTTGGCACATTGAGGCTGGATCCCGGTACGGAAGCGATCGGCAGCACGGTGGAGATGGAGCCGTTGACGATCTTGCGGATGCTGCCGGAATCGGCCATTGCCAGAAACAGGTTGCCGAGGATATCGGCAGTGACACTGAAGGGACCGAACAGGCCGGCTTGCGTAGCCTGTCCCCCATCGCCCGAGGTTTCCTGCGCGCCGGTGCCGGCGATGGTGGCCAGGGTGCCATTGGCGCTCAACTGGCGCACGATGTTGTTGTCGGTGTCGGCGATCAGCATACTGCCTTGCGCGTTGAAGCTGACGCCGTAGGGGTCCAGAAACGCCGCCAGGCCGGCCGGTACGCCGTTCTGACCCGCAATCAACTGTCCATTGCCCGCCACCGTGGTGATCACGTATTGCGTATCCAGATGCCGGACGCGGAAATTGTCGCGGTCGGCGATGTAAATGTCCAGGGTGGGCGAAACCGCCAGCCCGAAGGGATTATGCAGGCTGGCCGCCGTTCCCGCCCCTCCGTCCCCCGAAAACCCCGGCTGATGGTTGCCCGCGATGGTAGTCAGAGCACCGCCCGACAGTTTCATGACCCGCTCGTTGCCGGTATCGGAGATGAATACGTCACCTTTGGAATCCACCGCCACGCCGCCGGGAGAATTGAGCGATACCCCCAGCGCCGGGCCGTCCGGGCCGAAAGCCGCCACCCCGGTGCCCGCGACGGTGGTCAGAGTTCCGCCGGAAATGCGGCGCACCCGGCTGGTGGAAAACTCCGCGAAGTACACGTCGCCCTGGGCGTCCACCGCCAGCCCTTCCACATCGCCGATGGGCGACCCCGCGGCCGGCACGTTATCGCTGGAGATGCCTTCCACGCCGGTCCCGGCGATGGTGGTCATGTTGCCTTGAGGGGTGATCTTGCGGATGCGGTAATTCTGGTTGTCGTTGACGTACACATTGCCGGCGGCATCCACGGCCACATCGGTGGGATAATTCAGCGACTCGGTCAGCGCCGGTCCGTCCCCCGTGAACGCCGGCGTCCCATTGCCGGCGATGGTCGTAATGATGCCCTGCGGATTGACCATGCGGATGCGGTTGTTGGCGGTGTCGCCAATGTACAGGTCGCCGCTCGCGTCGTAAGCCACCCCGACCGGCCGGTTCAACGCCGCGTAAATGGCCGGACCGCTATCGCCCGAGTAGCCGCCGCCCGATTTCAGCGATTGACCCGCCGCCAGCCCTTGCACGTTGTTGCCGGCCAGCACCGTGATCGAGCCGGTGGTCTCCACCCGAAAGATCAGGTGGTAGTTGGGATCGGCGAAAACCGGCCGGCCGTTGGGATCCACCGTCACGCGCGAGAGACGCCCCAGCGGCGCGCTCACGGCGGAACTACCGTTGCCTTGAAAAACCAGGTCCGTCCCCGCTACGGTAGTGATAATTCCCTGACCATAGACTGCATAGCCGAACAAAAATAACAGAAGCGTCCGCATCATGGCAGTACACATTCTGTAATAAGGAGCGCAATTTGTCCACGGATAGGGCCATAGTGCCCGAAAGATTTTGAGAGTACTGGACCGGATGAAACGGTTGTTTCGGCTGTTTATCCGGTGGCCAGGATCGGTCCCCGATGCCGCGGGTAGTGGAAATCCATCGCCCCGGTTCGATTGGCAGGGCCCTTAGCCTTATAATGCGAGATGCCGATATCGTCGGCCGGGCATGATCGAGCAGATTGGCAGATACAAGGTGGTGCGTGAGCTCGGAAGGGGCGGGTTCGGCCACGTCTATCTTGCCTACGACCCGGTGATGGACCGGCAGGTGGCGGTCAAAGTGCTGACCGAGCTGGACGACCCCAGCATGATCGCCCGCTTCCGCACCGAAGCCATCGCCGCAGGCAACCTGCATCACCGTAACATCGTCACCATCTACGATTTCGGCGAGGATCGCCAGCAGCACTACCTGGTGATGGAATTTCTGGACGGCCGCGACCTGCAACGGCTCATGGCCGCCAGGGATCAACCCCTGGCGCTGTGGCAAAAGGTCGATATCATGTCGCAGATCGCCGAAGGCCTGTACTGCGCGCACCAATCCGGCGTTGTGCACCGCGACGTGAAGCCGGCCAACGTGATTGTTCTGCGCGACGGAACGGTGAAGATCCTGGATTTCGGCATCGCCCGCCTCACCGAACGGGATGACACCCGCGTGACCAAGACTGGCTTCCTGGTGGGCACGGTCCTCTACATGGCCCCCGAACAACTCAGTGACGGCGCCGTGGACGCGCTGTCGGATATCTGGTCGTACGGCATCATCTACTACGAGATTCTGACCGGGCGCCATCCTTTTGCGGCACAGACCAACGAGTCGCTGATGTACCGCATTATGAATCAGGATCCGGAGCGGGTGAGGTCCCTCGTGCCGGATTGTCCCGAGTCGCTGGAACGGATTGTTTTGCGGCTGCTGGCGAAGCAGCGCGAGAACCGCTATCAAAGCCTCGCCGAGGTTCAGTACGACACGCTTCCCCTATTGCGCGAATTGAAGCGCCAGCAGGCTACCGGGTTGCTCGCGCAGGCGGCCGGCCTGGTGGACGGCGGCCGGTACGCCGAAGCGCAGCCGATCATCCTCTCGATTCTGGACCTCGACCCCGGAAATGCCGAAGGCGTGCGGCTGCGCGAAAGAATCGCGCAAGCTCTCCGGCGGCAGGCCGTGAAGCCCAAGATCGACAAATTGCTCGAGACCGTCGAAACGCAGGCCGCCGCCAGAAACTACCATGGGGCCCTCCTGGCTTTGGAAAAAGCCCGGTCTCTCGATCCCGGCGACGCTTCGCTGACCCAGCGAATGGAAGCGCTGCGAGCCAGGCAGCAGCAGAGCGAGATGGCCCAACGCTGCATTCTGGAAGCGCGCCAGCACCTGGAGCTGCAAAACTTCACCGAAGCTTTCAAACAAGCCACCAGCGCCGTCAACGCCGACCCAACGGCGCCGGATGCCGCAACACTGCTGGATAAAATCCAGCGCGAAATGGGGCAGCGGGACCGCGAGCGCAATGTCCAGCGAGCGATCAATCGCGCCAAAGGCCTGCTGGTGATGGAGGTGTTCGACGAAGCCGTGGAACTGCTGCGGAAGGCCGCGGAAGATTATCCCGGCACCGAGCGCATCGAAGAACTGCTTCGCCAGACCCTACGGCAGAAGGCCGAGAAGGAGGCTCGCGAAAAGGTTGCCTCGGTGGTGGCCGCGGCGCGTAATCTGATCAAGAAACGATCCTTCGCCGAGGCCATCGCCATGCTCGAAGCGATCCATCGCGAATTTCCGGCGGATAGCGAATTGGCCGGTCTGCTGGGGTTTGCGCGCGATGAACTGGCCGCTGACGAGCGCGCCGCCGCCCTGGAGCGGCTGATCCGCCAGGCCCGCGCATTAGCCCAGAATCGCGATTTCGATGCCGCGGTCCACGTGATCGAAGAGGGCCTCGGGGTCTATTCAGGCGACGAGAGCCTGCTGCGCTTATTGCATGCCGTGCTCGCGGGCAAGGCGGAAGACGAGAAAACCCGCAGCTTGCAAGAGGGACTGGCCCGCTGCCGCCGGCTCCGCGAGCAGGGCGCCATTCCGGAAGCGCTGGAACTTTGCACGGCGCTGCAGCACGATCATCCCGGCGCCGCTGATGTCGCCCGGCTGCGCGAGGAACTGCTGCGCGATCAGGGGCAAATCGAGGAGCGGCGGCTGGCGGCGGAGCGCGAAGCCGCAGCCCAGCGCGAAAGCGCGGCGTTGATCGCCGAATCCACCCGCCGGGCCAACAATGGCGATTGGGCTGGCGCCCTGAAGATCGTGGAAGACGGGATGCGCCGTTATCCCGCTGGGGCCAAGCTCAATGAGGTCGCCGAGTACCTGCGGCGCAAGAAGAGCGAGGCCGATCGCTTGCTGGCCATCGAATCCGCCTGCGCCGACATCCAACGAAGCCTGGAGGCGGGCCAGTTGGAGGCGGCCGGCGAAGGTTTGGCGCGGGCGCGCCGCGACTGTCCTCCCGACCCCCGCTTCGACGCTCTCGATACCCAATTGCAGCAGGCTGTCTATCGGCAGGAGCACTTTCGGGCAGCGCAGGAAAGGATCCGCGACCGCGCCCTGCCGGAGGCCGAACGGGAGTTGCAGGCGATCCTCGAACGCGACCCGCAGGATGCGGGCGCACGCAACCTGCTGAGCAGCGTGATCCGCCAGCGCACGGCGGAGGAGCGCAAGCTGAAATACGACGCGGGCCGCGCGGAAGCCAGCCGCCTGCTGCGCGAGCGCCAGTTCGACGACGCCGTGCGGACGCTGGAGAGCCTGGTGGCGGATTTCCCCGGAGACCCTTTGCTGCAGGAGGAGCTTCGCATTGCGCGCGAGGCCAGGGAGCGCACCGCCCGCGGCGAAACCGTGGCGCGCGGGCGTGCCGCGGCCGACGAATTACTCCGCAATAAGAACTTCGCCAAGGCCATCTGGTTGCTGGAAGAACTGCAAAAACGGTTCCCCGAAGAGTTTGCGGTAGGAGAAGACCTCAAAGCGGCGCGGGCCGCCAGAGAGGACTACGATCGCAAACAATCTTACGCGGCCGGGCGGGCCGAAGCCGAGCGCCTGCTGGCGGCGCGCGATTTTGCGGGCGCCATCGCCCAATACCAGGCGCTGGAGCAACAGTTCGCCAACGATCCGTTTCTGCCGGATGCCCGCAAAGCGGCCGTCGCCGCGCAAGAAGAGTACCAGCGAACCAAAGAAGCCGCTGAAGGGCGCGCCGAAGCGCAACGCCTGTTGCGGGACCGGATTCCCGAAGCGATTGTCTTGCTGCGGACGCTGGTCCAACGGTTTCCCGAGGATGTCGCGCTAGCCGAACTCTTGCGGGCCGCGCTGGCGACCCAGAGGAACCGGGCCCTCATCGCCGGGCGCGCCGAGGCCGAAAAACTGGCTGCCGAGCGGTCTTACGAGGCCGCCATTCGCCGTTACGAGGATTTGCTGAAGGAGTATCCCGGCGACCAGGTCCTGGCGGAAGGGCTGGCGGCGGTGAAAACCGCCCAGGCCGCGGACGAGCGGAAACAGGGCTATGCGCGGGGGCGCTCCGAAGCCGAACGGCTGGTGGCGACCCGCTCCTTCGATGCCGCCGTGGAGCGCTACCGGGCCCTTCTGCAGCAATATCCGCGCGACGCCGCGCTGGAAGAAGGCCTGGCAGCGGCGACCGCAGCCCGGGACGCCGCCGAACGCAAGCAGGTTTACGCGCTGGGGCGCAAGGCCGTGGACGAGGCCCTGCGCCTCAAGAATTTCGCCGAAGCCATTCAACTGCTGCAAGGCCTGCACAAGCGCTTTCCCGAAGAGCCGGCGATCCCGGAAGACCTCAAAACCATCCTCGCTCTGAAGCAGGAATACGATGGCAAGCAAGCCTATAGGGAGGGGCGGGCTGAAGCCGAGCGGCTGCTGGGGGCACGCGATTTCCAGGGCGCGGTCGCCAAATACCAGTCGTTGCTGCAGCAGTTTCCCAACGATCCCTTTTTGCCCGATGCCTTGAAGGCGGCCGTCGCTGCCGGCGAGCAGTACCAGCGCCGGAAAGAGGCCGCGCTGGGCCGCGGCGAGGCCGAACGCCTGATGCGCGAGCGAAAGGTCTCCGAGGCCATCGCCTTGCTGCAGACGCTGGTGCAGAAGTTCCCAGAGGATATCGGTTTGGCCGACGACTTGCGAACCGCTATCGAAGCCCGCGACCAGAGTCTGCGCACCCAGGCCCTTACCGCCGGCCGGACCGCTGTGGAAAGGCTCGCCGCCGAGCGATCCTACGAAGCTGCCATTCGGCGCTACGAGGATTTGCTGAAGGAATATCCCGGCGACCGCGCCCTGATGGAAGGGCTGGCGGCGGTGAAGGCCGCGCGCCTTGCCGAGCAGCGCAGGCAGGCCTATGATCGCGGCCGCGCCCAGGCCGAGAGGCTGGCCGCGGCCCGCTCCTACGATGCCGCCATTGAGCGTTACCGGGAACTGCTGGAAGAATACCCGCGGGATGCCGCGCTCGAAGAGGGCTTGGCCGCCACGGCGGCAGCCAAGGACGCCGCCGGGCGCAAGCAGATTTACGACCAGGGGCGGGCGGAGGCGGAGCGCCTGGAGCGCGAACTGAAATTCGACGCCGCATTGCGCCGGTTGGACGAATTGCTGGGCCAGTTTCCCAACGACCCCGCGCTGGAAGAGTACCGCCAATCCCTGACGGCCGCACAGAAATCGCGCGATGAGCGGCTACGCATCGATAAAGAGATGGCCCAGTTGGAGAAGCTCTACCGGAAGGGCGACGCCCAGGGAGTCAAGGAAGGAGCTACGGGCCTGCGGGCCGAGGCCGATACGCCGCGCCTGCGCGAGCTGATCACATGGGCGGATGGCGTGCTGAAGCAGCAGGCCGAGCCGATTCCGCCGCCGGATACGCGTGCGCCCGGCGGTCGCAAGCCGTGGCTGGCAGTGGCGGCCGCCGCGGTGCCGGTGGCTATTGTGGCGCTGGCGGGGTTTCTCTACTGGAACGCGCACCGCCAACCGGCGGGCTCGGTAAAGGTTACGGCGGACCAGATTTCCTTCGTATGGGAGAAAGGCACCGCCCTGCCTGGCCCGAAGAAGCTTCGGGTTACCTCAGATGGCGCCTGGACTTTGTCCAAGAGCGACGATTGGGTGGTGGCCCAACGCGTGCCTGATGACCAAGGCAATGTGGTGACCGTTTCCATCGCTCCGGACCGGCTGGCCCCCGGCATGTATTCGGCGCTGCTCACGATTGCCGGGACCGGTTCCGGCAGGAATGTGCACGTCAAGCTGACCGTGCAGGACGCGCCGAAACCGGTCGAGACGGCCAAGGTGGAACCGCCCAAACCAGAACCGGTCGAGACCACGCCTCCTCCGAAAACTGCATCCAAAGCGGAGGCGAAATCCACAGCGCCCGCCCCTCCCAAGGTTGTGGCGCCCCCGGCCGACCCGCCGGTCACCGATCAGGCGGTGGACTGCAAAGCCGGTAACTGGTTCGGAGTGGACCACGGGAGGTTGGGCTGGAGCGGCGAACTGCCCCCGGGCGGCTACGTCTTGCTGGGCAGAACCCTGAAGAGCGTGGGCGGTGCTGCCGGAACCTGGACCGGAGAAGCGCTGCCCGGCTGCGAAGTCACCATCACCAAGGGCACCTCGGCCGCGGAAATCGCCGTCGACCCGCCGGCCGCCGCCAACAAATTCAGCCGGTTGCGCGTCCGCAACGTGTCTGGTACGCCGCTGTCGTCCTTCTCCCTCACCTGGGATATCAAGTAACGGGCTTCCGGTGTAGAATTGAATGCTGTTCCATGATCAGGCGATTGGTGTTGGCCGCGGCGCTGGTCCTGGCGGCCCGAGCGCAAACCAGCAGCACGCTGAAGGGACCGGAGCGCTACGCGTTCCTGGTGGGGAATACGTCCTATCAATCCCTTCCGCATCTGCCCGCGGCCGTCGCGGACACCGCAGCGCTAGAGGCCGCGCTCGGCGGCGCCGGCTTCAACGTAACCCATGCTGAAAACCTCACGCGCCAGGAGTACATCAACGCGCTATTGAAGTTCCTGGATCGCATTCACGAAGGCGACACGGTGTTTGTGTACTTCTCCGGTTACGCGGCTGAAGTTTATAGCGACGACAACTACCTGCTGCCGGTCGATTTCGACGCCAACGCGGACGGACTGATGTCCGGGCGGGCCATTCAGCTCAAGGCCGTGCAGCAGCGGCTGGATAAGAAATCGCAGGGTCTGAAGATGATCCTGTTGGAGGCCCCGTATGCCCTGAATGTTCCTATCCGCGGGGCCACCGACGCCAGCGTGCAGCAGCCCAACCCGTATGAAAGCCACCAGACCCTGCTGGCCTTCGCCGCTTCGCCGGGGCACGTGGTCCAGACGCCCGCCGGCATTGGACTGTTCACCCGACAAGTGGCCGGCAACATCGCCAAGACGGGCATGCCGATGCGGGGGGTCTTCGAGGACGCCAGGGCGGCGGTGTTAAAAATCACCGGCAGCCAGATTCCTCTGGTGTCCGATAGCGTCACCGCGACCTTTTATTTCCACGATCCGGTGGCCGCGCCGCCGCCTCCTCCGCCCAAGCCGGAAGTGGTCACCGTGATCAAAGAGGCGCCGCTCACCCCTGGTTTTCCCGCCACCAATACGAAGGACCACGAGGACTACCGCTGGATTCCGCCGGGCAGTTTCAAGATGGGCTGCGTGCCGGGCGACCAACGTTGCCTCCCGAACGAAGTGCCGCAGCACCCGGTGACCATCACCAAGGGCTTCTGGATGGGCCGCAACGAGGTGCAGGTGAGCTCCTACCAGCGCTATCTGCAGGCCCAGTCCGAGGGGAAGAAGAAGAAACCCTCCATGCCCTCCGCGCCCTTCTTTTACAACAAGTGGAAGACTCCCGATTACCCGATGGTCGAGGTGAGTTGGGAGGACGCCAAAGGATACTGTGCTTGGGCGGGAGGCCGCTTACCGACCGAAGCCGAGTGGGAGTACGCCGCGCGCGCCGGCAAGGACGCCGTCTATCCGTTCGACGGCCCCAACAGCCGCAACAAAGCCAATTTCGAAGGGAAGCAGGGCGGCGACATCTTCTCCGAGGTAGCGC
>DATJRE010000128.1:0-4978 GCA_035505095.1 Bryobacteraceae bacterium | reverse complement strand
CTCCGTCGAGGTCGGGCGCGTCACTTATGTGAGCGGCAACCTCTTCGCCACGCTCGGGGTGGGCGCCGCGGCCGGACGCACCATCGCCACCGCCGACGATGCCGCCGGCGCGCCCCCCGTGGCCGTGCTGGCTTACGACTATTGGCAGCGGCGCTTCGCGGGCGACTTGCAGGTAGTAGGCCGCACCCTGGCAGTGAACGGATATCCACTGGCCATCGTGGGCGTGGCCGAAGCGGGATTCGGCGGCCTTTCCCCCACTGCGCGCCCCAGCGCCTTCCTTCCGGTCTCCGCCTATCCGCTGACCACCCCCGGCGCGATCCGCATGTGGAATACGCCCGGTATGTTCTGGCTCACCGAAATCGGCCGCCTGAAGCCGGGCGTCTCGCTGCGCCAGGCGCAGGCCGCGCTGCGGGTGCTATGGCCGCGGGTGGTGGATGCGGTCAACGAAGGCGCGGCGCGCAACGGCGGGCGGCCGCGCAAATTCGATAAGGATGAGCCGGTCTCCCTGGCCGCCGCAGCGCACGGGACCGCCTCCACCCCCGCGGGCGCCATGGACCCGCTGGCGGCGCTGCTGTTCGCCACCGGCCTGGTCCTGCTGATCGCCTGCGCCAATGTGGCCAATCTGCTACTGGCGCGCGCCACCGGCCGCCGCCGCGAAATGGCGTTGCGCGCGGCCATGGGCGCCACGCGCGTTCGGCTGCTACAGCAGCTCTTCACCGAAAGCCTCCTGCTGGCCGTTCTGGGCGGAATGGCCGCGCTGGCGGTGGCCTACGCGGCGGTCGCGGCGGTCGCCAAGGCCAACCTGGTAGATGCCGGGCTGCGCTTCCATCCCAGCCTTCGCGTGGCCGCGTTTTCGGTCGGCGCCACCGTGCTCACGGGCATTCTGTTTGGCCTCGCGCCGGCGCTGCGGGCCAGCCGCCTGGGCTTGGCCGAGGCCCTCAAGGATGGCGGATCGGCCACCGCCGGCGGGTCGCGCCTGCGGCTGGGCAAGGCGGTGATCGCTTTGCAAGTGGCCCTCTCGCTGGCGCTGCTGGTGGGCGCCGGGCTGTTCCTGCGCACCCTCCGCAACCTGGACCGCGTCGACATCGGATTCCAAAAAGAGAACGTAGTCATCTTCGACGTGGACCCCAGCAAGATCGGCTACCAGGGCCAGCGCCTGCGCGAGTTTTACGACGACCTGCTGGCGCGCACCCGCGGCGTGACGGGCGTGCGCTCGGCCGCCCTGTCGCTGACGACGCCCATGGGCGAGTGGGCCTATTCCGTGGGTATTTCCGCCGAAGACTATCAGCCGGCGCCTGGAGAGCGCATGGGCAGCCTGGCCAATTCCGTCACCGCAGGCTATTTCACCACGCTCGGCATCCCCATGCTGCTGGGCCGCGACTTCCGCCCCCAGGACGAGCCGGCCATCACGCCCGGCGGCAACCTGCCGGCCGCCTCGCGCGTGTGCATCGTCAACGAGTCGATGGCGCGGCATTTCTTCGGGGCTGCCAGCCCTCTGGGCCGCCACCTCAGTTTTGAAGACAAGTACGACCCCGCGGGCGCCATGGAAATCGTGGGCGTGGTGAAGGATGTGCGCCACGAGGGCGTGCGCCGCCCCGATTCCGCCGGCATTATTTATACTCCGAGCTGGAGCAAAGGCGCCGAAGGCCGCATGCTCAGCGTGCGCGTGGCGGGCGATGCGTCCCCGGTGATCGCCGCGGTGCGCCGGCAAGTCCATCTGCTGGATGCCAACGTGCCCGTCTTGCGGGTACGCATGCTGGCGGATTACGTCGACGCCAGCTTTCAGCACGAGCGCTTGATCGCCTACCTCTGCGCGGTGTTCGGGGCGCTGGCGCTGGGCCTGGCCTCGGTGGGGCTGTACGGCGTGATGGCCTACGCGGTGACCCAGCGGACCAAGGAAATCGGCGTGCGCATGGCGCTGGGAGCGCAGCGCGGCGATGTGATCGGCATGGTGCTCGGCGAATCGCTCCTGCCGGTGCTGGCCGGAATGGCCGCCGGATTATGCGCGGCGCTGGCCCTGGCGCGTCTGGTAGCCGGAATGCTTTATGGAGTAGCGCCGCGCGATCCGCTGACCATCGCGCTGGCCGCGGCAGCCATGCTGGCCGTCTCGCTGGCCGCCGCCGCCATCCCCGCCCGCCGCGCCAGCCGCGTGGAACCCATGAGCGCGCTGCGGCACGAGTAGGAAAGAACGCGACTCATAAACCTGGCCTGACCGGAATGGGGCGCGCAACCGCCGGCCAAAGACTGCGATCCGTTAACGTCCAAACGCCCACGCCACCATCAGCGGGAACTCTCCGCGCCACAGCGCGTCGCCGTGCGACGCGACCCGCTCGCTCATCACGACATCGGCGCCCGCATCGCGCAGCGCCACCGCCCACCGGGTCGCGTTGGCGCGGAAAAACGGCTCCAGCGTGCCGGCGACGAGGTACACGCGCGGAATCCGACCCGGCATCACGCCAGTCGGCTTGTAACCCCCGCCCGGCGAACCGGAAAGGACCTCACCAAAGACGTCCGGATGCCGAAGCCCAAGGGCGAGCGCGAGTTCTCCACCCGCCGAGACACCGAACACCGCGGTGCGTTCGGCGGGCAGCGCGACTCCGAACCGCGACCGCGCCCATCGGCCAACGTCCTCGACGAAAAACCTCTCGTGTGCCGCGAACCGTTCCGCGTCGAAGACCGGTGAGTACTCCTGGAGCCGCGCCATCTCATCGGCCAGCCCGTGTACCCCGACGATCATCGTGGATGGTACATCGGCCGCCTCGAGGTACCCGCCCCACTGCGCGATCCGCTGACCGTCACCGGCGAACACGACTGCCTCGGGTGGGTCCGGCGGGACGTACACCGTGACCTTCCGCCCACCGTCGTACTCGAACGCCTCGGTGACGATCTCTCCCGCTGTCGGATCGGCACGCGCCGGTTCCGGCGGTGCTTCGGGACCGCCCACGCCGGCGGCTGTTTGGTCATCCATTGTCGAACTCCGATCTTCGCGAGTCAGCACCCCGATCGCTCGTGGGCCTCAGCCGCGACGCTCCGCGGTTGCGATCGTCTGCTGAGGAAACTGCCATCGCCATTTCAGTCTACAATGCGGCCCTCACGCCCTCCGAGTCCCTCGGAATGTGAGTATCTCGTCCATTCGCCCGCCAGGGCGGACAGCGTCGGTCCACTTTCCGGAAGCCCGTTTTCCTGGAGTTATCGGAGAGCCGCCCGACCGCCTATGCTCGGCTCAGTTCGAGCGGCGGTGAATCAGCGGTGCTCTTCCACCAGGGCATACTTCTTGCCATCCCAGGCAAAGGAGTATGTAGACGTAGGCAGAGTCCGCTCCGAGGGATCGAGGAGGAAAGGAACTTCCAATACGATCCGGCCATCCGGTGTCGCATGAGCGGTCGGAGCGCGTGGGGCTTGGCTGCAAATCCCGTGTCCCGGACCGGTTCCAATCTCGTTTTGAATCCAGGTTCTGCTAGGCATCTCACTGAGTGACCATACTTCCTTAAAATCGGCCGACGTGTGCTCAAAGACGTGCAGCGTAACGCATAAGTTGGCCCTTTGCACGAGCAGAACGTGATTATTCTTCCTGAGAGACTTGGCATCGAGGTCGATAATCCAAGCGAAAGTATCATCGGAAATGCCCGCAATGACCCGCATCGCCCGTACGTCTGTCACAGCAAGGCCGCTCTTCAGCGCCCAGGACTGGTCCTCGCGATCATGTCGTAGCTTGAGAAAACCGCGGGCATCGGATTGCGCGAGCGCGACGCATGCCAAAGCCACCAACGCAAGACCATACCGCTTAAAGAGCATTGCTACAGGGCCCCACGGTCAGAATAGCAGAGCCTTTGCTCCGCCGGCTGAACCGACCGTATAGAAACTGTTGTAGTGTCGCGGCTATGGGTTGCCGGCTGCGTGAAAACATCGCTGCAGGCGACCCTCGCGGGTAGCCCTCCACCAAGTCGTGGCAGGCCGCGAAGGCCTTCGTCTCGGTTGCCCTGACATGCGGACCTCTCTCGCGCGGTTTACTAAGCAGTCTGCTTTTAGTTCTCGATGGGCGTCTTCTCAATGTGGTCTATGACAATCATATCCAAGGGACCTTTTCCGGCCTTCAACATAAGTCCGAGCTGCTCCTTCACGGCCCTGAAGACATCGGGACTAGTATCCACTTCGGACAGACCGTCGGGCAGCGCTCCTCTGCCGACTTCGGAAGGTGGAGGCAGCCCATTTGGCGGATTCATGCCCTCTCGTAAGTAAGTCATTGTGAAATCATATCTCCCTTTGAGGCCAGTGGCGTCGGTTACCGGGTGGCCCACCTCTGTTGTGAGCCGGTCGGCAAGATCCACCATGGTTTCCTGCTTACCGATCCAGTAGGCGTGTCCGGATATCAGCATCAGCGTCAGACCGGGGCGTACCGGCCGGCCGTCGGGGCCAATCGGCTGCGCCGGGACCGGAAACGAGGGTGCCGCGCCGGCATTATCCTTCGTCGGCGAAACTGGTGAAGACTCTTTCATCCGCGGTCCACCCTTAGCCACCATGAGCGAGTAGATGGGGGACGCCTTGGTCTCCCGATGCAAAGTGATTCTGAATCGTTCGACCAGCAGGTTCCGAAGCATCACGCGGAATTGCTCCTTGGTAGTTTCCGGGGGCATCGTGGCGTTGACGTCAACCCTCTCGGTGTCCAGCCATGAGGGCCCCTGAATCTGAAAACCCCTCACGTCATAGGCTTTCATCAGGAGGTTTTTTAAACTCATGTCCGCATAATGAATCCGGCCGGGATCCCCGGTGCCGGGGCCTCCGCTGGGCCCCCCCATAATCCTCCCGCGGCCGTCGCGTGGCGTCATGGGTGTGAGCTTCACGGACGCTGCATCGAAGGTGAGTGTCTTACCGGCAGTCTGGCTGTAGGACAAGCCACCCAGGACGAACAACACCAGGCTGGTTGTGGTCATCCTCTTGAACATCACTCCCCTCCCTTGCGCCGCCGGCAAATTCCGAC